>JBBRWS010000005.1:0-81666 GCA_038249055.1 Minisyncoccia bacterium
AGGCCAAACAGTTTGTGATCCGTTTATAGGAACATTGTAACTAAGGTTTGAAATTGTAACGTTTGAACAGTTGCTTGTATTCCAGTTAAGTGTTGATGAACCACCGTTTGTGATTGATGTTGGACTTGCTGTGAAACTGTTGATTGAACATACTAGCTGAGGATACTGACATGGTAATGCTCCGTTGTAATTAGTTGCATTAGTGTCTTTACAAAGCTGAGGCTGAACTGTTGTTCCTACAGAAAAGGAAAATATAACAGTTCCCCAATCTCCATTTGCAATAGTTCCCATAGATAAACCACCAGTAAAAGCTTCGTTTCCAGTTTGCCCGTTAGGCAAAGAAACACCTGATGTACTTGCTTTCTTAAACCATTTAGCCTGACTAAATGTTAAAGTTTCTGAACTTGAAAGATTTGCGGTTACTTGACTCAAAGATAGAGCCCCCGCACTAGAATTTAAATTTCCAGAAAAAGAGTATGATGAGTTTTTTGAACTCATAGACCCTGCTGGAGATTGATTTATACTAATGACTGTGTTGTTTGCGTCTGTATTGTTTGTATTATCATAAAAAACGGCTACATTGATTGTCTGTCCTGCTGTTGCAGAAACACTTGTTCTAGTCCAACAACCGTTTGAACCATCTTGAACACCTTGACCTGTAGTATAGTTTCCTATAGTAAGTGGAACAGGACAATCAGATGGATATGTATTCCATGCTGCACTAGCCTGCCCATATGATGCTAGGAATGCGATTCCAAACACCATCATATATATTATTTTCTTCATATTATTTTTCATATTATTAATAAAAACTTATAATTAACTAACTCTTTTAATTTACAATTTTAAACCTTTAATTTCGAAGAATTAAAGACTTAAAAAAGTACAGTTATGTTTATTTTAAAAAATAAACATAACTGACTAATAATTTAACTACCATCCAAAAGTGAAAATAACAATCCCACTTTTTTTATTCATTCCTGTTATTGAGCCTGGCATTGACCGTGGCTCTGAAGGAACTCCTGGGGCGGTTGGGTCAACAACTGGTGTTGTTGGCTCGGTTGGCGATGTTGGTGGTGTTACTGCGGGAATACCTGGAGGCATCGTCCTTGGTTCCACTACTGGTGGATCACTAGGAACGCCTGGTGGCATCGTTCGTGGCTCTATTACTGTTACTGTTTTTGGAAATAAATTATCTTTATTCAGATAAATAGATGTTCCAATAATAGCGAGCCCACCTGCAATATAACCCCAATTTTTTTGTAACCATGTTTTATCTTTGGATGTTTTTGGCATCACATCAATAATTTTTTGGTCAACAATTTTCTTGTCAATTTGTTTTTCCCAATCATCATCTGTTGTTTTAACAGACTCAACTGGCTCAGCTATTTCCTCTTTCTCTATAAAAACACTAATTTTTGTTTCTAAGAGATTGAGAAGATTGAAGCAATCCATTTTGACAAGTGGTTTTCTACAAGAACCATATTCAAGAGTTAAAACAACTCTATCTACTAGTTCCCTGGGGTCAACGACAAACTTAATAGTTTTGCCGTCTGAAGTTTTTCCGGAATTAATAAAATTTCTTTCTAGTGTAATTGTGTCTAGGACACAATTATCTAAAATAAAATTTATTTGTTCCTCTATATTTCCGCTTTGCAGCAAAAATATATCTTCACCACATTTTTGCAATCCATCTTGCGCAAGAATAACAAAGTTTTTTGTCCATTCTTTTACAATTGGGTCGGTACTATCAATAAATTCATTTAATTGATTGATAGTATAATTGTGATTTGGTAAAACCCTTTTTATTGGACTAACAACATGTTGTCCAACAGCAACTCCAAAAGTACCTAGTACTAATAGAATTATTAATACTCTTTTTTTCATTTTTATAAAGTTTTAGATTGTTTTATTTGCTTCCTATGCGAAAAAATAAGAAATAAATAAAACAACCTAAAACCCGACATTTGTTTAAATAGTATCATATTTAACTAAATTTGTCAATCTCCCAAGAAGGCGCCCTGATATGGTTCGTTTGTCAAAATAATATTATATTAAAAAGGTTTTTATAAAAAAAACAACATATTTTATATGATGAAAATCATACTAAATATCATATTAAATTTTAATTTAATATTTTTTTAATAAAAAAAAGAACCTTGATTTTATTAAGGTTCTTTTTTTTATTTAATGAAGGATATAAAATTATTTTTGGTTTATACCTTCAGCATTTTCTTTGATTTCTATTTTTACTTTATCCTCAAAGGAGTAGAAATAGATTCTGCAAATCTCATTTTTTTCAGTTTTTGCTTTAACTGGGTATTTTTTACCTTTAAATAAAAGAAATGCATTGGGATCAAGAACAAAGGTTGTATCTCTAATATTGAATAAGAAATTTACCTCATAAGTAGCATCTACTTTTGAAAAATTTACGGTCACAGGAGAAGTTGCTCCTTGTCCATTTTTAATTTTAAAAGCACCGGGTGTTTTTAATAAAATGGTTTTTTCCACTGAACAAATAGTGTCTATTAAGTGAACTTCCCCATTTGTAACAAAATACTTCTTTGAAAAGAAATCTCCTTCCATAATTATTTCTTTATCATTATAAAATGATACCGAATTAATTAAGTCTCCTAATTTTTTATAAAATTTTGGATGCCACGGAATAAAATTATTCTCTTCTGTTTGAATTTGTACTTTTGGGCTTTCAACAACAACTTGGGGTGTTTTACAACTACTGAATATTAAAATATTCAGGCCAAAAATAGAAATCAAAAATAAAATACTCATTTGTTTTTTCATCTACTGTCCTCCTTTTTAAATTTACATTTTTATTTTTTTCTATATTCGATGAGATGATAGAAAATTATCGATTTAAGCGAACAATATAATCTTTTACGACACTTGTCAAGTATAGATATGATTATATATACGTTATAATAAAGGAATATGAGTCTTGTTAGGAGTCACGGTCTCAGTAAATAACGGAAAAAATGAAATAAAAAAAATTAATTAATTTAACACGAGTAGACTGTAGTTAGTTTTAAGCTAACCACTACCTGCTTCTAAATGGGATGAGTCCCTGTTCGCGATGTGCATGTTATACTTCTAACAGAAATTTCAAATTTTGATAAAATAAATATTATTAACTAAAATTAATCAGATACGTCCCGTCTAAGGAGGGACTATCTCTAACGGGATGAGTATTCAATTTGATGACGAAAAACAGAAAAAAAATCTAATAGACATACGAAGACAAGAGGAAGAAGATTTAGTCCAAGTATTAGCTGAAGCTAGATATGGAATTCTTCCTATAAATCTAGCGGGGGTAATAATAGACAATAATGCATTGCGCTCTATTCCAGAAAAAGATGCTGTTTCTTTGGAAATAGCTCCTTTTAAGCTCGTGGGTAAAAACATACATGTTGCAGTTAGATCTCCACAACCAGAAAAATTGGAGAGTTTAAATAATTATTTTACTGACCATGGATATGTGACTCATTTTTATATGGCTTCTCTTGCAAGTCTAGAAAAAGCATGGGAAAGATACAAAGAAATATCATATGCATCAGAATCAAAAATGGGAGCTGTTACTGTTTCAGGGGATATCCTAAAGTCACTCATGGCTGGTATTAAAAATATGGATGATATTAAAAATGCTATTATTGAAGCTGAAAAAGGTAAAACTCATACTACCTCTCATATTCTTGAAATTGTTTTAGCTGGTGCGATTGCAATAAATGCTTCAGATGTACACTTTGAGCCAGAAGAAAAAACTGTTCGATTAAGATTGAGACTTGATGGTGTTTTACATGAAGTAATGGAACTAACTCCTTTTGTTCATAAATTTATAAATTCTAGAATTAAGCTTATCTCTGGGCTTAAAATTACAACTTCAGCAATTGCACAAGATGGGCGTTTCAGTATATTCTTAGATGAAAGTGAAATAAGTCTTCGTGTTTCTATAATGCCTGGAGCTTATGGGGAATCAATCGTGATGAGAATTCTTAATCCAAAATCAATACGGGTAAAATTAGAAGATATGGGAATAGAACCAAAATTATTTGAAATTTTTATGAATGAAATAAAAAAACCAAATGGTCTTATTCTTCTTACTGGACCAACTGGATCTGGTAAAACAACCACTCTTTATTCTTTTTTACAGAGAATTTACTCTGAGGAAATAAAAATTATTACAATAGAAGATCCTATTGAATATCACCTACCTGGAATATCTCAAACACAAACTGATGAAGAAAAAGGTTATACATTTCTAGAGGGATTGCGTTCAGCTCTGCGCCAAGACCCTGATGTAATAATGGTGGGAGAAATCAGAGATGCTGAAACAGCCAAGACGGCGGTGGAGTCTGCTCTTACTGGTCACTTGGTTTTTTCAACTCTTCACACAAACAACGCGGCCGGAGTTATTCCCCGTTTAATTGATCTTGATATAAATCCAAAAACTTTGGTTTCGGCCTTATCTTTATCTATTGCTCAACGTTTAATAAGAAAACTTTGTAATGATTGTAAGAAAGAAAAAATAATTTCAGAAAAAGAATCCGTAACAATAAAAAATATTATTGAGGTGGCAAAAAATAATAATAAAGATTTTTCAACTTATGGAATAGACTTAAACGCTCCCTTTAAAATATATGAGCCTGTTGGGTGTGAAAAATGTAACAAGACTGGATATAGGGGTCAAATGGGAATATTTGAAGCAATTTATAACGATGCGGCAATTGAAGCAATAATTCCACAAAATCCTAGTGAGCGTGAAATTAAAAAAATAGCAGCAAAACAAGGTACTTTAAATATGAAAGAGGATGGAATTGTTAAGGTGTTAAAAGGGATTACCTCTCTTGAAGAAGTAGGAAGTGTTGTAGACTTACTTGAAGAATAATAAATAAAAAACCCGACTTAAATAGTCGGGTTTTTTATTTATTTTAAGAAGAAAACATAAATCTCTAAACAATCCTTTGAGAGCATACACTTACAAAGTAATATAGGATTACAGGATAGGCCCAGTAAATTTGACTAAACCAGATCGTCCTACGCACAGATATAGAGCACGGGGCCGATTGCTTAGAGATTTATATCCTCTTAATTAAAATGCTATAATAAAAACGTATCAAATTTCTATAAAGAGTATATCATATTAAAAATATAATGTCAAGTACAAATAAAACAAACAAATACATTCGTCCGGAGTCCTCAGTACCTTCACGGGATGAGGGTTTTTTAGACCAAACACTTCGCCCAGAGGTGTGGGGAGAGTATATTGGCCAAGAAAACATCAAGGCAAACCTCAAAATTCTACTTACTGCTGCAGAGGAACGTGCTCATCCCGCTGAGCATATTCTTTTTTATGGTCCGCCAGGACTTGGTAAAACAACACTTGCACATTTAATAGCAAAAGAAACACGTAGACAAATAAAAATAACGTCAGGGCCAGCAATAGAAAAAGTGGGAGACCTCGCTTCTATTTTAACAAACCTTTCACCTGGAGATATTGTTTTTATAGATGAAATACACAGACTAAATAAGATGGTAGAGGAAATACTTTATCCAGCCATGGAGTCAGGTGTACTTGATATTATTATTGGTAAAGGACCCTCAGCTCGAACCATACAACTTGAACTTCCTCCCTTTACTCTTATTGCTGCAACAACTCGAATAGCATTGCTTTCGTCCCCTCTTCGTTCTAGATTCTCTGGGGGTGTGTTTCGTTTAGAATTTTATACTCATGATGAAATTAAAAAAATAATAAAGCGGTCTGCAAAAATCCTTGGCGTGGAATTAGAAGATGAAGCACTTGATGAAATAGCAAAACGCTCTCGTTTTACTCCCCGTACTGCAAATTATTTTCTAAAACGCTGTCGTGATTATGCCCAAGTAAACAAAACACCTCTATCAAAAGAAGCTGTTAAAAAAGCCTTGGCATTACTTGAGATAGACGAGCTTGGGTTATCTTCTTCTGATAGGCGTATTTTAGATATAATAATTTCAAAATTTAACGGGGGTCCAGTTGGTTTAAAAACAATTGCTGCAGCTACAAGCGAAGAAGAAGCAACAATAGAAGAAGTTGTGGAACCATATTTAATTCAACTTGGGTTATTAGACCGTACTACACGTGGAAGAATTGTGACTAAAAAGGGTTACGAGCATTTGGGTTATGAGTTTACAGATAATTAAAAATTAATAATTAACCCAGTAGGTGATTTTACTAAATCAGAATTAATAATTTAAATACTAAAATACAAATATTTATTTTTAATTTAAATAGTCTTATTGTGGGGGCTTGTAAAGCTGTCGAGCTGAGCACGAGGAATTTTTCAGCAGAAAGTATTTGATTCAGCTGAATCACCTCACGGGCGTGCCCCACAAGAAGAGCTATTTAAATTAAAAAATTGAAACTTAATTATGAAAATTTTATCAATTGATCCGGGATTTGAAAGAATAGGAATAGCTATTATAGAAAAAACTTTTTTAAAAAAAGATATTTTAGTTTATTCAACTTGTTTTAAGACATCAGCAAAAATTCCATTTCCAGAAAGACTTAAAAACATCGGCAATGAAATTGAAAAAAATATAAAAAAATATAAACCTGAAGCACTTGCGATTGAAAAATTATATTTTACAACAAACCAAAAAACGGTTATGGGTGTATCTGAAGCTCGTGGAACTATTATTTACGTAGCGGCAAAAAATAATCTCGCTGTTTATGAATACACACCTCCACAAATAAAAGTGGCTGTGACGGGGTATGGTAAGGCAAGTAAGGATATGATTATGTCGATGGTTCCAAAACTTATAGATATAAAAACTACCATAAATTCTGATGACGAAATGGACGCAATAGCTGTTGGTCTTACTTGTCTAGCTTGTAAAAATATTGATTTAATAAAAAAATTATTATAGGGCTATTTATAGCTTGTTTTAAAAGTGTTTTTTAGTGTATAAAATTTTTTATTTTTAATAATTAAACTAAAGGTTATCCACAACCCATAAGGTATTGCAAAGCAAATTAGATTTTGCTACAAATAGTAAATTATAATTTGCTTAAATTTTTTATGAGCTATATTGACGATGAAGAGTTAAAATTGGGTGACACTGTTGAGGAGGAAGAATTAGAAGAAGACCTTGATCTTGAAGATGGTCTTGGTGATTTAGTTGATGATGATCTCGAAGAAGATGATCTTGCTGATGATCTTTTTGCTGATGAAGTAAAAGGGTTAGAAGACACAGAATAATATAAACAAAAAATAGCCCGTGAGGTGATTCTACTGAATCAAGGTTGTATGTCTACAAGAGACGCTTAACCTTCAATTACCAAATTGATCTACTGGGCTATTTTTTTATTATTTATATTATTATTTTACAAAATCTTTTTTTACCTATTCTGTATACACCCTTCTCAACTTTGTCTGAATGAGAAGAAACTTTTTTGTCTAAATCTAAATTTGTTATTGCCCCTCCATCTACAAGCCTACGAAATTCTCCTTTTGAAGCAACGATTTTATTTACTAAAAACAAATCAATTAATAAGTCGTTTTTTTCAGCCTTAATATTTTCAATATCATCAGGAATTTCATTTTTTTGAAAAGTATTTACAAAATTTTCCTCTGCTTGTTTTGCTTTTTTTTCTCCATGATAAATAGAAACAATTTCTCTTGCTAATCTCATTTTGAAATCACGAGGGTTAGCTTTACCAGAAATTATATCTTTTTTAATTACTTCAATTTCAGACATCGACACATTTGTGCATAGTTCAAAACCAGAAGCTATTAGTCCGTCAGTCCAACTCATAATCTTTCCATATATTTCTTCTGGAGAATCAGAAAGTGCTGCCATATTGCCTTCCGTCTTACCCATCTTTTTTCCAGAGTTATCTTCAAGAAGTTTTACAGCAATAACAAACTTTTCTTTATTTTTCATTGTCTTCATTAAATCCCGGCCACAAAGCATGTTGAAGGTTTGGTCATTACCCCCAATTTCCCCGTCAACATTCATAGCAACAGAATCATAGGCCTGCATGAGTGGATACATAAATTCATTTATATGTATTGGCTTACCTTCTTTCATTCTCTTTTCAAACATGTCGCGTTCGAGCATTTGCTGTACTGTCATTTGTGAAGCTAAGTTTAGGACATCTTCGAAATTCATTTTTTTAAGCCAGGTTGAATTAAATTTAAACTGAGCAGGATTTTTACCAGAAAATGACAACAATGAACTTGCTTGTTTTTTATAATTTTTTAGGTTGGCCATCACTTCTTTATGTGAAAGCTGTTTTCTTGTAGCACTTTTATCTGTAGGATCCCCAATCATTGCAGTAAAATCACCCATCAATAAAACAACATGGTGTCCGGACTTTTGAAAATCACTTAAAATTTTAATAGGAATAGAATGTCCTAAGTGAAGGGTTGGTCCAGTTGGATCAATCCCTAAATAAAGAGTAAGCTTTTCACCGCGATTCATTTTGCTTAAAATAAAATCTTTAGATGGGTATGTAGCTGAAATACCTCTAGTTAATAGGTTATTATTTTGTATATTGCTGTTCATAATAATACTTTACCACATTAATAAATCTTTGTCCGCAAAAAATCAAATATTGTGATATGATAGCAAAATATGAGTCCCGTTAGAAGCTGCGGTCGCAGTGAAAGGTGGGAAATATAAGTAATTTTAGTAATTTTAGTAATTTAAGTTTAATTTAGCGGGTTGATATCATTTTATAAATGAACGCAACCTGTTTCTAATAGGATGAGAAAAAACACAAAAAAAGATTTTATTAAAAAGATTATTTCAATTGTCCGTGGTCTTCCTCTTTTTATTATAAAAACAACAAAAAAACACTTTAAAAAGGGAACTTTTAAAAATATTATTTTAATTATTTTGGGGCTTGGTCTTGTTTTTACTGGTATTTTAATGGTTTGGATTAGTACATTACAAATTCCGGATTTTAAATATTTTAACGAAAGAAGGATTCAAAGTTCAACAAAAATATACGACAGGACTGGAACAATACTACTTTATGATGTTCATCAAAACATCAAAAGAACTGTTATTCCTTATGAACAAATAGGAGCAAGTATTTTAAATGCAACAGTCGCGATTGAAGATTCTGAATTTTACAAACATAATGGTATTCGTATTTCTTCTATAATTAGAGCAACCTTTTGGGCCAAACTAACAGGTAAAAAAGTTCAAGGTGGTTCAACTATCACACAGCAATTAATTAAAAATACACTTCTTACTCCGGAGGTATCTCTTTCTCGTAAAATAAAAGAATGGATTTTAGCCGTAAAACTTGAAAAAGTAATGGGTAAAGATGAAATTTTAACTCTTTATCTTAATGAAGCTCCTTATGGTGGAAATATTTATGGAATAGAAGAAGCAACAAAAGCTTTTTTTGGTAAGACTCCAAAAGAAATAACTTTAGCAGAGGCTGCTTATTTAGCTGCTATTCCAAATGGTCCAACTTATTATTCTCCTTATCGTAAAAATAAAGACAAACTTGATGAGCGCAAAAATTTAGTATTAAGAAGAATGCTTGAATTAAATTTTATAAATGAGAGTGATTATAATAATGCCAAAGCTGAAGTAGTAACATTTTTACCAGAACAACCTATGCATATTGCAGCTCCTCATTTTGTGTTTTACATAAAGGAATATTTAGAAAATAAATATGGTGTTGATATGGTTGAAGGAGGTGGATTAAAAGTAATAACTACATTAGATTACGACCTTCAAAAAAAAACTGAGGAAATAGCGGAACAAAAAGCAAAAGAAAACGAAAAAAATTGGGATGGTAAAAATGCGGCCGTAGTTGTAATAGATCCTAAAACAGGACAAATACTTTCCATGGTTGGTTCTCGAGATTATTTTGATACAACTACAGATGGAAATTTTAATGTGGCAACAGCGGCAAGACAGCCGGGTTCTTCTTTTAAACCAATTATTTATTCCTTGGCTTTTGAAAAAGGTTACACAGAAAAAACAACATTATTTGATGTTAAAACAGAATTTAATTCTTCTTGTAACCCATCAGCTTCTTCTACTTCTCAAACATGTTATTCACCAGATAATTATGATAATGCTTTTCGTGGTCCATTAACACTTAGAGAAGGACTTGCTCAGTCTATCAACATTATTGCTGTAAAGCTTTTATATTTAGTTGGTGTATCAGATTCTATTAAACTAGCACACAATTTAGGTGTTAGTACCTTAAAAAATGACCCAAATCAATATGGTTTGACTTTAGTTATTGGAGGTGGAGAAACTACCCTTCTTGATATGACTTCTGTTTATGGTGTTTTTGCTAATAATGGAATAAAAAATCCTACCCAGGGTATTTTGTCTGTTGAAGATGGTCTTAATAATATTTTAGAAAAATATGAAAGTAAACCACAACAAATACTACAACCAAACACTACGCATATTTTATCTAGTATTTTATCAGATGATATAGCAAGAACTCCTACTTTTGGAGCAAATTCTATTTTAAATATTCCAGGAAGAGAAGTAGCTGTTAAAACTGGTACTACAAACAACAACAAGGATGCTTGGACTATTGGATATACGCCCTCTGTTGCTGTCGGTGTTTGGGTTGGTAACAATGACAACAAACCAATGAAAAAAGGTGGTGCTGCCCTTGCTGGGCCCATCTGGAATGCTGTAATGAGAGAGTCTCTTAAAAATTTACCAGTGGAGTCTTTTGAAAAACCAAACGAAACAGACAAATCAATTCCTCCTATTCTTCGTGGTTTTTGGCAAGGAGGAGAAACCTTTACTATGGACTCTGTATTTGGAGGGTTAGCAACTGAATACACCCCAGAAGCACTAAAGAAAGAAATATCTATAACTAATGTTCATACTATTTTATATTGGATAGATAAGAAAAATCCTCTTCAGCCTTTTATTTCACCTCAATTAAATGATTCACAATATGAAAATTGGGAATATGGTGTTCAAAAATGGTGGGAGGTTAATAGTTATAAATATAAAATAGTAACATTGCTTGATAAACCAACCACATACGACACAATTCACACAGATGAACAAAAACCTATTTTAGAAATAAATGGAATTGAAAATAAAATATATAAAAATGATGAAAATATTACAATTTCAATAAATTCAAAAAATATAAACCCTCTTGTAAAAGTAGATGTTTTTATAAATAATATATATTTAACATCATTAAAAACAACTCCTTTTTCTACATCTTTTATACCAAATGACATTAATGGTATTTCAAATTTAAATATTATTCGTGTTATGGGTGTTGATACCTTAGGAAACAAAGGGGAGCAAAGTATTTCTTTTAAAACAGAAAATATATAAACTTATTTAATATCTAAAAAATGGGTGTCGGGTATTAAACTTTCTAATTTTATTAAAATTTGTTTTTTATAAATAAGAACCTCACTACGTAAGATGGGGGAACCTTGTATATAAATATAACCTCCTTTTATTTTAATTGCGTCTTTTTCTATTTTATAAGAAATTTGTTCAGATATTATTTTAACAACAAGTTCCTTTAATTCTTCTTTTTGATAAATTAGTTGTTTAAATTTATCTAAAAAATTTTTTATGTGATTATAGTCCATATTTTTTAATTATTAATTACTAATTAGTAATTAATAATTGTTCTACTTATTCATTGGCATAACTAAATACATAAAAGAAGGATCTCCTACTCCTTTAATAATCATTGGTTTATTACTTCCATCCAGCTCAATACTTAAACTGTCTCCGGAAATAGATTGAAAGCAGTCTAATATATATTTATAATTAAAATTAGCAGAAACACTGTCTCCTGATAATGCTCCAGATATTTGAGTTGTATTTTCTCCTACATCAATATTTTTTGATTCTATTTCAAATACTTTATCATTTGGTTTAATGGTTAAAATAATTTGATTATATTTACCCGAAAAAATATTAGATATTTTTAAAGATGAAATAAAGTCTTGTTTTAAAACAATAGCTTGAGTTGTTGGATTTTTAGGAATAATTTGTTTATAGTCTGGAAAACTTCCATCCACAATGCGTGAGGTTAAATAAATGTTTTCTACAGAAAAAGATATTTGGTTTTTTTGAAGTGTAACTTTAATATCATCCTCTATTCCATCAAAAACTTTTATTATTTCAACCACGTTTTTATAAGGTATTAATATACCAGAAAAAGATAGTTTTTGTTTTATTTTTATTTTCTTTTCTGCTAAACGGAAAGAATCAGTTGAAACAAAAACCAACATATCATCTTCTGGATAAATATAAACACTTCCTATTTCTGGTTTTATTTCTGAAATAGAAGCACTATAATAAACTGATTTAATGCCGTCAATAAATTTTTTTGTTTGGATTAAAAAACTTTCTCCCTCCACTATTGGTATAGTTGGAAAGTCTTCATGTGAAATACTTTTCAATAAAATTGTACTTGTTTTTGTTTTAACTAATAAGTTTCCATTTATTAATTCAAAACTAACCATTAAGTCTCCTTGTAAAATAGAAAACAAAGAAGATAAAATATCTCCACGAACAGCAACAACTCCTTCTTTTTCTATTTTAGCAGGAATTTCAATCTCTATTCCTATATTTAAATTTGTAGCCCTAAGTTTTAATGTTTTACCGGTAGCAACCCATAAAACAGAACCGAGAACAGGGAGTGTTAAATTTTTACCTGTTATTCTTTCTACTGAAACTAATGCTTTTTTAATTCTATCTATTGAACATTCTATTTTCATAATATTTTTTTTATTAAATGACTAATTGTAATCTACTATTGTTTATAACTTATATATTAATACTTACTATTACTATTATAGGTGTGAATATGTGAATTACTAATAAACACAATAAAACTAAACCTTTTTTTATAATTATTAATTTAATTATAATTATAACTTGTTGATTATTTTTTCTTTTTTAAATTAACAACTATTTTTCCACATTTTTAATTTCTTTAAACACAACTTTTCCACAGACTTATTAGTTTTTTATTTAAACATAATTCTAATCTTTTCTATTTCTTGTAATAAAGATGGATCTGTTTTTAAATCCACCTTTATTTTTAAATGAGAGTGGATTACGGTTGTGTGGTCTCTATCCCCTAATTTTTGACCTATTAATGGATATGAAATATTAAAATCTTCACGAAGTAAATACATTGCAACTTGCCTAGCTCTAACAATTTCTTTTCTTCTTGTTTTTTCATAAATAACTTCTTCCGCAAGGCCGTAATGGTCTGCTACAATTTTAACAATATCTTTAATAGCAACAGTTTTTTTAGGTCTAATGTTGTTTTTTATAAGTGTTTTAACTTCAGATAAAGTTAATGCTCTATTTTTTAATTGAGACTGACAAATAACAGTATTTAAACTACCCTCAAGTTCTCTTATGTTCCCTTCTAGTGATTCTGCTAAAGAAGAAACTATTTCTGGTTCAATTATACAATTAGTAGATTCAAATTTTGCTTTTATTATAGCAACACGAGATTCATAATCTGGTTCAACTATTTGAACCGTCATACCAGAAGCAAAACGAGACTGTAATCTGTCCTCAAGTCCTTGAATAAAATTTGGGTGCTTATCAGAAGAAAAAATTATTTGTTTATTGTTTTCATATAAGGTATTAAAAAGATGAAATAGCTCTTCTTGTGTTTTGTCTTTTCCAGAGATAAATTGAATATCGTCCATTATAATTACATCATATTTTCTATATTTTTCTTTAAATGAATTAGGGTTTTTATTTTGAATAGAATTTATATAATCGATAGTAAACCGCTCTAAAGAAACATAATAAACCTTTTTTAAAGGGTGGTTTATTTTAATAGTATTACCTATTGCTTGAATCATGTGTGTTTTACCCAACCCTGTTCCCCCATAAACAAAAAAAGGATTATAGTTTTGACCAGGGTTTGTTATTATTGCTTGAGCAACAGCATAAGCAAGCTCATTAAAAGGGCCAACAATAAAAGAATTAAAATTATATTTGGGGTTTAAATTATCTTCTTTGTTTATATATAAATCATTTAAAGGAAGTTCTTTGTTTATGTTTACGGGTGTTTTTATTATAACCCGATCATTATTTTTAATTTCTTGATCATATTTTGATTCTTGTTTGTGTATAAAATATTCAACACCACGAATACTATCTTCGTTACCAATAAGAGTTTTTAGAATAAGTTTATGAAATTTATTATAAAGCCAATCTTTAACAAATTCATTTGGAACTCCTACGTGAATAACACCTGCATCTTCCTTTATTATATAGGTATTTTTGAACCAAGTTGTAAAATTAGCTTTTGAAATACTTAATTCAATTTCTAATAGGCACTTGTTCCAGAGTTCTTTTGTTTCCATAGGGCCCATTATACATTGTTTTTGGGTTCTTCAATAATAAAATACCTTAATTAACATGTTGATATCATGTGGATATGTTTTTGTTTTTATGTTGCAATATTGAGTAATATAGTATATATTATCCAATATGTCTCAAACGTACCAACCAAATAAAAGAAAAAGAGCAAAAACACATGGCTTTCTTGTTCGAGCTAAAACACCAAACGGCAGAAAAGTAAACACTGCACGACGCCAAAAAGGTAGAGCAAACGTATCAATAAAGAAATAAATATGCTTCCAAAAAAAAAGCGGGTAACAAAAGGGGTTTTTCAAGTCCTATTAAAGGAAGGAAAAACTTTTTCTACCAAGCTTTTTTTGTTGTATTTTATAAAAAATGAAACCCCTCAATATGCGGTAGTTGCACCCAAAGGGGTGTTTAAAAGTGCAGTAAAAAGAAATAAATTTAGAAGAATTGGTTATAATATTCTTCGTTCCCTTCCAATAAAGTCAGGTATTGGGGTATTTATGTATAAAAAACAAGCAATTACAGCTGAAAACCTAGAAATAAAGGAAAATATTATATCTTTATTAAAAAAAATAAATATTATTTAAATGACTAAAATTATTGTTTGGTTAATAAATGTTTATCAAAAAACACCATTAAGGTCTCATTCATCCTGTGTTTTTTTGCCAACGTGTTCAGAGTATACAAAACAATCTGTATTAAAATACGGGGCTTTTATGGGCATTACAAGAGGTTTTATAAGGATATTACGCTGTCATCCTTGGCAAAAGAACCACTATGATCCGGTTAAATAATTAAGAATTAATAATTAATAATTACGAACTGGAAACAACAAAGGAATAATCACAATCCTTTCTACTTTTTAACTTCTTATGATACAATAGACGAATGTCAGAACTATGGAATACTGCATTTTACGAGCCAATATATAACATACTTATCTTTATAATTAACAACGTCACCTTTGGCGATGTTGGTTTTGCTGTTATTTTAGTGACTATTATTGTTAAATTAATACTCTCCCCTCTTACAAAAAAATCTATAAAAAGTCAGATTCTTATGAAGAGAATGGAGCCTGAAATAAAACAGATTAAAAAAGATTATCCAAACAAAGAAGAACAAGCCAAGCAAACATTTTTATTGTATAAAAAATACGGGACAAACCCTTTTTCTGGTTGTTTAGTAATAATTCTTCAGCTACCAATTATTTTTGCTTTGTATTATGTTTTTTATAACGGTCTTTCTATTGATGCCACTAAAATATATTCATTTATTCAAATACCCACTAACCTCTATACAAACTTTTTGGGCTTATTGGAAATGGGACAGAAAAGTATCTTTTTAGGATTATTGGCTGGAGTAACACAATTTATACAAGGATATCTTGCAATCCCAATAAAAGCGAAGGTTGAAATTGTAACGGGTGCTGATTTAAATACTCCAAAAACTTTTCAAGAACAACTTTCAGATAGTATGCAAATGAACGTAAAATATATACTCCCTGTGTTTATAGCCTTTATAGCTTGGAAGATTTCTGCAGCAGTAGCATTGTATTGGGTTACAAGTAACATTTTTACAATTGTTCAAGAATGGTATATTCGAAGACAATTAGAAAAGAATTCAATATAAATATTTATTTATCCCGATAGAAATTTAACAAACAAACAAAACATGGTAAGTTTTAAAGGGATAAAAATAAAGTAAGTCCAAACCATTAGCAACTAATAAATTTCACACGGGATGTATAAAAATAAAATAAAAGAAACAGTTGAAGAAATTTTTAAACACACAGCATGTACTATTACTAAGTGTGAGTTTTCTGAAGAAAGCGGAATGCTTTGGTGTATGATAGAAACACCAGATTCAAGTTATATGATTGGAAGAGAAGGAGAAACACTTCGTTCTTTAAATCACGTCGTTCAAAAAATAGTAGAGAAAGATGTAATAAAAACAGAGGAAAAAGGGCCAAGTATTTTTATTGATATCAATGGCTATCAAAAAAAACGATTCGAAAATTTAAAAAACATAGCTCACATGATGGCTGAACGCGCAAGATATTTTAAGAGTAATATTGAAATTGATCCAATGCCAGCATTTGAAAGAAGAATAATACACATGTTTTTAGAAGGAATTAAAGATATAAAAACAGAGTCAGAAGGATATGGTCCAACAAGAAGAGTGGTTATTAAGTACATCGGTGATAGTAGTATGTAGTAAGTAGTAAGGAAAAAAATAAATTTAATAAATACAAAACAAAAAACTTAGACATTGTCTAAGTTTTTTGTTTGATGCTACCCATACTACATATTACTTTCTACCTTATCCCCTATTAATTTAGTTTCAAACTCCACAAAGTGGAATCCTTTTTGTTTGTAAAGAATAATGTATTTTCTGATTTATCTAAAAACAAATTAGTACCGTCGACAGATTTTTCATCTGAAGAATTTGCGAGTGTTTCTACACTACCATCTACTGTGTTTATTTTTATAAAATAATCATCAAAAGAAATAAGCCCTTGATACCAATAATCAGGATATTGATTACCTTTGATGACATTTGGTACAGCACAGTAAATATTAACATTATCAATACTCCAAACACATTTTTCTGGTAAACCAAAGGTTTTAAGATCTTTTGTTGTATTTTTTTCAATATCAAAAATACCAAGCTTTGGTCCTTCTGTTGTTGATACACTGTATAAAACAATAGAACCACTTTTGTTAATTAAGGTTGTTAGTCCTTCAATTCCACCAAATATTTTTGAAATTGTTTTATTTGTTGTATTTAAAATAAACATACTACCAGGAACACTATAAGACGGTTTTGTTGTTAGGTATATTCTTTGGCGATTATCCCATTGCGACAACCACTCCGTAAAAGGAGAAGAGAAAACATTATCTTTTCTAGACTCCCCAAAAGTTCCAGTAGTACCAGTTACCCCGTTACTATTTTCTGTTAAATAAAAGAATTTAGTTTTATCAATCGATATACTTAAATCGGAAATATTTTGTGGTAAAAATTCTCCATTTGAAGTACTTAATGTTGCTAGATAAGTGTTTATTAATTTTTCACTAGAAAGATATCTATAGATAACTGTTTGACCCGTTTTATCAAAAAATGCTTCATAAATACTAGGAATTGTTGAGTTTGAAATTTTTTCCTTTGTTTTTGTGTCTAAAAACATTTTATATATATGACCATTTAACCTTTCTACATATCTTATGGAAGGAGCTTCTTCATAAAGACTTTTTTCTAAAGAACTTCCATTGGGCTGTACTGTTTTTGTAAAAAAAGGAGCAGTTTCTGTGTCTATTTTACCTGTAATAGTTAAATTATTTAATTTTTGAAAAGCTTTTATTGCTTCTATTGCTTTTTTACCCAAAGCACCATCTACTACTAATGGTGGCACAAGCGACAATTTTTCATTTAAAATTATTTGGATTTCTTTTCTTCCTTCTTTTGTCAGTGGATTGATTACTATCTGAATAGGCTCAGGTTGAGCTTCAACTGCAGTGTTTGGGTTGATTTCTATTAACCTTGTATCTTCCATAAAGGTAGCACCAGCCACAGCAAAATCCGTTATTTGAGAGAATCTTGATATTTGTGGTGTACTTCCGTTTTGGCCAGGTTCTTGACCTCCTGTTGTACCTGATGTGTTAACAGGTGGTTCTGTTTGCCCTCCTCCACCAAAAGGATAAAATGTTTGATACCAAGGAACATCAACTTTAGTTGTTCCATCAGTTGGAGTTTTTTTCCCTAATAAATAAAGTCCAAAAACCATCGCTCCAACGATTGCAAACACTGTTGTAAAAATAATGATTGTTTTTTTAGGCATAACTATTTTTTAATTAAAAGCAGAACCGCAATATCTTTTATCACCAAGCCAAGCACTTTTATTTGCTGTGTATAAACTTTTTGCAATCTCTAAGTTTTTAGTTGAATCTAGTAGTATATTTTTACATTTTTCATATAATGCTTCTTTTCCTGGTAGTAAAGAACAACTAAAACCATTATTATATTTTGGCTCTATTGCATCTTTTCCGGCTACTTTTTTATCAAACAAACCTACACATTCACTTCCCGCAAGTATACCATTTGCAGATAAATTTATTTGAAATAAACCAAAAGAAAAAGGTGTTTTACCTGGATTGCAAACATCGGTTCCACTGATTGCGTTTGTTCCACTACTTTCCATATTACAAATTTTTGACATTGCTACTGCATCATTCGGAAAATATTTAGTTAAATTTTGAACGGTGCAAGGAGAGCTAGGAGTTGTAACTGGTGTGCAGCGAATACTTTCACCATTTGAATTTTTGGGATCAGCAATACCTCTATCGTATAAAGGTTCGATACTCGCATTAACTGATTTAATGTTTATACCACCCTTCCCTAACAAGTCAGGGTTTATAGTATTTAACAAAGCGTAAGAACCAAGAGCAATTAATAAACCTAAAATTGCCGAAGTAATTCTACTCTTGGCCTCAGTTTTTCCAAAAATAGATTCATCTCCCATATATTGAACTCCACCAATAACAATCATAATGACAGCAAGAACTCCACAAAGACCGATGGCCATTAAAAATATAGTATTAAAATATTCACCTATATTTTCAGGTGCAGTAGTTAATTTTCCTATAGGTGCTAGGAGTTTATATACCGCCGGTGTTTTGTTTGAAATATCTGTTTTAGGTGTTACAACAAAAGGTTTATCGTCTGTTCCAAGAGGTAAAATTTCTAAAAATTTTCCATCCTCCAAGCAAGTTGCACCGTCACATTCGTAATATAGATTACCACTGGGTTTATTTAATGACTGATAAACAACACTACCATCTTTGTATAATTTAAAATATAAATTACAATCAAAACCTGGTCCATGTTCGCACACCTCTTCACCCAGTTGAATATGTATTGCAGAGTTGTCTGTTGGAAGTTTAATGTTTTGTTCATATAAACCAGAATCAGTTAGAGGGTCATCAAAAGCCAGACCATCAGTTTCATAAACACTAAAAGAGATATCTGGGTAATTAATACAATCTTTTGTCTTAATTATAATATCAGCAGTAGTTGTTCCTTCTTTAAAAAATCCATCTGGTTGTTCACCATACGGATCCCACCCAGCTGAATTAATAGTACAATCGGCTGCAGAAACAAGGTTTTTTTGAAAAGATAAGTTATTAAAACCACTTAAGACGATATTAAAAGGTAATAAAATATTAAATATTAAAAAAACTATTAATATATAAAATGATGTTTTTTTCATCACATTAGAAACTAATGATAATGAATTATTTTTTACTATTATATTTTTTTTATTAATTTTCATATTTTTTACTATAGTTTCTAACTAGACAGATATTACAAATTTATTTTTAATTGATTACTAGCTTTTTGGAATAATTCATTCATGTTTTCCATTGTAAAATTTATAGTCGCATATCCTCCACGTGAAGCCGGTCTAATGGTTAATTCGTTTCTTTTTGAAGGAGTTAATATATCTTCACTGTTTATTTTCCAATTATAACTAAAATCAGATTCATTTCCTTTTGTTGAAAAAAAATAAGGTTCAGCAACTACGGTCATTTCATCCTCATTCATAACAGTTTCTTTGTCAAGGGCATTATTATATAATATTCCCTCCGTTGGTGATTTTTTGTAAAATATTACAGTTGGTTTATACATAGGTATTTCTATTGTATTTTCTGATCCATAATTTCCACCAACAGCAGAAGCAGTTACTGATATTTGACTTTTTTCATCAAAAATACTATTTTTAAAAACATAAGAATTTTTACCATAACCAGAGGCATCTAGGTTGGTTTGACTATTATTTTTCCAAGTATATGAAATATTTCCACTTCCAGATTTTATGCTATTAGTGTTAGGTATTGCTACTGCTCTAACAAGATCACCCATAATCGGTAAGGCTTTACCTTTGTAAAATGGAGGTGTATATCCATTAATAGATTCCCACATTATTTCAACTTCCGAAGGAATTATAATAATTTTTTTTGTTATTGTATTTAAAGACCCCACTAGCCTAATACTTATATTTATAATACTTGTAACATCTGGACCTTGTGCTTTAAAGGTATAGCTTTTTTTACCGATACCAGAAAGACTTGTAGTAGAGTCGGTTTGCCATGTTATTATGGCTTTATTCAAATCAGTTGCGTAACTAGATAGAGTGATTGTCACATCTTGATATGGTTGCGGATTATTTGGAACTGTTTCAACATTAATTTCACCTTCTTGTACTTCTATTTGTGTCTCCGCAAAAGAAAAACCGGGCATATTTATTATTCCTAGAATAAAAAACCCAATAAGAAAAAATTTTATTTTTATAAATTTCACTATGTATATTATATAATAATCTTGTAAACCAAACAACTAAAGAAAGTAATATGTAGAAAGTAGAAAGAATATAAATCTATAATAAATACTATTTATTATTTGAAGCCAATAGTTCACTTTTTGCTTTTTTAATAGCAAGAATTTGAGAAGGGTCTGAGGTTATAATCTGGTCTTCTGTATATGAAGCAATTGTCTTTATTGCGACGTGTTTTAAACCAGCAAAGAATATACCCTCCCCCACATTTGCTTCAAGTAATAGATATTTTTCTTCGTCGGTAAGATTGAAGGTTTTTTGGAGAACATCTATGGTTGCTGGCGATTGCTTTAGGAGTAATTGTATAGATGAGTTTGTAACAATAGGAATACCATACGGGCTTTTCATAAAATCCCCTACGTCTTGAGTAATAGTAGCAAGTCCTAAATAGTATTTTCTTCCACGTTTTGCAATTGAATATAAGAATGAAGCAGTATCTTCTGATTTCATCATCCACCAAGCCTCATCAACTACAAGTAATCTTTTTTTAATATTTTTACGAATAGCATTCCATATATAATGAGTAATTATATACATAGCAACAGGTTTAAGTTCGTCTTCCATGTCTCTCACAGAGAAAACAATAAATTTTCTATTAATATCTACGTTTGATGGCTGGTTTAAGAAAGCAGACCATGAACCATGTGTATATTTAACTAAACGTTGCATAAGTGATTCACTCCCCTCCATACCAGAAAGAACAACTTCGAAGTCTGATAACATAGGAGGTTCAATATTCATAAAATCTGAATCAGTAGTAATATCTTTTAGAGCGTATGTTTCAGTAATAGCCGCATCAATAATAGAATCTTCTTCTGGAGTAAGACCTCCAAGCATTATACGAAACAACCCAACAAGGTTTATTGTGTTTGCTCTTAAAACATCTGCCCCTGTTTCTTCTCCTGTAGGTATTGGTAAATCAAATGGATTTATATGGTGGTCTGAAGATAAGGCAATATTAAAGTATCTACCTCCTACTGCTTCGGCTAAATATTCATATTCACGTTCAGGGTCTATTACAATAACTTCAGTATCAAACATTAGAGTACGAATTATTTCTAATTTTGTTGCATAAGATTTACCCGCACCAGCAGTTGCAAAAGTTATAGAGTTATAGTTAGGTAAAGAAAATCTGTCAAAAAGAATTAAGCTGGAGTTGTGGCGGTTTACTCCATAGAGTATTCCTTTGTCTTCGGTTAGGTCAAAAGAAACAAAAGGAAAAATACTTGAAAGTGGTTCAGTGTTTAATTTTTGGTGTATACCTAATAGGTCTGTACCTAGAGGTATTACGCTCTTAAAACCCTCATTTTGCTGGAATAAAGCAGGTTTAAGATAAATAAGTTTTGATTCAAGAAGAGATTTTATTTCATTCTCAATTTTAAATAAATCGTTATCATTTTCAGCATAAACTGTAATATAAAGTCCTACATCAAACATTTTTTCTTGGGCTTGCATAAGATTATCTCTTAAATCTTCAAGATCTCTATATGCAGTATCAAGCATTGGATCACGAACAAGTCCTTTAGATTCACGAATAGAAATCTGACTTTGTACTTCAGCAACCTTTTTTTGAAATGATCTTAATATTTCGGCGGTTTCAATTGGGTGTATAAAAATAGAAATATCAAAAACCTTATCCAAATTAACAATAGGAGAAAACCAATTGTCACTCAAATATCTAGGATATGATATAACGAAAAAGGTTCTTGCTATTTTATCTCCAAGATTTAGTGATTTGGGTGTGATTTGAAGAGCAGAAGGTGCAATAATATCTTGAAGTTCAAGAGTTGCAGCTTTATATATTTCACTCGGCAAAACCGGCATAACCATGCTTTTATGGCTAGATAAATCTTTTTTGCCTCCAAATAATGATGATAATATTGACATCCCGTTAGAGATAGGAAGCGCCTAATCTATTTTTAAGATAACGCTTTCCCATTCCCGATTTTAAATATAATTCTCTCGACCGAGATTTTTCTTCGCTCTTACATGCTTCATAATAAATAATTTCAAACGGTCCTCTTCCTTTTGCATAAACAGACAGACCATTGTTGTGTTGTAGAAGGCGTTTCCGTAAATCTTTTGTACTTCCTGTGTATATATTACCATCTTTTTTACTTTTTAATATATAGGTGTAATAAAACATATATAATCTCTAACGGGACCAGTTATTATTGTATTTTCATTCCCTGGCTAGTATCTCCTGGGTTAAATGTCTTATAAAAAAGTTCGACAACTTGATCTGTTTTAAGTTCAGATGTTCTTATTCCAACTCTACCGAGACCACTCATAATAACTCCTACTCTTTGGTCGAGTTGTGTTCTTTTTTCTTCAAAAGAAGCCAAATCCATAGCCTTCTTCGTATCCTCTACTTGTTTTTTAGGAGCACTTCCACCAAGGAAACCCTCCATTATTTTATTGCCGGATTTTATTACAGTAGGACTATATGGAACAACAATAAAGAATGTTTTTGTCATTATGTTTACTTCGTCTGTAAAAGATTTAATAAAATCTATATATTCTTTGGTCTGAATTTTCAAAAGAGGCTCTGCTTGTTCTTTTAGTCTAACTTCTAGAGTAAGAAGATATGGTCGTATATCTAATCTGCGGGATTGCATACATATTTGAGTAGGAAAATCTAAGCCGTTTATAAAATTTTGGAATTCATGTATGATGGCAGCTTGTTCGTCGGATGATTTTAAGGAAAGGTTTAAGGAAGATGCCAATAAAACAGCACGAAGACTACCATCTTTTAAAACAATGATACCATTTCGAACTTCTTTTATTGGGACAAACTCTTGTGAACTCTTTGCGCTAATAGCCATAAATATAATTAACCCATAGGGTGATTCTGTTGAATCATAATTAACAATTACTAATTAAAAACAAAATAAGAACTTACTACAAACATTGTATCATAATATTATTAATTCTAAATTATTTACTCCCCTCATCTTTTCCCTGCACGTCTAAACTCCAAGAAAGATCCTTGATTTTATTAGTTGTTGTCATTGGTACAATAGATACCAACGGCGCAGTCTGTGAATCTTCCTCTTTTTCTTTGTCACCCGGTTTTACTAGTCTTTGTTTCCATATATATAATTTACTGGACATAAGATAATTAATGCCAGCCTCAAGATAAAAGATAAAAGGTTTTTCATTAATTTTATAAAAAACCAGAAGAAAAGATAAAGTTCCTACTATTAGAATCGGAATAAGTCCAAGCCAAAAACCAAGAATTTTATATATAACAAATATTATTCCTCCCCCACCTAAAAGATATATAAATTGACGAAAAGAAAATGGGCCAAACAGCTTATCTTCGACGTCAATAAATTGTGGAACTTTAAATTGCATAATTATTTTTTTATTTCAATAACACTTCCTACTTCCTACTTATCCTAAAACGCTTCTCGATATGGGTCGTGTGATTTTAGAGGCTGTTTTAATTTATCTCCTGTGTCATTTGCAGAAGGGGTCGTCATTTTTGTGGCAGTATAATCAGATACTGTGTGATCACTCATGGTCACACTTTTTAATTTCTCTTCCAAAATACTCATTGGAATATCTTTTGGCATACTATCTATACCGGGAGTAGTTTCGATTTTTTTTATTGGCCAAGAATCTTTTAATTCATCTTTTGTGGTGAGAGGTAATTCTATCCCTTCTGTTTCCATATTGGTTTGCTTGGTTTTTTCTTCAATTTCTGGAGCACTGCTTATTTTAGCTTCTTTTTTTGCATAAGGAGGAAGAGGTACATCTTCTCCACTTTCAACTTCTAGTGGTGCACTTTTTGTTATCTCATCTCCTTTATGTAACATTAAATCTCTAATATTTTTTAAAATATTTTCATTTACATCTTTTACAAGATTTGTAAGATTTTCTTTTGAAAGGACTATTTTAGAGTTTATACCACCTTCATATTCATCTGGGTGTATTTTATTTTGAATTAAACTAACCGTAAGGTCCTCCAAAATACCCTGCTGTTCAATATTGAGTTTATATTCTTTTGATATTTCGTAAAGTTTAATTCTCCAATCAGAGATGGCTATTGCTTCTTGAATATCTTTTGGCATGCTAATAAAACGAGGGTCAAGAATTAATGGCTTGTTAACAAAGACTACTTTTTCTTTTTCAAAAATCTTTTTTTCTAACCCTGATTGTATTTTTTTGAAGATTTGCCTATCTAATTCATTTAATAGGTCAGACACTTCATTTTTTGATAACAATAATCTTTTTTCCAGTTCACTCTCATACTCATCAGGGTTTAAAATTCCGCAAAGAAGAAGCTCTGTTTCTGTTGTTAGGTTGTCAATTTGTTCGACTGTATATTTATCGTTCATCCCTTCTATAACATATTTCCAATTTACAGCATCAATAGCCTCCTTGCTTTCTTTTGTAAGTAGTTTTTTTGCTTCATCTATTTTAATTTGTAATATGTCTGTTGTGTAATCCATTTTTTTATTTTTGTTTATAAACGATTATTTAAAGACGGAAGTTTAATATTTGTATTATTTTCTTCGTTTAAAAAAGCTGAATAATCTCCACCCGAAATAATAAAATTTATTGTTTGCTTCCAATTTAATTGTTTGCTTCCTAAATTATTTCTTATATCGTCTTCAATTTTTATTGCTACTGGTTTAAATATTTTTTCAGTAATTTCATCCGTTATTTTTTTGAGATCATCCTCTTTTAATTGAATCTCGTTTTGAATATTAAAAGAAAAATTATTTAAATTAACTAAACCCGTTAAAATTAATCCTGTTTCTACTTGTAATCTTTCTATCTCTTCATCAATAAGTCCAAATTTTATTCCAACCTCTTCAGTTTTTTTAACCCAGTCAACAGAATTAATAGCATCCCGATTTATTTTTGGAAGCTTTAATATTTCATCTTTAATTTTTTGTTGTAATATTTCTGTCATAAATTTATATTAATGAGTTGGTGCGTGCCCAGCACTTGCGGGGGCTGTTCCTGCTGGTTTTGCTGCTGCTGCAGGTGTTGGGTGTGCAGGCGCAGGACTTCCCCCTCCTCCATGTGAACTAACACTTTTGGTTACAATACCTAATCTTATATTATCTACGGCTTCATCGGTACCCTTTCTTGTACTTCCTGCAGATAAAATATTAGCCCATTTGTTTAAATTACTGCCAAGCATTGTCGCGTATTCTTTTGCAAGCTGATTACTGTCGTGTTCAATTTTGTGATCAATATCTTTAATTTCTTTGGTAACACCTATTATATTTTTACCGTTTTGTGCACCTGTATCAGTATAATAATTATTCGTTCCAGCAATTTGACCACCAGATTTAATATTACTTAATTTACTATTTTCTACTCTAATTTCAGTAGAAATTCTAGCCCTTTCACCTGGGTCTGCTTCATCACTTAGTTGTTGTCTTAGTCTAACTAGGTTAGCGTCAATATCATGAATATCTTTTGAGTATTTATCCTCAATAATTTTTTTATCAACATTTGCCTTTCTTTTTTTGATTTCACTATCTTTATTAACAATTTTCTTGAGGTCTTCTGCTCTCTTTGTTCTTTTTGCAAGTTTATCTTCTTCTGCTTTTTTATAGCCACCCTCTTTTGGCTTACCGAGACTCTTTAATCCAGTATCAGAGAGACCTTTACCTGCAATTTTTACTCCACGAAGGTCCATACTTCCACTACCCGCAGCTGCTCCACCCTTCAATAACATTTTAGCCCCAAATCCCTTAATTCCACCTTTTGATTCAATCTCAGCTAATTTACTTGAACTGGCCATTTTACTACCCAATCTACCAAGTGTTGCCCTTCCAGCTATTGCTGCTCCTCCAGTTGCTACTCCAAGAGCAAGTCCTCCTGCAACTGCTCCAACTTTTGATATAGCAGCACCTACTTCTCCAGACATATCTACAGCGATACTTTTTGCTTTCATTAGAAGAATCATTATAAAAGCGAAAGGAACTACGATAGCAATAACAAAAGTCAATCCACCCTTACCTGTTTTCATACTAGCATCAATGATACCAAGTCCTTTATCCATAAATCCCACAATAATATACATAAAAAATGCAAACACAGGAGCAACAAAAGCCATTTTTAAAGTATCTGGCCACCATTTTTTCCACCCTATCATTTTTATATCTTGAAGTTGGGGTACTATATAACTAAAAAATGCGAGAGGTGCCAAAATCATTGCTAGCCATAGTCCGACAACTCTTGCTATAAAAACAAAAGCGGAAGACAAAAAAGCTATAGTTCCAACGATGTTTACGGCCGTTGCAAGGAAAATAACTATTATAAAAGTACCAGTTGAAATACCCTGTTTTGTTTTTGTTTGGTCTTCACCGGTCATAGTTCCTCTAATTGGTATAGACTCAACTTCACTGGCTCTCATTATAAGTTCTTGTGGATTTACTTTTGAAACAATAGCTTCAGATAATTTAATTTCTCCAAAATCACCCAATTCACTTTTAGTTGGAAGAGGGTTACCACTAGCATCTTTTTGGGCAGTACCAGTAACAATTGTTTTTTGATTATAAAATACTCGAGTTAAAATATTTGAAGCATCTATTATTACTTGGGTTGCAAACAAACTAAAATTTATCAAAAGCCCGATAATAACAACATTTATTATCATTTCTTTTGTTTTGACATTGTGTAAATTTAAAATAGTTCCAAATGCAATATAGAGCAAAACGAAAATAAAGAACATATTACAAAAATCTTTTACTATTCCCCATCCTTCTACAACAAAAGATGAACGATAAGAAGTGTCACTAATAGAATACATCAATGTAAAGTCTAATGCTTTTCCAGAAAGACCAAAAACAAATGAAGATGTTTTAAAAAATAAGTAATATAGAGCTTGAGCAATACAACCTGAAAACCAAGAACTTGGGCTAGTAACATCACAAGTTGGAAGATCTCCAGCATTGCTTCCTTCTGATATTTTAACTTCACCACTACCCAGAGCACCTATATTTTGTTGTATTTTGTTTGCAGTTGTTAAAGGATTTAATGTTGCTGCAGGAAAGTAACTTTTTTCTTCTGTAACTCCAGAAATTGATTCTCCATTACCCTCCGCACTTCCGCACTGCGACGCCGTACAAGCAAGATAGTATAATGTTGTTTTATAAGAAGTATCTGGTTCCAATTGTGTAAAGTCGCCATTTATATTTTTTCTAATAGAAATATCCAACTCTATACTAGTAGGCATTGTAGATTCCCCTCTCATTTCTGTATAATTTTTACCAGGTGGAGTTAAAATAAATGAAGTAGCATCTAACCACCCAACTTTATTTGTTTTTAAATTTTCAAATTTTAAAATAAAAGTATTAGGAGTTTCAAAATTTTTACAAGCACCCCCTAAAGTAAGAACACACGTCGCAATATTACCTGAAGTTGCTACATATTTCCAAGCATCGCTTGCGTTGGAATTTTTAGGTAATCCCGTATCTAATATAAGATGTAGGTCTGCAGTTGCCAGTGTTTCATCTACGTAAGTTGTATTATTGCGACTTAAAATACTAGCTGAAAAGTTTTGAGTGAATGCTTCTTTTGAGCCATCTCTTTCTACTGCTTCTGCTTTTGAACTTTTTATTTCTATACTTTTTCCATCTAACCCAACACTAATAGGCGCGAAGAGATTCGCGAAGATGATAAAAGATATTAAAGTATATGATAAAACTTTTTTCATTTATTATCTAACAAAACCATTATAGCATTTTAATTTAATATTAAATTAAAATGCTAATTTTTTAAACAAAAACTTAACTAAAAACTTCAGATTCATTTCATCTCCACTTCCTAATTTAATTATTAATTAGTAGTTTTGATTTAATAAAATCTCTCCTAGATTAATTATTAATTAAACCACTACCAAATATTTAAAATTCTTTCTGTGCTATTCATATCTATGCTATCTACCCATTTACAACCCCTATCTATATTTTGATAATAATTACTAGGAAGTCCTCCCTCTGATCCTGTTTTTAATCCAGTTCCCCATGCCCAACAGTTTGAATATTCATTATTACCTATATTAAAGTTATTAAAGGTATCACAATCAATTCCGTCTGTAGTTTTACCTGTAAAATATCCAGATGCAACCCTGCATGATACATTTCTACCACTAGCATTATATATAGGTTCTAATAAACCAACTTCAGTGTAGCCAAATTGATCAGTGTCGGTGTCTGCTATTTTGTAAGGGTATGAACCATTTGTTCCTTTTGTATACCATGGATTTCCATGTCTAATTCCTGTAAAACCATTAGCATAAGGATTCGTTCCAAGATTAAATACAAAATTACTGTTTGCTTCTCTTGCAAATTCTGCTCCAGAATTAGCTTCACACAAATCTTTGTTACGTGAGCAAAAATCATTAAAACCACTATTATCATTTAGTTCCAAGTAGCATTTTTTTGTTAGGTTATCAATTTGACTAGCAAAATTTGTATTCTGTTCAATCTCATTATATATTGTTGAAATATCTTCTACTGTTTTAAGGGATGATGATATTAGATAAAATTTGCGAAGCAATATGTCCAGTTGTGCTTTTTCTGCATCGTTAAATGTTAAAGGGTTTTGTTCTATTAATAAACATTTATTGGCTCCACCACTTTCACATTTGTCCCCGTTTACAACTTTAGGTGGCTTACAGTCAGATTTATTTATACATGCTTTTGTCTCAGTATCAGTTATCATCGGAGAAACACAAGGTCCAGGAACTTCACACTTGTCCCCAATTACAATTTTAGGTGACTTACAATCAGATTTATTTATACATGCTTTTGTCTCAGTATCAGTTATCATCGGAGAAACACAAGGTCCAGGAACTTCACACTTGTCCCCAATTACAATTTTAGGTGACTTACAGTCAGATTTATTTATACACAGTTTAGTTTCAGTGTCTGTGATTTTTGGAGAAAGACAAGGTACTGGTAATGAACTTGTTACTGTAAATGTTGTCCAGGCTCCACAGTTATTGTTTTCATTTACTTCTGTAATTAATCCATCGTCTACTGCTGATTTTTTATCTGCACAGGCACGTATATAATATGTACCCGCAGAAGTAAATTTATATGAAACTTTTGCAGTGTTACTAGTTTTTGGTGACATTATTGGAATAGTAACATCAAGCGACACCAGAGAAGAAGAGTTAGATGAGCTACTTGTACCAGGATTACTTTGAGTTATTGCAAAGAAAGATGAAAATGTTTTTAAAGTAGAACCACCCCCAATATTTGTTATTGTTGAGGAAAGCGTTGTTTGTGTATTTATAAGAGAGCTTGCAGGAGTAACATTTCCAGCTGTTAAATCAGGTTCTGTTCCTGAAGGAGAAGTTGATTCTGAGTTGTGTTCAGCTACATATTCTTTATTTAAATCCCCATTAACGTGACACTCAGGATCCGCATTGTCTATTAGTAAGTCGTTGTCGTTATTATTTATTTTATCGTTACATTCATATTTTGTTTCACCAAATCCACTTACAAAAATATTTACAAAACCAGCACCTGAGCCGAGATCTCCTTTACAGGTTACAGAGTATGAAGTATTTTCTGTAAGTGGTCCTGTTTCAAAAGAGCCAGCAGTAGCAGTTCCTCTTCCAGTTCCTGCATCACAAGATGTACTGTTTGTTGAGGTCCAATTAATAGTTGAAGAAGCTCCAAGTGCAACTGAACTCGGACTGGCAGTAACTTTGACTGTTGGAAAAGTATTACTTCCACCGGTAACAAAAACATAAACACTATTGTTGCTTGAACCGTTTAATCCCGTACATGTTACTGAATATGAATTACTGTCTTTGAGTGGTCCTGTTTCAAAAGAACCAGAAGTTCCAGACCCCCTTCCAGTTCCTGCGTCACAAGACGTACTGTTTGTGGAAGTCCAACTTATAGTTGAAGATGCACCAGGAGCAACTGAACTTGGGCTAGCTGTAACACGGACTGTTGGAAATTTATTTCCAAAACCAAAATCGTCACAAGTAGGAGGATTTATTGCTCCGTTTATACATTTATTAGAATCAATAGGACCAGTAGTACAAACAGGAGGATTTGTTGCTCCATTTATACATTTATTAGAATCAATAGGACCAGTAGTACAAACAGGAGGATTTGTTGTTCCATTTATACACTTGTTGTCGGTACCCACGTTACAAATCTCAGGATTTATTGCTCCATTTAGACATTTATTATCAGAAGTAATAGTACAAAGCGGAGGATTAATTGTTCCATTTATACACTTATTGTCAGAAGTAATAGTACAAAGCTGAGGATTTGTTGCCCCATTGAGACACTTGTTGTCAGAGCCAATAGTACAAAGCTGAGGATTTGTTGCCCCATTGAGACACTTGTTGTCAGAGCCAATAGTACAAAGCTGAGGATTTGTTGCCCCATTAAGACATTTATTATCGGAGCCCACAGTACAAATTGGAGGATTAATTGTTCCATTTATACATTTATTATCAGAAGTAATAGTACAAAGTGGAGGATTAATTGTTCCATTCACACATTTATTTTCAGAACCTATAGTACAAAGCGGAGGATTAATAGCTCCATTAATACATTCACTTTCTAAAATACTATCGCAAAGAGGAGGGTTGTTTGCTTTGTTTAGACACGTATTGTCAGAGTTAATAGTACAAAGCGGAGGATTAATTGTTCCATTTATACATTTATTATCAGACCCTACAGTACAAAGCGGAGGATTAATTGTTCCATTTAAACATGAACCATTTACTAAAATAGTACAAAGTGGAGGATTAATTGTTTCGTTTAAACATAAATTACGTGAAACTGTAGTACAATTTGGGGGGTTGTTTGCCCCATTTAAACATAAATTATTTGAGTCTATAGTACAAAGTGGAGAATTAACCGCTCCGTTTACGCATGCTTTTTTAGAGGGAGTCACGTTAAATAAATTATTTAAAAATCTAGAGAAAGAATCAAAAAAAGTATTTGTAGCTCCACTGTTTCTTATTGTAATTCTACCACTACCCTCATTGGATATATTTTCATTTGCGATACCGAATACCGAACTTCCTGCGGTTGTTTTTATTATTGTAGGATTGAAAAGAGATACGCCATCACCTTTTTTAAGATCTTCACCTGCTTGAGCTATTATTTTTAAAGAATTACCAAAAAGATTTTCGTCTCCTGGAGAACCCCAAGCTCTTGTGTTGGGATTAAACAACCACTCTCCTCCACTAGGATTCAATGTCCAAACTTTTGTATTTGAATCATAAACCCAACCACCTGTTGGTGGTACAGGGACGGTCTCAGGTGAAACCCAGGCTCTAGCTGTTGAATCATAAACCCAACCTCCGCCAGTTGTACTTAGTGTCCATTTTCTTGTATCGGAACTGTATATCCATCCACCTACTGGCTGTGATGGAATACCTTGCGGTGCAATCCATTTTCCTGAATTAGAATTAAATACCCACTCTCCTTTGTTTGGATTAAGTGTCCATTCGCCTTTTCCTGGGTTAAATTTCCAACCCCCAATATTTAAGGTATTGTTATTTATTAAAATTTCCCCTTTATCATTATATTTTATGTCACTTAATGCAAAACCAAACACATCCGTGCCCCCGGTTGCTTTTATTACAATTGGATTTACTAGAGATACCTCATCCCCCTTTTTTATATCACCACCTGCTTTAGTTGTTATAGATACACCTTTTGAGTTACTTGATGGTAACAAAGGAGAAAATATTTTAGCAATAGTGTTTGAAGTTTTTACACCAAAAATATCTCGATTTTTGATTAATAAATATCCCAAAATCAAAAGAAATAGAATAACAATCAATGTTATTATTAGCGCTTTACTTTTTTTGGGTTTATTTTCCATAATTTATTTAATATATTAACTATTTATTATCTTCGATATCCACTACCACCACTAACAGATGTTCTTGTTCCACTAGTACCTGGATTTACATAACCAGGACAAGTTGGGTCGTTCTTGTCTGCTAATCCATTTAAGTCATCATCTATTCCGTTAAAACATCTTTCAAAATCAACAGATATATTTGAAATAGAGCTTGCATCATAAACTTGAATATTTTCTTCAGCAAAACATTCCTTATATTCTTTTAAGTAGTCTTCCTTAGATAGAATTTTACCAGTAGTTACTAATTCATTTATACATGCGTAATATTCTCTATCACAAGCGACAGTACCACGTTCATTTTCCATACACTCAGTTTTAGCATCTTCACATGTTGATGTTGCGGTTGAATTAATTTTATTTATTTGTAGTAATAAATTAGCATCGCGTCTGTTTTGAGCGGCCACAATTATTTTACTAACTTCAGTTCTAATAGATTCAAGTTTAGAAATATTTATTTTTGCCTGAGCGACAGAATCACTGTATTCTTGTTTTGATTTATAAATCTCATTATCATAAAAGATAATGTCTTTTGTTAAATCATAACCACCTGCAGCCATTGGCATATATGATGGATTTTTATAAGTATTTGCGGGTTCAGATTCTACTTCAACGTATTCCTTAGTTACATTATTGAAATATAGTCTATTGATCATTTTATCAAATGAGTCATAAAACCCCTGGAACAAGAAATTGTTTACATAATCTGTAAAGCTGTCTTTATATCTTGTCCTCAATTGTATTCTGTCGTCTTCATCTGAACTTAATTTAGAATTATTGTCGTAAGTATAACTTCCCCCACTAGCATCCCAAAATCTAGTAAAAGTCCATATCAAATTCCATTGAGATTTCCACCCAGTTAAAAGTGTTGCCCATACTTTTTGGTTATCTTTATAAATATTTTGCAAATTATCATATGTCCATTGACCAGGACCATCTATTTTTACTCCAAATCTTTTATTTGAGCTATCGATTGCACCCACAAATATTGAACCAACCCAATTTTGATATGCACTTTGTGCCTCAGCTGAATTTGATTTGTAGCTTGGATTTGGGCCAGGAAGACAGTAATCTAACTCTCCTAGTTTTGGCATTACTGTGGGTAAAACTTTTAGTATTTCAGTTGCAGCAACTACATAATCTTGTTGTATTTGAATGACACCACGGTTTTTTATAGGACTAGGTTGTCCTTTTTTCCAGTTTTGCCACTCATATCCATTCCAGAAAGCTCTATCGCCAACTTGCCATCCGTTATATCCATTATCAACAATCTTTGTGTTTCCTGGAGTTGTTACTTCCCAATATATATTTGTAGATATTTGGTTTTTGTTGTCATCATATACTGGAGGCAGATAACCACTCATTATTTGATCAAATTTGTCTGTTCTATTTATACTAGAATTTGCATTCCAAGTTCCTGCTTTATATGTATTTTCGTGTATATAAGTATTTCCTAAATCTCTGGTTAAATTAAACCCATCATAAGCGCCGTTGTTATCATATGGAGTGTTTCCATCTAAACTAGTAAAACTATTTATGTTGTCAGTCCAATTTGATGTATTTTCTACTTTATCTGAAAGCCCAGAAAGACCACCACCTTCTAGTTTTGAAATTAAAATAGAAAATAAAGCATTTAGCGAGTCATTTATGGTTTTTGCAAGTTCGAGCTGGCGTTCTGGGGAGTTTAGATAATTGGTTGTCTTATCTCGGATAATGCTTCCTGGTGTTGTTATTTTCCAATCAACACACTTGTCGAAATTTGGAGTTGTTGTACTTTTTGTTGGTTTAAATACCGATGTGGTCATAGTTTTTAAACCAGCAGCGGCAGATTTGGCAGAGATGGATGGAGTTTCTTTAAGAGGGTCACCTTCTTTGTCGTACCACTGCCACAATATGCACTCCTTTTGACTTAAAAATCCATTATTTTCAGCGAGTTGAGATTTTTGTTCCGTAACCTGTTGGACTTGGGTGTTTGTTAAATATTGATTAGCAAGCATACTAAAACCCAAAGGATTGTTTTGGTCTCTTTGTGTTAATGCCATATACCCATCCCAACCACCCACAGAAAAATCATTTTGAAAATTATTGTTTGCTTGTTGAGCTCTTTGAAGAGCTGTTTGAGTATTGTCTACTTGGTTTAATTGATCATTTGAATAAAAAGATTTTGGGTCTGAAATAAAAGCTCCTAAATCAGATTGAAGTCCCCCAAGAAAACCAGAGGAACTTGCCCCCACTCCTAAATTGCTTCGACTACTTGTTATTTTTGTTTCAGCAAATTCTCTAGCATATGGATTTCCAAAAGCTTTATCAAGAAGGATGTCTGTTCCTGTTTCGATTACATTTCTTTCAATACTATTTGTAAAATTACGCATATTTTGAACGAAGAAGGGGTTACCTCCATATCCAGAATTCACCCAATTCATTGCACTACGAGTCATAGCGGTAAGTTGATTCTTTGCAAGAGTAATAGCAATTCCATCTAAACATTGCTCCTTTGTGGATGTTTCAGCTGCTTGCTCATTTGCCTTATTTAATTCTTGGATAGTTTCTTTGCTTGTTGCATCAACGGCAGCTTTACACGCGTCTTCTCCTCCAATTTTTAATTCTTCAAGCCCTGTTTTTAATGCAGTAACTAAATCATTAACAAAAGGAATTGAACCTACTCCTGCTTCAGCACCTGTCTTTATTCCAGCACAGGCTGTTCTAAGTTGTTCCCTTGTTTTTTTTATTTTATCTGCAGCAGCAAGTGCTGTTTTTTTAGGAGATTGTATAAATTTAATCATCCAAGTTGAAACTTTGTTTACAATACCTGTACACCCAACAACGTTTGTAAGTAAGTTTGAATTTACAACATCACTAATTTTAAATTTGTATGGATTGCTGCCTCCTTGGTTTGGGTTAGAATAAAGGTCGGACATATTAGTGGCTGCATATGTAGGTAAAGCAAATTGAAAAATAGATACTATAAATACAAACATAATCAATCCTGAAATTATTTTTGTGATAGTTTGTTTATTCATAAATAATTATTTATAGTATATCATTTTTATGTCTTTTATTGCAAAATTAAAGAAATTTTTTCTAGGTCAGAAGCAAGGGCGTCGCTATAATTCTTATAATTTAAAATTGCTTTCATTCCAAGAATTGGATCAGATAACACTTTTGATAAATCTAATATTGATTGACCAGTTTTTTCATAATTATTTGCAGCACTTAAATGAGCAGGAATTAAAGATCTAGGAACAGATAATCCTATCATATTGTCACCAAAAGATTGATATGCACGAGCTACTGTAATTGCTGCATATAGTGCCTGTTCGTCTTGATTACTTATTCCCTGGATAATAAATGTTAGTTCACTGCCTATATCAGAATTAGAATATTTGCTTACAAGACCACCCAATTCATCATGATATGTGTTAAAAGATTCTTCTGAATCACTTACTACTGTTAGCATTTTTACTTCATACATATCAGGAATAGGAGTAGGTGAAACATTTTGTCCCAAAGCTTCTGAAACCGAGTTCATTGATTCCTCGTTTAATTCTCCTGTTTGTTGTAGTGAAATAATTGTTGCAAAAAATTGCCTAGAAAGTAAATCATTGTCGGTTATTGATTCTGAATCATCCATGTTTGTTATTATCCCATTTTGTTCAAGAGTTTTTTTCTTTGCTAGTATAAACTCTTTATTTTCGGGGCCACTTTTAGTAGGATCTAATCCCCATAAGTATTCCTCATAATCCGGAATACCATTTTTATTACTATCCTTTTGTGAAATACTTTCAGGAGTTCCAATAGTTAGTTTTATCGGTTCATTGTTTGTGGTATTTTTATTATTAAAAAAAGAAATTATTCCTCTAACTGTGAAAAATAAGATTATAATTACAGCAATAATTAGGATTAATGTTATGAATTTTTTACTTGGAAGATAATTTTTATAATTATTCATATTATGATTAGCTCTAGAAAAAATAAAGAAAAGTAGTAAATTTCAGAAGTTTTACTACTTGATTATACAACTTAATATTTAAATATCCTAAATATCTGTGGATAAATAGCGTGATATTTCAAGCCAAATTTCAAATTTTATATCTTCAGCGCGGGCTTTTGAGTTTATTTTTAATTTTTCAAAAATTTCATCTATTTGACCGGGGGTTTTTTGAAAAAATTCAAGATTTTTACGAAGAACTTTTCTTTTGTGCGCAAAACCCGCTTTAATTATATTAAAAAAGTTTTTTTCATCGTAATTATCCTTAAAATTAGCCTTAGAAATATTGGTTATTGCGATAATTGCAGAATCCACCTTTGGTGCCGGGTTAAAAAATCTTTTGGCTACTTTCATCATATACTTTGGGGTTCCATAGGTTTTTACGCTTAAAGACAAGATACTTTCTTTCCCGTTACGCGCAACAATACGCTCGGCAACCTCTTTTTGCACCAAAAGCACCATTGTTTTTGGTTGTTCTGTTGAAGATAAAAACTTTTTGAAGATTGCCCCCGTAATATTGTACGGGATGTTTGCAATTATTTTATATTGCCCACTTTTTAAACCATAATTTTTTACATCTATTTCTAAAATATCTCCATTTATAAGTTCTAGTTTTCCGCTTTTTATTTCTGATGAAAATTTTTCTTTTAAAAAATCAAAGAGTTCCCTGTCTTTTTCTATTGCTAAAACTTTTTGAGCAACAAGGAGAAGTTTTGTTGTTAGTGCACCTTTACCGGGACCGATTTCGAGAACCACATCATGGTTGTTCACTTCTCCTGCTTCACACATTTTTTTAAGAGCAGGTTCAGATTTTAGAAAATTTTGTCCCAAAGACTTTTTAGCGTGAAAAGAAGAAGTTTCGTTGTGAAACTTTTTTATTTCAAATGACTTTTTTTCTTTGTGAAACATAATTATATAGTAGCACTTTTGGAGGTCCAACCTCAAATTGGCTTCGGAGGTTGTACCTCTATAAATAAACTATTTTTTCTCGGCCAGAATTGTGTGCTTGTTCAAAGACCGTGAGATGTGCAGGAATGTCATAAATAAATTCACTGGGTTGATTTACTTGTTTCATTCCATAAATTGTACGGAGGGTGGCGTAAGATAAAAATAATTTTTCTCTTGCACGAGTGATGGCTACATAAAATAATCTTCTCTCTTCTTCTGTGTCCTCTTTTCTTTTCATACGATCTTTAATATGAGGAAAAAGATCTTGTTCTAATCCAGTAATAAAAACATATTTAAATTCTAATCCCTTTGAAGCATGAACAGTCATTAGTCTCACACCCCTACCTTTATTTTCATGCATAAGTGTATCTTGATCACTTGATAAAGATGCATCTTCGAGAAGTTTTTCCATTCCTATTCCATCTGGTAAATTATCATATTTAATAGCTAGAGTTACTAATTCCATCATATTTTCCAAGCGTTCTTGCTCGTCTGTAGTACCATGAGATAATTCATCTTTTATTCCACTTTTTTCTATTACGTATCTAATTGATTCCGAAGGTTTGTGTGTTTCTACATAATTATGAATATCATCAACTATTTTATAAAAATTATTAATTTTTTCTTGAGTACCACGTGGTAACTCATTCATTTGGTTTGCAAAAAGTTTTGCAATTGTAACCTTACCTATTCCTCGAGCGGGAATATTTATTATTCTTTTAATGTCCGATAAACCCTCCTTGTTATAAGAGACACGTATATATGCAAGTACATCTTTAATCTCTTTACGTTCAAAAAACTTAACACCAAGAACTTGATAAGGAATTTGTTTATCAAGTAGTGCTTCTTCTATTACTCGGGATTGGAAGTTGGCACGATAAAGAATTGCAATATTTTCAGGGTCATTATTTTTTAATAATTCATCTATTTTTGATGCAACAAAAGAAGCTTCACTTTGTTCGTCAAAAGCTTCACAAATACTAATCTCTTCACCTGCGACATTTTCTGTAAATAAAATTTTAGGAACACGATATTGATTCTTTTCTATAATACTATTTGCAGCCTCAATAATATTTTTTGTTGAACGATAATTTTGTTCTAATAAAATTATTTTTGCTGTAGGAAAATCTTTTTCAAAATGAAGCATGTTTTTAATATTTGCTCCACGCCAGCTATAAATGTTTTGGTCAGTATCACCAACAACACAAATATTTTCCTCTTTTCCTACTAATAGTTTTGTCATCTCATATTGAACTTCATTTGTATCCTGATACTCATCAATATGAAGATACTTCCATCTAGCTTGATAGCGAAGTTTTACTTCCGGATATTTTTTTAGTATTAAAACACTTTCAAGTAATAAATCATCAAAATCTAAAGCCTTTTCTTTTTTGAGCTGAGCTTCATAATCACGCCATATAACAGATACAATACTCTGCACTGCACTATTCACATTATCACTAAAAGTATCTACAGTTATAAAATCACCTTTTGATTTAGAAATAATAGATTTGATTTTTCTTGGCTCGTGTTGTTTTGGGTCAATGTCACGCACCTTCATAATATTTTTAATAATACTCAAAGCACCACCTTCATCCATAATTGTAAAGTATTTATTTAATCCAATTAAATGAGAATTTTCTTTTATTATATGCACCCCAAGAGAATGAAAAGTAGAGACAAATGGCACATTATCTGTATTACCAAAATTATCTTTTTTGATATCATTTCCATGAATTGGCTCGTTTAACATAGTCATTATTCTATCCCGCATCTCCTTTGAAGCTTTATTTGTGAATGTTACTGCCAGAATGGACTGTGGATCTATTCCCTTGTGTATAAGGTGTATTATTCGATGAGTTATTGTTTTAGTTTTTCCTGCCCCTGCTCCAGCTACAATTAAAAGTGGTCCTTCTGTGTAAAGAACGGCTTCTTTTTGTTTTTCATTTAAAGAATCAAGATATTTCATGAGTAGTATTGTAGCATTTTATTTGTGAATTTAGTTTTGATTTAAAAATATTTTATTGCTTTACCCTTTTTTGAATTTTTGGCTAAATTTTTCATATGTGTTCTAATAAATAAACTGTGGATTACTTTATTGACTATGAAACTTATCTGAGATACCCTTATATGTAGGACCTCTAACAAGGGTTCTAAAGTACTGAAATCTCATAAAAAGCTTTATATTATAAGCTTTCTCAGAAAAGATTGTAACAATTATACTAACTTTACTTACAATTACAGCTCTCGCTTATAGCGGTCGCACTGTGATTCCTAATCGAGGGGTAGGATAGTACAATTACTTAACTTAGGCTTATTCAACAAAAAATAAAAGATTCTAAAGACAGTCCCTATAGAGGATATCTTAAGATGAAAATATCGTTATTTTCCAAGCCTTATATCAATAAGGTCTATTCTTTTTTATTAATGATTACTTTGATGAGTGGTACTCCTTTGTTCGCTAGTGCAAACTGGATTTCCGATTTTTTTACAGGAGAACAAGTCCAAGCTAGTGATGAAGTTGTGGATATAGATAATACCGGTACAGATTCAAATTTACAAAATATGGACCTATTTAATTCTGAATCATCGGTTAATCCTGACAGAAAAAATATTGATGAACAAAAAGATAAAGTTATAGTTCAAGAAGATTCTTTTATCTACAGTGATGGATTGTTTGGTTCAGATGTAAGTTTTGAGAAAAGTCCACTTTCTGACCAAATTAACGTCTATACAGTAAAAGAAGGCGATACTATATCTGAGATAGCAGAATTATTTAACATATCTATAAATACTATCCGCTGGGAAAACAATATATCTGGTCAAAATATCTCAGTTGGACAGAAACTCAACATTCTACCAGTTACCGGTGTTAAATATATTATAAAAAGTGGTGATACTATAAGTAAAATAGCAGATATACATGAGGCGGAAACAGAGGATATTTATATCTTTAATGATATAACAAAAGATAGTGTTCTTAAAAAAGGAGATGTCATCTTTGTGCCAAACGGTATTATTAAGCCAGTTGTTGTAAAGAAGACACCTTCTACTACTCCAAGTAAGGTATCCCCTTCAAATACTAAAATTCAATCAGGTTATTATATGAGGCCAGTTGTTGGAATTACCACCTCACCATATGGCTCAAGACGTGGAGGATTCCATGCAGGAGTTGATATTGGGAACAAGAGAGGAACACCGGTAGTAGCTGCTGCTTCAGGTTTAGTTGTTAAGGTTGTAAGTGGTTGTGTAGAAGGAAGAACAAGTTGTGGTGGACGTTACGGAAATTATATTGAGATAGAACATTCAAATGGTACTAAAACCATTTATGCTCACCTAAGTAAGGTCTCTGTAAGGGTAGGCCAAACAGTTTCAGCAGGTTCACATATTGGTTCTCTCGGTAATACAGGTAGGTCTACCGGCCCACACCTACACTTTGAAATAGAAAATTCAAATGGTTCAAAGATGAGACCTTCATTTTAATTCTAAATTTTAAATACAAATAAATCCCCCGAAGTGAAGTCTCGGGGGATTTTGATAGGGCTATCTCTTTGGTTGTGTTTTTGTCATAGAGGTTTATTTTCAACCTCAGACCTCTTTTAAAGAGCGCTTGTTTTTTTTCTTTTACAAATTTTTTCAATCATAGATATTCTCTTTTTAAGAATTGGGTGCAAGATTTCATTACGATAAGAATTAATAAAATCTTGAGCAAAAACTTTTTCCCAATTATCTTCATAAAAGAAGGCCTGTTCAATTGATTGGTATTTGTCTATTTCTTTAGCAAAGATGGAATTTTTGTCTTCTCCTTTTTCAAACCGAAGCCAGAGATTAAACATTTCTTTTCCCTTAAATCCAAGCGGCTTTGTAATTTCAAGCATGGCAGCAAATTCACGTTTGAATTTTTCAGCTTTTAGACGTTTCTTTTCTTCAGGGTCATTAGTTACAATAACTTCATCCCCGTTAATTTTTTCTGGATAATCATGAACTTCAAGTATATCTAGAATTTCTGAAATATCATTATTTGAAAATTCTGTAAGATAAATTATTAGTTCACAAACTAATTCTCTACAAGAGGTGGTGTGTTTTTGGACTGATTCAGGGTTTTTGACTCCTCTTCTTACCCAACCCTCTCTATGTATTTCGTCTAGAGCATTCCAAACATCAGGAACAATTTTTGCGTACTTAAGTTCAGAGTTCATAAAGATAAATTTTAATGATTTTTCTTTAGATTACTTTTTACTAAACAATTTGTCAATTGAATGTTTTAGTTTATTTTGTCTGTGTTTTAATTGTTATTAATTTATTTCTCTTGGTCTATATTGAAGTGCTTCTAGTATATGTGATGTTAAAATATTTTCACTTCCAGATAAATCTGCAATAGTACGAGCAAGTTTTATTGTGCGATGATATGCACGGGCAGAAAGTTGTAAACGCTCCGCACTTTGATTTAGTATTTTTTTTGTTTCATCAGAAAGAGGAGCATATATATTTAATTCCTTAACATTAATTTCACTATTGGTATTTATTTTTCTTGTAGAACCTTTAAATCTTTTTGTTTGAATATCTCGGGCATTTTTTACTCTTTCTTTTATTGTTTCTGTTTTATCACCTTCTTGAATATTACTTGAAAGTTTTTCATAATCTACATTTCCAACTGTGACCCAGATATCAATGCGGTCCATAATGGGACCTGAAAGTTTTCTTTTATATCTATCTAAATCATTGGGTTTACAAATACAATCTTTTTGTTTACTTCCCTTATTGCCACAAGGGCACGGATTCATAGCTGCAACTAAAATAAAATTTGATGGGAAAATAGCTGAACCCCGAGCACGGGAAATGGAAACAATATTATCTTCAAGGGGTTGGCGTAATGATTCTAAAACTCTTTTTTCAAATTCAGGAAATTCATCAAGAAAAAGAACTCCCTTGTGAGCAAGGGTTACTTCTCCCGGTTTTGGGTTTGCTCCACCACCAATCATCGATACATAGCTCGCGGTGTGATGAGGGGCACGAAATGGTGATTCGGTTAGAAGCGTGTCTTCTAACAGCCCCACAATTGAATGTATCCCAGTAACTTCAAGACAGTCCTCTGTATTTAAATCTGGAAGTATATGAGAAAAAACACGAGCCAGCATTGTTTTACCAGTTCCTGGAGGCCCAGACATTGCAATATTATGACCACCTGCTGCAGCAATTTCTAATCCACGTTTTGCACCTTCTTGACCTTTAATATCAGAAAAATCTATATTACTATTTTTTTCCTTCCTTTTAATTTCTGTTTTTGGAAATGGTGATAATTTTGGTTTTTCTTTTTCTAATAAATTTCCATTTCTATCTTTTTTGCAAATATAAATATGATCTATTACTTCTTTTAAATTTTTAGCACCATAAATTGTTATCCCTTCTACAAGAGCAGCTTCATTAGCATTTTCATATGGTAAAAATATTTCTTTATAACCCAATTTTTTGGCTTCTTGAGTAAGAGGTAATGCTCCTTTTATTGGACGTAATTCACCATTGAGGGATAACTCCCCCAAGAAAATTCTTCCTTCCGGGTTAAAATTTATATCTTCTGCTGAAAGAAGGTATGCAAGAGCGATAGCTAAATCAAAATAAGGACCTTCTTTTTTAAGGTCGGCAGGAGAAAGAGAAATAACTATTTTTTGATTCTGATTTTTAGGAGAATTAAACCCAGAATTTTTTAAAGCAGAACTCATTCGGTCTTTTGATTCATCGACAGCTTTATCTGGTAGACCAACAAGAGTAAAAGAATGCAAAGTTTTTTTGGTAATATCTATTTCAACAGTAACGATTTTGCCTTTTAATAAATTTGTTTGAGCCGAGTATATTCTTGAAAATGACATGTAAATATAAAAACCCAAAATAATAAATACTTTGGGTTTTTAATAAAGTTAAATAATTTTATCCATACACTCTTTACAAGTTTTTGAAGCTGGGTTTACTTCTAAACGATCTTCTTCAATTTCTTTTTTACAATTTTCACAAATTCCAAAATTTTCTCCGCTAATCTTTCCTAGAGCTTTGTTTATATCTTCAAGTCTTGTTTCAAGAGAATTTAATTTAAGAGAACGTTCCTCGTAATCTTCGGCCCGCTCTGCCATGTCAGCCTCATCTTGTACTTCCTGAGTACTCATATCAGCTTCTGGGGTTGCTTCCCAATCACCAGTTTTATCTACCTTGCCAAGAGAGCTTAGCTCATCTTCTAGTAATTTCTTTTCTTCTTCTAATTTTGTTTTGTAATTATTTGCATTCATTCTGTAGTGAAAAATGGATTATAGATTTCCCATTTTTTATTAATATTAATAGACTTTAAATTTATTCCTAAAATTTTTAATCCCATTTTTTACTAAAGGATTAACATTTATATATTAACAATTTATAAAATAAATAACAATAATTACAATACTGGAGCATTTTTTGTAATCAGTCTTGTAATTATTTCTCTTAATGTTTCTATGTTGTTAGTAATTACGAAATTATTTTTATTAACAAAAGTATAATAAAGTATTCCTTCCCCGCTCTCTCCATATAGGACACGAGCATCTTTGTTGTTTACTATAATATCCTTCCATTCTTTTTCAAATAACTCAGAGTTTGATTCTGGTATATTAATATTAAAAAGAATATATAAATCACTTAACATATTTTTTTCCCAATCGAGCATAGACGCATAAGCAAGACTGTAGTCAGTAGTTTGAAAAATTAAAAATATAGTTGACTCACTATTTAAAGCGCCAACATTCATATTTGAATATTTACCAACAAGATATTTATCTGATAGCGACCTTGTTAGTGCCCCAGGAGCACGGGCCCCAATTAATGAAAGAAAATTATTAGACGTTATTATTTCTGATAAGCCGTTTATTTTTTTTATAGGGAATAATGCTTTTACTAAACCAGGCCCAGCTAAAGATGATTGTTTGATTGTGTTTGAAATCTCACTAATATTTTTTGAATTAGTTATATCTATATTTTCATGAGAATCATAAGCAATGAAAGTATCGATGTCTTTTGTAATGCTTACTGGGGTTTCCTCGGCCTTCTTTTTTTGAATTAAAAAATAAGAACCAAATAGAGCTGCTGCGATTAAAATAACTCCTCCTATTATTAGGAAAATTTTTGAAGTGTTTGTTCCCTCTGCCTCTTTGTAGATTTCTTCTCGTTCTCTTTTATCTTTTTCAGCGAGGGCAATTTTAATAACAGATACTTCATTGGTTCTGATTACATCTGCCATATCTGAAGTATAGGTTCTTAGGGTTTTTATATCTTTTTCGCTATTTAGTTGTGTTTTATTTTCTTCCATATTGTAGTAAAAATGAAATTATCTCTTTATCATTTTAATTATTTTTTTAACAATAATTTACTTTATTTGTTAAAACAAAACTTACATCCCTATTCTAACATAATTGTAATTGTTTTTTATTTTTAAATTTAATTTTTATTAATTTAAATTACTTTATAAGCAGTTTAAATTGATAAAATAATTAATTTATATTTTTAGTGGTTCTTCTTTTTTAAAGAAGTTTGCGTTTGCTTCCTTTATAGATAAATTTAGGCGTCCTCTTTCATCCACCTTTATAACTTTTACTGGAACAATTGCTCCTTCTTTAAGGATGTCAGTAACTTTTTCTACGCGAAATGGTGCAATTTCAGAAATATGAACTAGTCCTTCTGTGTCATGTCCTATTTTTACAAAAGCTCCAAAATCCATAATTTTTACAACTTCACCTTCTGCTGTGTCACCAATTTTATATTCATGAGTCATGCTTTCAATGATAGCTACGGCTTTTTCTGCTCCACCATTTTTACCTGTTACAAAAACAGTTCCATCTTCTTCTATTGTTATTTCTGTTCCTGTTTGTTCACGAATAGCATTTATATTTTTTCCACCTGGTCCGATAACCATTCCTATTTGATCTTTTTTAATTTTAACAGTCAAAATCATTGGAGCATTTGGAGAAATATTTGCACGTGGTGTTGAAATTTCAGCTGTGATTGCTTCAAGAATTTTTAGACGTGCTACTTTTGCACGACCTAGAGCCTCCTTTAGTATAGATAGTTTAACGCCATCAACTTTAACATCTAGCTGAATAGCAGTGATTCCATTTTTAGTTCCGGCAACTTTAAAGTCCATATCACCATAATGGTCTTCTGGTCCTTGAATGTCCGATAGAAGCACATATTTATTTGTGTCCTTTTCATCTGACATTAGTCCGATAGAAATTCCAGCCACAGGAGTTTTGATTGGCACACCACCATCCATAAGAGCAATAGTTGCTGCACAAATAGAAGCTTGAGAGGTAGAACCATTTGATGCAGTTGATTCTGATACTACGCGAATAGTATAAGGGAATAAACTTTTTTCTGGAATAACAGGAGTGAGTGCTTTCTCAGCTAAAAATCCATGACCCATTTCTCTTCTGTTTATTCCACCAACACGACCTGTTTCACCGCCAGAGTATGGAGGGAAATTGTAGTGATGCATGAAACGTTTCTTTGATTCCGACTCCATTCCTTGAACAGCCAACATATCTTCTGGTCCTCCTAGTGCAAGAACTGAAAGAACATGAGTTTCACCTCTGTAGAAAATTCCAGAACCGTGTAACACATCGGAGATACCTCCAGCCTTAGCATAAAGAGATCTAATTTCATCTACAGCTCTTCCATCTGCACGAATTCCTTGAAGCAAAGCCATCTTGTGAAACGCACCGTCTAAGTAATGATGTAGATAATCTTCGGCAACAGCTTTTTCTTTACTATCTTCATCGTCTTTGTATTTTTCATCTAATATTTCATTCCAAAGAGTTTCAGCTTCGCTTGTAACCTTTTTACTTTCTTTTGAAAAAAGTTTTTCTTCAAGCATTGGTCTTATTTTTGCATCAAAAATAGATACGATGTCCGTGTCCATTTGAGTTTTTGGAAATAGTAGTTTTTCTTTACCAAGTTCAGTTGATAATGTCTTTTGGAAGTCTTCCCATTTTGAAATTTCAATTGATGCTAAATCAAAACATTGACCCATTTCTTCATCAGACAATTCAAAGGCCATAGCCTCAATCATGTTGATTGTTTTGTCTTTTCCACAAACAAGTAAATCTAGTTCATAAACCGCCTCGTCCGCGTTTGGAATATAATTGTTAACTTTTATTGTTTGGTCTTCTTTTGTTTTACTTATTTGAATAGCACCAATTGGTCCATTCCAAGGAATATCTGATGTATGAAGTGCAATTGAAACCGCATTTATTCCTAAAGTTTTTGGGTCTGTATTCCCAACTGCAATAACAGTGACAATAACTTGTACAGCATTTTTTATATGCTGATCGAAAAGAGGTCGGATTGTGCGGTCTATCATACGAGCAGCCAATATAGATTGGTCACTTGGACGGCCCTCTCTCTTATTGTATTGACCTCCTAGTATTTTACCGGCAGCATAAAACTTTTCTAAATACTCAACAGTTAGATTGAAGTAGCCCATGTTTTTACTTCCATCTTTTGAAATCACAGCTGTTGCCATAACTACTGTTCCCTCACTTTTTAAAATTACAGAGCCATTTGCCTGGTTTGCTAAATCTGAAAAAATTGCGGTAATAGTTTTTCCGCCTATTTCTACTTCGTATTCTTTACTTTGCATATATTGATGTCTAGTCTCCAGACTCTAGTTTTGAAACTCATATTTATGGCTTCAACTCTAATTGTCCGGAGATTAGAAATTAAACTATTAATACCTAGAGCATAGCAAAAATCCCTCCTTTTTCAAAGAGAGATTTAATAGGTAGTTTATTTATCTTTTTCGTTTCGCCCAATAGAATAAGCAATCAGTGCTATTCCAAAAATAAGACATATCCAAGAATAATTATCTTGAGCATGAAATTCTGGCATATTTATTTCCATCTTTCTGTATGAAAATAAAGTTATTATAGAACCAATACTTACAATAATTCCGATAATTAAGGAAGATTTTTCTTTCATGATTGTTTTACTTTTTGTTTTTTTGAGTATGATATTTATTTAATAAATTGTCAAATAAAAAACCTAGAGAATAATCTAGGTTTTTTATTAAATTTATTTTTTAGTATATTAAATACTTTCTGTAGTTGTTCGATAAATCTAAGAAATCATCTGCTTGTTCTTTTAGTTTCATAGATGCACTTTTTCCAAAAGATACTACTTCTACTTGAACTCCAGATGTACTTTGCAAATATTCTACTAGTGGTACGAAATCTCCATCTCCTGCGACTAAAATAACCGCATCAAGTTTTGGGGCCATCTTCATTGCATCAACTGCAAGTCCAACATCCCAATCCCCCTTTTTGGCTCCACCAGCAAAGATTTGTAAATCTTTTGTCCTTGTTTCTATTCCAAGTTTTGTTAATGCTTCAAAAAAATTTTTCTCTTCACCTCCTTCACTTGTAATAACATAAGCAATTGCACGAACGAGTTTACGTCCAGCAACTGCATCTTTTAAAACTGCTCCAAAGTTTACTTTTCTTTTATATAAATTTTTAGCAGAGTGATATAGATTTGATGTATCTATAAAAACTCCCACTCTTTGTTCTTTGTGTTTGATTACACTCATCCCGTTAGAAGCAGGTCGTGGTCTTTTAAAACTCACATACCTACCTAATTAAATTGTTATATTATATGAACCCGCCATATTTTCTATAGATGCCATGACCACGGCTTCTAACGGGACTCATATTTTTTATTCTTTGTATTAAAAATTAATCATCGACCATTGTTAGGTTAACAATATTGTTATTATATAACAAAAGACCCTCCCGAGTAAGTCTCAGAAGGGAATTTTGTTATGATTTTAATTTTTTAGTTTCAGTTGCAAATCTTTCTTTATCTGTCTTTTCTAGGTATTTTAAATGATTTCTGCGATCAGCAACCATTTTAATAAGTCCACGGCGTGAGTGATTGTCTTTCTTGTGTTCTTTTAAGTGACCTGCAAGTTCGTCGATTCTTTTGCTTAAAATAGCAATCTGCACTTCTGGACTACCTGTATCTGTAGCGTGCAATTGACTCTTTTTTATAATATTTTGCTTTTTCTTTGTTGTTAACATTGTGCGTGTATATTAGCATAAATTATTAAATAATGCAAGAGCTCCCCCGTAGGCCTATTTTTAGGGTCTTTTTTCCTGTTTTTAAAAATTTTATAAAAATATAGTTATCCACATACTTTACTTGACTAAAGTACTTTACTAAGATAAAGTATAGAGTATGAAAGAATTAAATTGGGACACAAAAGAAAATCGACAACTGATAGATGCTTTACTTTCTATTAAAAATAAAGACGAAGCAAGTCGATTTTTACGCGATCTCATGACTCAAGGTGAAATTGAAGAATTTTCAAATAGACTAGAAGCTGCTCGCCTACTTATGAATAATACCCAGTACGCTGCAATTATAGAAAGGACAGGTCTTTCTTCTACAACAATTGCTAGAATCTCAAAATGGCTAAAAGGTCCACTTGGTGGATATCGTTTGATTTTAAATAAACTACATCATCCTATCTCAAAAACTGAGAAAGGGTTGTCTTGATGTGTGTAATTAATTTTTTATATAAAGCCAACCCCTTCTCAATTTTTGAGGAGGGGTTTTATTTATTATTCTTATATAAAAATTATGAAAACAAATCAAAAAATTCAAATAGGTGTTATGGGCTCAGCTAGCGACCTTGGTTATTCTGAAAAGATTGCCATTCTTGCGGAGGAAGTAGGTTTTTGTGTAGCTCAAAAAGGAGCAGCTCTTATTTTTGGAGCTGAGAAAGATTGTGACTCTCTATCTACCTCTGCTTGTCGTGGAGCTAAAAAAGCAGGTGGTCTAACTGTCGGTGTTACTTATGGAAAAGGAAAAGATGTATATGAGAAGGAAACAGCAGATATTATTATATCAAGTGGACTTGAGAGAGGTGGTGGCAGAGAGCTGACATTAGTGCTTAGTTGTGATGGCATTATCACAATTGGAGGAGGTTCAGGAACTCTTACGGAGATGGCAATTGCATATCAGGCTAACATTCCAATTGTCGCAATTGAAGATACTGGAGGGTGGAGTGATAAGTTGGCAGGAGAGTATATAGACGAAAGAAAGAGGTTTAAGGTCGAAAAAGCCAAGACGCCAAAAGAAGCCGTTGATTTATTATTAGAATTAATCAACGAATAATTATGAAAAATATTTCTAACATAGATAAAAATAAGCCGACAATATTTTTAGATCTAGATGGAACTTTATATCTTTTTAAAAGTGGCAGTTTTTCTAAATCAAATCTAAAAAAATAGTTATCAAAAATGCAAAACTTTTTATAATGAATAAATTAAAAGTAAATTCTGCTGAATCAAATAAAGTATTAATAAATATAAATAATTTATATGGAGAAAATATTAGTACTGGATTGGAGGAGTTATATCAAATACCTAAAAAAACATATTTTGATAATGTTTGGAATATTAAAGCAAAAAATATCATTAAATATGATAAGAGACTGAATAATTTAGTAACAAAACTAAAAATTAAATTTAATGTTTTGGTTGTTTCTGATGCACCTATAGTTTGGATTATAAATGCTCTTAAGGAAATGAAGATATATTCATTATTAAAAAATAACATAATTTCAGGTGAAGGAAAATATCGTAAAGGTCTGGGTAATCAGTTTGCAAGAATATTAAAAATTTATAATTTAAAACCAGATAAATGTATTGCTGTAGGAGATCAAGAAAAAAGTGATATTATACCAGCTTATAATTTGGGGATAAGAACAATATTTGTGAGTAAGGTACAAAGTGAATATGCAGATTATACTACTTTAAATATCAATAATATTTATAAAATAATTACAAAACTAAATATATGAAAAAAATTAACTACAAAAATAACATCAAACACCATATAAACCTTTTCTTAGAAGAGGCTTGTTGTAGATAGAATTAATTTTCTCTACAGAATACCTCTTCTCGGAAGAGGTATTTCTTTTGAAGAAGAGTAGTTAGTTCTTTAACAATTAAATAAATATTATTTTGATGAATTAATTTAATTAAAATAAAGATATTTTTTCAACAGACATTTATCTACTCTTACTAAGAGATTAAAGTAGATTCAGTTGTTATAATTTTTTAACCAATTAATAACTTTAAAATGAAAACAAAATCTTATGTTGTTTCAGCAGATATCTATCTGCTTCTTACTAAGTGGGCAAAAGAAAAAAATTTCATTTTGCCGAGTAAAGAATTCTTTGATAAATTAAGAAAAGAATTCTCTCTCTACATGCTTCAAATTTTTTCTTCTTTTGAATTTATTTCAGAAGAAGAAATTTTGAAGCACATGCAAAGTGTTACAATAGAAAGTTTTCTTCCTGTTGTAACACTCGATTAAGTTTATTGCCCTTCTGTTTATGGTATAGATCTTACTAGGAAAGTAGATTTAAAGGGTGTAGACAAGGGTCTCTATGGCCGTTTTGGTAGCCCATCATTTTTGAAACAAATTAATGATTTAAAAATGAAAGGCATAAGACAAATTTGTTTAGTTGATGATGTCATTTTTTCTGGAGTACTCATTGATAGGTTGATAAAGGTGCTTTGTGGTTATGGAATAACTGTTCCCCTAGTGTGTGCAGGTATAGGAATAATAGAAGGCATAGATCGTATCACAAATGGGAAAAAGATTAAAATTGATTGTGCAAAAGTTTATGATGATGTAATTGATGAAGTATGTGAAAGAGATTTTTATCTTGGCGTACCTTATTCTGGAAGATCAGTAATAGATAACGAGAATATCAGTATTCCTTATTTTCTTCCTTATGGTAAACCAGGAGATTGGGCATCTATTCCAATCCCCTTTGAAATTGAGTTTTCAAAATTTTGCATAGGCCAATCAATTTCTTTATTTGAAGAAATAGAGATAGTGTCAAAAAGAAAAGTTTGCTGTTCAGATATTGAACGCAAAATACCAAAACAACCTAAAGTAGGGAATTATGTTGATTTCTTAAAAAGTATTATTTAAATTTATTAAAACCTTGGATTAAGCGATTCAAGGTTTTTATTTTACGACATTAAAAAATAAAATGATATAATCTATCATATGGTAAGTGAACTAGAACAACTAAAAAGGGAATTTCTTGAACACGTTGAAATAGAAAAAGGAAACAGCCTAAAAACTGTAAATAATTATAATTATTACATTTCGCGATTTTTTGAATTTGCAAAAATATCGGAACCAAAAGAAATAACTGATGAAAAAATTCGTGAGTTCAGGTTGTATTTGAATCGTCAACCGGGTGTAAAAATAAAAGGTCAACAATCAGGTACTCTTAAAAAAAATACTCAGAATTATCATTTGATTGCTCTCCGAACTTTTCTTAAATATCTAATGAAAAGAGGCATTACTTCTCTCTCCCCCGAACGTATAGACTTGGCTAAAATAAAAGAGCGCTCGCTTGATTTGATTTCGTCTGCAGAATTAAATAGATTATTGAATGCACCGATGACACAACCCATTACAGATAAGAAATTTGATAATCAAAAAAGATTAAGAGACAAAGCAATTTTAGAATTATTTTTTTCAACAGGATTACGTTTGTCTGAACTTTGCTCTATTAATAGAGATTTGGATTTATCAAAAGATGAATTTTCAATTCGTGGAAAAGGAGAAAAAGTGAGAGTTGTGTTTTTATCTGATTCAGCAAAAGAGGCAATTCGTGAATATTTAAAAAGTCGTAAAGATATGGATGAACCCCTATTTATTCAATATTCAAGTAATGTAGGAGAAAGTAATAGACTGACACCTCGTTCGATAGAAAGAATTGTAAAATATTATGCTATTGTAGCTGGTATCTCAAAAAAGGTTACACCTCATATTATTCGTCACTCTTTTGCTACAGATTTACTTTCAAATGGTGCGGATATACGTTCTGTTCAGATGATGCTCGGACATGCAAATATAGCAACCACACAAATCTATACACATATTACTGATAAGCAACTTAAAGATGTTCATAAAAAATTTCACAGTAAATAAATATAAAACGCTCACAGGTTTTTAATCTGTGAGCATTTTTTATTTTATGTTTATTAAATTGGGATTTTGTAATACAATATCCCAAAGTCCATTATACCCCATTTTTTCAGGGTATGAGACTGCTTCTTCTGCAGAAAGAGCAAAAATAAAATTTTTAATGTCTTCTCCTTTAATAACAAGTCCCCAAAAATGATTACAGTTAATTTTCTTTGCAATTTCTAATTTTTCTTCGGGTCCTTTGTCTTTTAGAAATAGCTCAGTTTTTGAGGTTAGAGCGCCAGAAATCATTTTCCAAAAACCATGATGGTTTATTTTTTCTATTATATTAAAGGCGGTCACAACATCTGTGTCCTCTCTTGTAATGTAACTTATTGGAACTTTCCAGCTATCTCCCTCATAAGCAAAAGCAATAATTTCAGCTTCTCTGTTGGTTAATTTTGGGTTTAAAATTTCTGAAACCCATAATTCCAAATCGTTAATTTTTTTTAGAAGATGAACTTTATCTACCAACTGCTTGTCCTCGGCTCCGTTTGAGCCTTCATCAAAATTTTTTTTAAAGTCAAAATTTTTCATTTCAGGCCTCCTTTAATTTAAATGATTTTATCTTTTTCACATTATAACACTTTTTAATAGTCAACGTATTTTTTATAATATATAATATGACAATGAAGATTATATCTTGGAATACAAATGGATTACGAGCAACAGTAAAACAAGGGAACTTTATTCCCCTCTTTGCTTTTAATAACCCAGATATTGTTTGTTTTCAGGAAACCAAATGTGAAAAAGATCAGCTTGACGAAAAAACGAGAAATTTAAATGGTTATAATTCATATTTTTCACATTCAAAAGACAAAAAAGGCTATAGTGGTGTAGCTATATATTCAAAATTAAAACCAGACAATGTAGAATATGGGATTGGAATTCCTAAATTTGATGACGAAGGAAGAACAATCGTCGCATATTATAAAGATTTTATTTTAATAAACTGTTATTTTCCTAATGGAGGTGGGGGCCCAGAACGGTTAAAATATAAATTGGAATTTTATGACGCTTTTTTGTTGTTTATTAATAAATTAAAGGATGAAAAGAAAAATGTAATATTTTGTGGTGATGTGAATACTGCTCACGAAGAAATAGATTTAGCACGTCCAAAAGCAAACGAAGATAATACCGGTTTTCTTCCTGTGGAGCGTGCTTGGCTTGATGAAGTTATAAATAATGGATGGGTAGATATATTTCGAAATTTTTATCCAGAAAAAAGAGAAGTTTATACTTATTGGGATATGAAAACTCGGGCACGAGATAGAAATGTAGGATGGAGGATAGATTATTTTTTTACCAACCAGTCTTTTGTAAAAAATATAAAAAGTTTTAAAACAATGTCAGATTATTATGGATCAGATCATTGCCCTATAATGATTGACATTAAACTCCAATCGGGCGTACAATAGAACTATATTTGTCCTTTGTGATTGATTGCACTATATATTGATTGATTGTATTTGATCCTGCCTTTGTTGGCGATTTAATTCTCATTGGTTAATAATAATGGTTTTCTTTCTTGTTTTTAAATGGAAAATAGGCTTAGTTTATCTAAGCCTATTTTTATTTGACTAAATTCGTTATAAGTCGTAATATCAAGAAAAAATATACCTAAAATTTATAACTATGAGTTTTGAAGAAGATGAAGAAGTATTTGATGTTGAAATATTAAATACTGATATGCCTGAAGATTTGAAGGTTTTTATGGAAAAATGGGAGTTATCCTTACAAGATGAATTACCTCTAATTAGCCCTGGATTTAAAAAACTGGGATTAAAAAATATTTCTATGAAACTGTCTGAAATTTATTTATATTTAGACCAAATTTCTTCTCAGGCGGACACGGCAAATGCCTGTCATCTTGGTTTTGCGTATGGTCTTTTGAATAACAAAGAAAAAATTCCTAAAGAACTAAAAGAATACATTCTTATTTTTAAGACAATCTTTGTAGACAAGCAAGGTCTTAAATCTTTTATGTGCTTAGATTGTGCTTATGGAAAAAAAGAATGGGGTTTTAATTTTATTGCTGAAGGTTTTATTACCCCACCAGAAAGAGCCCGTTTTCTTTGTTGTATTGAATAGTATAAAAATAATAATTTAAAACCAGAACGATTTTTTCGCTCTGGTTTTAATTTTTTTCGGCTATTTTTTGTAGTGCTTTTTCTTGTTCCTCGTTTAGTAATCCATTAAAGAGATTTTTGAATACACTTTTTTTAATTTCAGGAGATAAATATTTCCATGGGCCAGCAAGTGGTTTTCCGGACTTTTCCCATTTTGTAAATACATCTTGTAAAACATTATTGTTTATTTCCACATATATAATATCATCCACCTCAACACCACGCATTTTTGCTTTATTTATTTGCTCCATTTTGTGTTCTGATTTGCTTGTGTTTGTAGTAAATTGAACACCGATTGATTTTTCTTCAAATTGACTTTCAAGTTTATTTATACCCACTCCACGTTTTTTCTGTTTAGTATTAATAATAAAATCTATTTTATTATTAACATCCTGATATGCATTTGCTTCTAATATTGTAAAACCTAAGTCTGAGTGGTCTATAGATAAACCTTCAAGAACTCCGATAATAATTTGTTCAGCAATAACTCCAAATTGTTTACTTTCAACACCCGAACGAATCGCGATTTGATTATAAGCTTCAGCCTTTAGCGCATCATCATTTTTTGTTGTTTTTGAAAGACTTGAAGCTAATTCCTTGTTTAATTTCTGATATAAATGGTCATTTAATATAGATTCTGTCATCAATTTACGAATTTTTTTGCCATCACCTGATGACTCTATTGATTCAGGTATTGTAAATTGTATACCTAATCTTCTTGCGCTAACAATATTACCAATACTTACATCTTTTTCACTTCCAGCAGAGAAGGTTTTTTTATATTTGTCATATCCTACTAGTCTACCTTCTTGTGTTTCCATAGTTTCTTTTATTTGTGGAATTTCTTTTTCAATGTCTTTAATTATGCCAGAGATAGTATTTTGTTCAATAAATATAGACTCATCGCCCAAAAATGAATTGGCATTTTGATTTGAATTATAAAAATTAATATTTTCTTTGGAAATATTGTTTTTTGTGGGGTTTGTTTCCATTTTAAATTCCATAGGCCTATTATATCATTCTTTTAAACACCGTGCTTTTTATGTAACTTTTCAACTTCTTCTTCTTCCATTTTGTCTTTTTTCTCTTTACCCCTCTCCCCTAGAACTTTTAGTTCAGCATCTCCAAGCATATTTAGTGATTTTACTAATTCAGATAAGTGAATTTCTGTATTTTTGGATGGGTCATCTAGAACTTCTTCAAGAAGTGCACTTAAAATCCAGCCCATACGAGGAGATGGTTTCACATGTAACGTTTTAATCATATATTCCCCATCTATAGCTAATTGGCCTACAGATATTGGATCATGTAGAACCTCTTCAATCATAGCGTGATATTTACGTAAGCGATATGGGGCCTCTTTCTTTTTCATACCAACCCTATCACATTCTCGTACATTCATAAGTTCCCAAATATGTTCCTTCCCTACATTTTGAACAACACGACGGACTGCGGAAAGAGTGATTGTTTCTGTATCTGAGAAAAACATATGACCACGAACCAATTTCAACACCAAGTCGGTTGTTTTTTGGGGAAATTTTAATCTATCCATTATTTGTTTCGTCATTCTGGCTCCAACAACTTCATGTCCGTAAAATGTATATTTCCCTTTTCCACCAGCTTTTGTTCCGTCCCAGCGTCTTGTTTTAGGTTTACCGACATCGTGAAACAGCGCCGCTAATCGAATTTCTAGAGACCAACTTTTTTTTACCGCATGGCCAAGAGCATGAAGTAAATGTTCCCATACGTCATAAATATGCTCACCTTTTTGCTCACATCCAATTCCCTCTTCCAGTTCAGGAATTATATATTTAAGAAGATTAAGTTTAGAAAGAAGACTAAGGCCAAGAACTGAGTCATCTGACATAATGATTTTTATAAATTCATCTCTAATGCGTTCAAAAGATATATTCTTGATTAATTCTGAATTATCAACAATTGCTCGTGTTATATCACTAGATAATATAAATCCCAGTTGAGCTGAAAAACGGATAGCGCGAATCATTCGAAGGGCATCCTCATTAAATCTATCTTCGGGATTTCCGACTGCTCTTATAATTTTGTCCTTTATGTCCTTTTGTCCATTAAAATAATCAACAATTTGTCCTTTTCCTGGATTATATGCTAAAGCGTTTATTGTAAAATCACGTCTTTTAAGATCATCTTCTAAATTATTACTAAATTTTACATCATCTGGATGTCTAAAATCACTATATTTTGCTTCAATTCTATATGGAGTTACTTCAATTATATAATACTTTGTTTCAGGTGAAACAATATTTTTACTCATTTCTGATGTTTCACATGTAACATTATTTAATTCCTTTGGTATACACACACCAACTGTGCCAAATTTGTTCTCGTATATAGTCTTTTCAAATAATGAAATAATTTCGTCTGGTTTTGCGTTTGTAGTAATATCCCAATCGTTTGGTTCCCTGTTCATTATAAGATCACGGACACAACCCCCGACTAAAAAAACTTGAAATCCGGATTTTTCAAGTGTTTCTGTTACACGTGTAACATATTTTGGGATTAAATTATTATTTATAGTCGTTAGTTTTTTTTCCATAAGAAAATTAGACTACGATATTTTTGTGCGATAGATATCTAGGAGAATCGCGAGATACTCTAGCTGGTACTTTTCTATCTTCGATAAGGAAAAGTCTTCCGATTCTCCTATGAGAGCAAAACTATTTGCTCTCTATCCCGCACAAAAAGCTTAGCTTATTTTTGTGCGGGATACCCAGTAGGTCATTTTGCTAAATGACCCGTGAGGTCATTCTACTGAATGAGGATCATCAATTCCGATTCTCCTATTAAATTTAACCTGCAATATCGTTCTACTTGTTAACTTATACATAATAACCGTATATTTTTTTTGTGCGGGATAGGAGAATCGGACTCCTGTCTCATCCTTGGCAAGGACGTGTTCTACCACTAAACCAATCCCGCAACCATAAAATAACTTATAAAGTATAATCATTTTTAGTAAAAAATGCAATTATGAATAAATGCTTATTTTAAAAGCTGATTTACTAAAAAATAAAATTAGTATACAATAATATTAATCAAATATTGTATATGCGCCCGTAGCTCAACGGATAGAGTACTTGTCTTCGGAACAAGTGATGTGGGTTCGATTCCTGCCGGGCGCACAAAAAGCCCGAGCTCCGTCCCTGCGGACGGAGCGTGCAGGAATCGAAAGATTTTTCGATGTCGAGCTTGTGAGACCGAAAAATACCAGACTAAGTAATAGTCGATTCCTGCCGGGCTAAATCAAAATCTTAAACTTATTTTAAAATGTGAAATGTACACTGAGAATGGTAAATAATTCTACTCGCGGTCCTGCCGGGCGCACCCTATATTTCCTGAATATACAAATTAAATACGAGACCTTACTTTTGACCTTTATGCGTCCTTTATCCCCACAAAAAAGCCTTAAAAATTAATAATTTTGTGGATAACTATGTGTGTATTGTTTATAAAAGACAATTATGTCATAGTAGTTTTGAAAGACATTATTTTAAAATTCAATAATATATGTTGTTATATAAAGATATTTTTAGATTTGAGTCCTTAATCGAAGATTTTTGTCCATTAAAGACAAAATCGTTTCACGTGAAACGATTTAATTTGTTACACATGTAACAAAGCTGTTAAATATATGAATTTACAAAAATTTTTTAATAAACATAGATTATTAGTAATATATTTTACACAATTCTATTATTTTAAATATAAAAATGAATTGAGTAAATAATTTGGCTGATGAAGAATTTTATATCTGGTACACAAAAAATAGGAGAATTAGGTGAAGGAGTTGCCTGTATGTTTCTTGTGAAACATGGTTTTGATATTTTGGAAAGAAATTATACTAAAAAATGGGGAGAAATTGATATTATTGCTCAAAAAGGTGATAAAAGATACTTTATTGAAGTTAAATCTAAAAGTGTACTAAGTTTAGATTTTGTATCAAATAATGAAGGAAGACCCGAAGAAAATATGCATCCATGGAAGATGAAGAGACTAAGAAGGGTAGTTGAAACGTATTTAATCAGTCAAAGACTTGGGTATGTTGATTGGCAGTTTGATCTATTTGTAGTGTATTTGGATATAGATGGTAGAAAAGCGAGAGTTAAGGTGATGGAGAATATAATATTGTAAGATATTATTTGAGTTTTTATCAATTTTAGTGTATATTATTATGGTATTTGCGGGATTAGTTTATCGGTAAAATAACAGTTTTCCAAACTGTGGTGAAGGGTTCGACTCCCTTATCCCGCACAATTATAAAAACCAGCTTCGGCTGGTTTTTATGTGCGGGATAGGAAGCAGACTACTCTGCTTCCGTAAGGGAGTCAAAGGGCTTTTCATTATAAATTTAGACCCTGTCTAAATTTATTGAAAAGGCATACTGTCCTCGTAGAGGAAGGCTCCCTTTGTTTTTATCTGCGGACGGAGCGTAAGGGAGTCGAAAGATTTTTCTTTATTTTGATATTAATCAAAATAGAAAAATACCCGAATAGGTTGTATTCGACTCCCTAATTTAATTTATCTGGATGCCATATTTTATTAAACCTGGACTATGAGTAGAACCGGGATATATTCCTGTATTCATGGCCGGGACCGGCATTAGCCTTATCGAAAATTACAGGAATATTTGAATAGGGTCCGGGATCGTGAGTACACTTATCGACGATTACATCGTCAGGTACTTTTCGCTCTGGCTAATGCCAGAGAACGAAAAATCTTTCGATTCCCGGGCACGAGTGAAGCAGTTCACTCGTTCACCCCGACAATAAGTAAAAACCACAATAATAAATTATTGTGGTTTTTACTTATTGTCGGGGTGCCGGGAATCGAACCCGGCCCTTATGTTCCCAAAACATAGATACTACCGATATACTACACCCCGATGTAATTTATCTATCTTAGCATATTTTGTACTAAAAACAATTTTTAATATTTTGACAAATTTGTTAATTGCAAGTGACTTGCATTTGTGATAAACTAAATATTGTGAAAAATACAAATGATAATATATTTAATATTGATAATTTATTAAAGGAGAAAGGATATAAAGTTACCCAAGCTCGAATCGCTATCTTAAATTTGTTTTTAAAAAGTAAATTTCCACTTAGTGCACTAGATATTTATAAAGAAATAATTAAAAATAATAAAATAAAAAAAATTAATGAGGTTACAATATATAGAACTTTATCATCATTAGAAAAAAGTGAAATTTTAAAAAAAATAAACTTAAGAAGAGATTCAGTATATTTTGAATTAAATAATGATCATCATCACCATATTATTTGTACCAGCTGCGGGCTCCTTGAGGATTTTAAAGAAAATAAAGATATAGAAAAATTATTGGAAAATATTATAGAAAAGTCGACTAAGTTTAAAAAAGTAAAAGAGCACTCCTTGGAATTATTTGGGATTTGTAAGGTTTGTAATTAATAAAAATGATAATAAATTATTTATATGCAATTATTAGTGTTGTCGCGGTGAGCCTTGTCTCACTCATAGGAGTATTTTCTCTTTCTTTAAAGGAAGATATTTTAAAGAAATATATTAATTTGTTTATTAGTTTAGCAATTGGAGCTTTGTTGGGAGACGCTTTTATACACATTATTCCTGAAGCTTTTGAGAGTAGACTCGGATCTAATCTAGCCAGTATTTTAGTTATTATTGGAATCTTATTATTTTTTATAATAGAGAAATTTATTCATTGGCATCACCACGGAGAAGATACAGAAGAAAGTCATGTACATCCAGTTGGTAAATTAGTTTTATTTACAGATGGATTTCACAATTTTATTGATGGCGTTATTATAGGAGCTAGTTTTATTGTTAGTATTCCAGTTGGGATTGCTACGACCCTCGCTGTTATTTTACACGAGATCCCGCAAGAAATAGGGGATTTCGCTGTTTTGATTCATGCTGGATATACAAAAAAACGTGCTCTATGGTTGAATTTGATTTCAGCTCTTGCTTCTGTTTTAGGATTAATTGTAGTTTTTATTTTTGGAAATATTATTGATGATATTGCATTGTGGTTTATACCTATTGCAGCTGGTGGTTTTATATATATTGCAGTTGCAGATTTAATTCCAGAGCTTCATAAAACAAAAAATATCAAACATTCATTTATCCAGTTGTCAGTAATAATGATTGGCGTTATGTCTATGGTTGCACTAACATTTTTAGAATAGAATTGTTTGCTGATAATTTAATTATAAAAAGAAAAAAACCACTCATAGATAGAATAGAGTGATTTTTTTCTTAGATTTAATTGCTTTATAATAACAATCAAATTATTTAACAGCGTCTTTAAGAGCCTTTGCTGCTCTAAACTTTGGAACTGTTGTTGCGGCTACTTTAACTTGTTCTCCTGTTTTAGGATTACGAGCCATACGTGCTGCACGTGCTTTTACTGAAAATATTCCAATACCTGCTATTGATACTTCGCCTCCCTTTTTCAAGGTAGCAACGATTGCATCAAATATTCCATTCACAACTTCTTCGGCTTGAACTTTTGTTCCACCAATTTTTTCATGAACGAGTTCTACTATTGCTTGTTTATTCATTATTTATGTTCTGTATTTTTAAAGATACAGAATATTATTTGAATAATAATTCGACCGTTTTCAAACGATCCCTAATAAATAGGTATAATGTTATTATATACCAAGCCAATATTAATACAAGGGTTTTAGGTGTTTGACAAAATTACTCTTTGTGTTTAATTTATTCACTAATTTTGTCGCTTGCTTGATTCCACGCGATCTCAAACATCATTTTCATAAAATCAGCTATAGATTTATTTGTAATAATTATTGAATGAAGTCCTTGATCCCAGATAGTAAAGACTGTATGATTTTTCCATGTAGAAAAATTTAAATTTGGATTTAATATTGATTTTGAAATAACCCTCGTTTCTCTCATTTTTATTCTAGCTTCATTTAGTTCATCTATAGCAAGAGGAGAATCTGTTATTATGTTTCTAGAACGTATCCCTTTTTTTCTGCGAGCTACCCCGTAACCCTTTAATCTATTGCGAGCTACGGTGAAAGTCTCTACATCTCCAGACATTCTTACAACTTCACCCCCTTTTTCTTGCTCTAGTGACCTAAAATATGTTTCAATAAACCCATCTTCTCCTTCTAAATACTCAACATCAATCTTTTCACTTTCACCACGAAGAGCAAAAAATGCTCTTAAGTCTGGAAGTACGGATTCAAGCTCAAGCATCTTATTATTCACAATATTTTGCTCGTATTCAACTAATTTCTTTATTTTTTCAGGCTTTTCGATATATATCATTCTCCTTTTACCTAATATTGTTATACCGAGAACATTTTTTGCAATTAGATTCTCTACTGCCAAGTGTATGGTGGAGCGAGGAAGTTTGACTCCTTGTGCAATATCAGCAATATTTGAAACTCCATTTTTGAATAAGTAAAAAATAACCTGTTGTTCTGCCATATCTAGGCCGATATTCTTTAAAGTTTTTTTAATTTCTTGAGATATTTCTATCATAAATGGATTATATCATATACATTAAAAATGACAAATATTTATGACAAAAATATGAAATATCTATATTTTACTTATATATTTAGACAAAATACACACAGAGTATCAAAATACCTTGTCAAAATACTTGACTATACATTAAATTATGTTAATCTATGCAAATAGTAATGAAAGACAATAATTCATTATATAAGTGTTCGTTAAAAGTTCTTGAAAGGTAGATTTTAGGTATTATTTTAATAAATGATACTCAAGATCTTCCTTTTAAGGATAAAGATGAGGCGGTGGCAACCGACGATCAGGGTTTATTTACATAAGTGCACGCGTGTAATATAAACTACAAGCCTGGGTTATAGAGACTAGATAAAACTGAACATTAAAAATCGGAACAATTTTTAATGGACCATTGTAGGTATGGAAAGTAGGCAGAGTCTACCCAACAAAATGTCTCAAAACAAAGGAGAAACAAATGCTTAGGCAAATGTTTCTCCTCATTATTCAGTTCGTAAGCGTGTCCCGTAGTGAGCTTTACTCTACTACCAGGATAATTTTGTGGATTGATAGTTAAATTGTTCTTTTAAATCACATGATATGAAAAAAATTAGAGAATTTGTGAGAGATTTTGCTGATAATTATCCATGGTTGACTGCGATTATAACCATTTGTTTGGTGATTTATTTGCTTCAGATTTCCGGATTTGTCGCTTGGCACCAACATTTTTTGGATTCTTTTTGGGAGAATAAAAGATTCTAGGAAAATAAGTGAGCCTAATAGTAAAATCACTTACAATTAATTTAATTTTTTATAAATGAAAAAACTGAAGTTGGCGATTGGACAAAAAGTATTTGTTGTAAACTTAATTCATGGGGTTGTAAGAAATAGTGAGTATGGAAAGTTATCGGAAGTTAACGAACCTAACAACATTATTTTATCATTACAACCTTTTGGTGAAAGTATTATCCCTATTGATAATGGGAGCGACAAGATACTTAAAATTTATGACAAACAAGGATATGTCATTTATGATGCCGAAACCAGTATTAAATAATCCTGAAGGAAATGGATGAGCCTCATAGTAAAATCATCTACAAACAGGAGAAGAATTCTTCTCCTCATTATTCAGTTCATAAATTAATTTGTGGATTGATAGTGAGATTGTTCTTTAAAACAAATTTAATTGGTTCCCATAGTTTCTATTTGGAGGTTATGGAAACCAATTAAATTTTAAATATGAAAAAGTTTTTTCTTCGAGCACTCATTTTAATTGTGTTACTGGTGGCGTATTTTATTAATCCTGGAGCAGCTCTATTTTTAGCAGTCTATGTTTCATTGAGATTATTATCACCAACTATTGCCGTATTTCTATCTAATCATTTTAGAAAAAAAGTAAAGTAGTCAGTTAAACAATCATTAAGATGTATGTGTGCCTTGAGGGCTATCAAACACCTCGTGAAATCGTGGAGCATGACGGAAAACTGTATTTTGAAGTGGCGGAACAAGGTCACTGCAGTATCTGTCAGTCACGAATCAGTCACATATATGGTGTTGTTGCTCGTAAGAAATTACAAGTAACATACGGCCATTTAATGGACCGATTCCCGCGTGATGCGAGGACCTTATGGGTCGGGTTAGAAAAATCTAAGGTCGAGATGAGTAATGAAGAGATTAAAAACCTTTTCCGTGAAACTCTCGAGCTTCCGATATTCTAATCTATGCTGATAGCCTGGAAAAATCCAAACAAGGAAAACCGAAGTAAAGTAAGTAATCCGCTGGTTCTAGATTCTCATCTGGATTTGTCTTATAGACATGAGAATAGTGTTTTGTCCCCATTTGTCACAGTAACAAAAGGAGAGCCTAGAGAAAGCAGAGTCTCAAAAGTCACGAGGAGAGATTAACTCTCTCCTCACTATAACAAGATGAATGTCTTGTCTGATGAGTCCAAAAGGACGAAATAGTAAATAGTTCATTCATAATATAAATATATTTAATTTAAAACTGGGGACAGGGAACTGAACAAAATTTGAGATGGAAAGTAACATTATTGGTCAAATCCAGAATAATGAAGGAATTAACGACACGCAAATTCTTAAATTGGTTAAAAACAAGAAATCACTTCTAGTTCATGCTGTTAATGGTTCTTTGTTTTTTACTTTATATCACGAAGAGATGGATATGAGAATTATCGGCTCTTGTATAAATGAAATTAATATCAATGTACGAAGTTTACCAACCAAGCAAGCCCTTGTTGATATATACGACATAAAAAAAGACTACCCACAAGAAGATACTTTTAAATCCCTTGGAGTTAGTCTTGATGATTTGTGTTTAAATCAACATCAGATTATTGATTTTATTTATTCAAACCAAAAAAGAATTTGTAGCGAAAGACAAACTTACATCCCTTTTAAAATAGAAGATAATTTCTTTTTTGTTTCGGTCAAGAAATATAAAATGAAGGGAGTTTTTGCTCCTGTGCTCTGGTTTGGTGTTCTTAATAATGAATCGCGATTCTTTAAAATGGATAATCCTCGTATTCTTGTTAAACACATATAGTTTATATATTTAATTGTGTTCAATAAGATTAGAACCCTGTCTGTAAAGATGGGGTTTGTTTTATTTAGTTTATAAATATTATTGGGAGTTGTTAACCAATTGTGAGATAATATATAGTATGAATTTTAATCCAAATAAATGGAACACAGTAGATGATAATAAAAAAAATCAATTGAATAATAAACTTATTGATCATGAGTATAAAAGAAAAGATAATATTGAGTTTAAACTTGGAGATACAGATATAAAATTAAAATATTCTTCTCCTGATTTTAGTTATTTATTTAAGATGCTTTTTAAAAAACCAGCTAGTTTTGAACCATCTATTGGAAATTTAAACATATTAATAAATTTAAGAAAAATAGATGAATTAATTATTGAGAATTCTTCCGATACATATTCAACAAAAGATATTTTAACAAAAGATTGGCAAATATTTTTTTGGACAATTAAAAATATAAACTTTAGAAGTTCTATAAGTTTAGAGGAAAAAATAATTTTTTTAGAAGAAGATCCCTTAACCTCAAAAGGAATATTACAGCTGGCTCATGAAATTGGCCATTTTGAGCAAGATCAAATTTTATCAAAAGAAGAAAAGAAAATAAGAGAAAATATTAGAGTTGGACTCAACTTAGGAATAGTTGATAATGAAAGTAAGGGTATTATTATCCAAGAAGAAAGAACCGCTTGGGCATATGCTTTAAATCATTTTAGGCATTTTAATAAAGATTTAAATATTTCCAACAATGATATTGAAGAAACTGTTCACAGAGAATGTCTTAAAAGTTATGAGGAAAATATTGAGAATTTAAACAATTAATATAAAAAATAAAATCCCCCACATATTAAATATGTGGGGGATTTTATTTTTTTCTATCTTGCGTATTCTATAATTCTATTTTCTCTTATCATTGTAACTCTGATTTCACCTGGGTAGGTGAGCTCTTGTTCTATTTTCTTTGCAATATCACGAGCCATTTCTTTTGCACCAAGGTCTGAAACTTTTTCTGGTGTTACAAAGATGCGTATTTCACGTCCCGCTGATAGTGCGTATGACTTTTCAACTCCATCAAATGTTTTTGTAAGAGCCTCTAAGTCTTGTAAACGCTTGATGTAATTCTCTACTGAGTCTCGTCTTGCTCCTGGGCGACCTCCTGATATATGGTCGGCAGTTTGAACTATAACAGCTTCTATTGATTCATGAGGAGTATCATCATGATGACTTTTCATTGCTGTAATAATGCGTGGGTCAGCTCCAAATTTTTGAAGTATGCGGATACCAATATCTATGTGTGTACCTTGTACTTCGTGATCTAGTGCTTTACCTATGTCATGTACAAGTGCTCCAGCTTTAGCTATTTGGACATCTGCTCCAAGTTCTGCAGCAAGCATTCCTGCTATATGTGCCATTTCTATTGAGTGCTGAAGAACATTTTGTCCATATGAAGTTCTAAAATAAAGACGTCCGACTATTGCACTAATACGTGGGTCAAGATTAAAGATTCCACATTCATATACAGCTTGGTCTCCTTTTTCCTTAATTATTTTATTTATATCTTCTTGAGCTTTTGCAACAACCTCCTCTATTTTAGCTGGTTGAATTCTTCCATCTAAGATTAAGTTTTCTAGGGCAAGACGTGCAACTTGGCGACGTACTGGATCAAAAGATGAAATAACTATAGCACCTGGAGTTTCATCGATAATAAGCTCAACTCCGGAACCTTTTTCAAAGGCCCGAATATTTCGTCCTTCTTTACCAATAATCTTTCCCTTGATTTCATCATTAGGAATATTTACTGAAGTCGTCATCATTTCACTTGCAGTTGAAGATGCTAAACGGTTAATACTAGCAGAAAGAATATCTTTTGCGCGACGGTCTAGCTTCTCAGCATTCAAACTCTCCATCTTTTGCATTCGAACAACTAAATCTTCTTCGTATTTTGTTTCTATGTTTTTAAATAATACTTCTTTTGCGTCGTCGTGTGACATTCGAGCAACTTTTTCAAGTTCTTTATCTTTTTCAGCCTCCATATTATCTACTCGCTCTTTTACTTTTTTAACCTCTTCTATCTTAGCTTTTATCTTTTCAACTTCTTTCTCAATTTCACCCTGACGGTTATCGAGCATCTCTTCTTTCTTTATGAAACGATTTTCTGTTTGCTTCCATTCCTCTTCTTTTTTCTTTGTCTCCCTATTTGATTCATCCAAGTGCTTTTCAGCTTTTTTCTTGGCTTCATCTATAACCTTTTGAGCATCTTCTTTCGCGGCCAATAATATTTGCTTAATCTCAAGCTCCATAGAGCCCTTTTGACCAAGGGAAATAATAAGGCGTAAATAGTACCCAACTCCAGCGCCCACAGCGAGTGCAAGAATCCCGATTATTATTACTGTTAAATTCATAGCGACTTTTTGCCGCTTTTATAACACAGAGATTACCGTACCATTATTAGTGGGCGGTTTATCCGAACATGTATGATTGATTTAGAACAAGACTGAAAATTGAATATATAATTCATAAAAAAATCGATATCGTGACTGCATTAAAAAAGCTAACATTTCAATAAAACTTTTAAATTTCGATACTTTTATAATACTCCAAAATAGCTGTTTTGTCCAGATTCGAGATTTTTGGTAGAATAGAGATATGAAATTTAAAACAGATTTTCCGCCAGATGATAATAGTGTAACAGGAGATAATGTTGCTAAAAATAAGCAAAGTACCCCTCATATAGGGGAAATATATAATCCTTTTCAGAAATTAGACAAAGAATTTCTTTCTTTTCAAACTCAAAAAATTGAAAATAATACAGATGTTGATAAAGAAAGGGAATATACAGAGGAAGATAAAAATACACTCGCATCTATTGTGGAACTAGCTAAAAATTCTAAAGAAAATTTTGACATAAAAGATATTGAAAATTTAAATTTTAAAAAGGCCAATTTAGACAAATTTTTACTCGCCGGTTTTATATTAAGTAAAGGTAAAGATTCCCTAAGTGAAAAACAAATAAAGGCATATGAAACCATCTTAAAAGATAGAGAACAAATGAGAAAAATATATTATGATAATTATTCCGATAATGAAGAATTAAGAGATGAATTACTTAAAGATTTTGATAAAATTGTGGGTACTCCTGGGGAAAATTATAAATACGAGGGTCTCCCTTCTTCGTTAATTGATTTAAATATCTTAAAATATAAAGATAAGGTAATCTCTTTTAATATATTACAGTATATGCCTTATGGCCATAAATCTTCATTTAAATCTTTTAATGTTAATAATGATGTAAAAGGTATAGGACTTGGAACACTAATGACAAAAGTAACACTTGATAAAAGAGCTCAAAATAATGAAATTGTTGCAAGTTGTAGTTCTTCAAAACCGATAACATCGTTTTATATTGAAAATGGTTTTATTGCTAGAGATTATTTTAATTATAAAAATGAAAATGGTTTATCTATAATAAGAGCAGATAAAATAATTCCAGATGAATTTATAACAAAAAAAATGACAAAAGAAGAAATTTTACGCGGTGAAAATTTACCACAAGGCACAATTGTAAAAAGTTATTTAAAACAAGAAGATTGTGATTTTACTCCAATTAAGAAAAAATATGACCAATCTGCTTACCCATTTAAACTTGAGATACCACAAGAATATGTTCTAACACGTTATTTTTATGATGAAAAATCCCAGAAATGGATTGTGGTATTAGAGAAAACAAAAAGAGACCTAAGGGATTTTTTGTAATAATTTAAATTATGGAGTAATTTCCCAAAGATGGTCAAAAATAGCTTTTTGCATTTTATATATAAATGGATCCTCTATGATAATACCTATCATAGAGTTTTCTTTTAGAGTTATATATGAAATTTTATTCTCATAAATTTGCATCAATGTTTCAATTTCTAAGGTATTGTATTTAATAAATTTTGTATCTGTAATTTCAGTATGATAATTTTGAATTATTTCACGGGCTTTCGGGGTGTCAATTACAAACCCCTTCCTTTTTATACCTAATTTTTCTCTTTGTTCAGAATAAGATTTATTGATATCAGGGATGTATTTTAATATAGACTCAATATCACCATAAGCACATATTTCTGTGCCTTTTGTTGTGGTTAATGTATCTTCTAGCACTTTTTTAATACCCTCTTTCCCTTCATAGAACTGCACATTTGGTTTACCAGAAAGAAGATTGAATTTGGAAGAAAGGGCTCCAAGAGAGAACGAAACTGTTTCTTTGGCGAGGGCTAAGGATTTTTCTTTTTGTTCCATGATTTCAGAAAGACGTGAAGGATGATTTGGAGAGAAAACTGCAACTGTTCCAGCTCCTCCTTTCTCTGTTATAAGTCCCATATTTTCAAGCTGATCAAGAACTTTATATATAAGTCCTCTTTTTATGCCTGTCCAAGAGGCGATAGCTCCTGCTTTAAGAGGGCCCTTATCTAAAAGAGCACTGTAAACAGCTGACTGTTCTTCAGATAGACCAGCTTCTATGAGGATTTTTTCATCGTTGTTTTGATCCATAAATAATGCTTTAGATTAATTTTAACTACTACAATTATAGCATTTTCATTATTTTCACGCAAATGTGACAAAACACTTATTAAATATATCCTTATTTATCAATATATTTCTTCATATTAATTTATCATTATCACATAGCATTGACAATATGTAAATAAAGTGCTATACTATCTACAAGAGTTAAGGAAGTCTAAAACATTCACATGAATGTTCGCCCGATCATCTAACGATGATTTAGGGAGAGTTTGAAAGACAGACCTTCCAAAATGAGGAGAGAGTACATTCACAACCATGATTTCTCAAATGAAAGTTTGAGGAGACATAGGCAGACCATAAGGACTTAACCCATTCTTGTGATCTGAAATGTCTTTACGAAGGAGCTTGTTGTTTAAGAGGAGAATGAAATAAACAATAAGAGCACAAAGAGGAGAGAGACTAGATTTGTGGTAAAGAAGATTTCTTTGAAAATAAAATATTGTGCGATTAAGAACCATTAATAAAATCTTTTAGATTAAATTAATAAGTATTTTAAGCGCACATAACCTTAATAAAGAAATTTATTAAGGAAAGAATTCATTTAAAATAATTTAATTGGTCCTTTGGGGTAATTCTAGAAACCCCAAAAAACCAATTAATTTAAATAAAATGAAAAAAGTTATCGCAGTAGTTCTTATGGTGGTATTGTGTTCAGCTGTTTCTGCTCAAGTGTCTATTTTTTCAAAGGTTTCATTGGAGACTGGGAAAATAGTTCCAACAGCCACTTTTTTCGGCTCAAAACCGATATTGAACCAAGTAAGTTTCACTTACTTTGCTCTAGTAAACCAAGGCTGGGCTGAGGCACAGCTTGGGTTGTCATATTCCCCAGCAAGCTTTGTACAGTTTGGGTTAAGTTGTGGAATTGAACAGAATCCGAGTCTATTTAGAACCGGAGGAAGTATTTGGTTGGGAACAGGGAAGACTTCTTTCCTTACCTTATTAGAAAAGGGTGAAGGTTCTGAAAATTATTGGTACAAGATAACCTTGTCTCAAAAAATTTCAGAAAAATGTTCTTTAGGCCTAAGGGCTTGGAGATTTAATGGAATTGGGCCGGTTCTTGAGTTTAAACATAAAAGTTTGAAATTCTGGGCCATGCCGACAACCTCATTCATGAAGGATGGTGGAAAAAATATTATATTTGGAGTAGATGTAAAAATCTAACCGAAGTAATGTATTTTCAAAATTAGGCTGACCTTTGAGTTAGATAGAGGATGTAAACCTCTAGAGAAAAAATTACCGACCTGGGTTAAACGGGTTTAAATTATTAAGGAAACTAGCTTGCTAGTTTCCTTTCTTATTCAGTTCATAAATTAAATTTTGTGGATTGATAGGGAAGTTTTGCATAGCTTTTAGTAATTATATAAATAATTTTTAAAAGCTATGCAAAAAATAATAAAAATCAAAAACTTATTGCTATTTTTAGCGGCAAGTTGGTTTTTTTTACACATCGCACTTTTAGTGTGGTTTGTTTCAAAAACTAGTGGTGATGAAAGTATCAAAATGGCGTTAAGCTATTTTGGTGTCTGTATCATCATTTTGGTTTCTGAAATTTTTCTGGTAAAGGTTGCTTATGCTATCTATATCAGGAAATTTTATTATTATAAGGAATTATAATAATAAAGTTCGGAGTCGAACTATCGGCTTGGCAACAGAAGCATCTTGATAAAGCTGGTGCAAATAGTAATAAAATATTTAGGGGGCGGAGGTAATGCACGCCCTAAAAGATTCTTCAGGTTGAAATACCTGACTGTATTATGGGACGCCGAAATTGCTTCCCGCTTAGGCCTAATCAGCTATGAAGCTAGTTATAGAATCTTATTTTAGGCTGACCTTTGAGTCAGATAGAGGATGTAAACCTCTAGAGAAAAAATTACCGACCTGGGTTAAACGGGTTTAAAAATATTAAGGAAACTAGTTTGCTAGTTTCCTTTCTTATTGAATTCATAAATATTTTTCTTGTCCCGTAGTTAGCTTTGCTCTACTACCGGGATAGCCATTTTATTTGTGGGTTCATAGGGATTGATTGTAAATTGCCATCAGAATTTTGTCGGCTAGTTTTTGGATACATCGTGGTAAATAATTACACTGTAATTATTTGCGAATCTCTCTCCTCGCTCATTGTAAAATGAGTTTGCGATTTTAGATAAAAACTAACCGGCAGAATTATGGTGGTAAAAAAGCCCCGCTCCGACTTTGGTCGGAGCGGGGCTTTTAGGTTTTTAATAGATTTAATATTTCTAATCTATTTTCCTGTTTTTGGTTTTGAAATAATATCATCAACAATGCCGTATTTTTTGGCTTCGTCTGATGTCATCCAGTAGTCGCGGTCTGAATCTTTTTCAACCTGATCTATTTTCTTATTTGTGTTTGCGGCTAATATTTTATTTAAATTGTCTTTTGTTCTTAAAATATGTTTTGCGTTAATAGCAATATCTGATGCCTGACCCTCAGTTCCACCCATTACTTGGTGAATCATTACTTCTGAGTTTGGCAACGAAAAACGTTTACCTTTTTGCCCCGATGAAAGGATTAGGGCACCCATTGAAGCGGCAATACCGACACAGATTGTTGATACATCACTTTTGATAAAATTCATTGTATCTATAATAGCAAGTCCGGCAGTGACTGAACCTCCTGGAGAATTTACATAAAGATGAATATCTTTTTTGGGATCAGTATGGTCAAGATAAAGAAGCTGGGCAATAATAAGATTTGCTGTGTGGTCATCGATTCCACCACCTAGAAAAATTATACGCTCGTTTAATAATCGAGAATAAATATCATAGGCACGTTCGCCGAACTGGGACTTCTCAATAACAGTAGGTATTAACATAAAAGTTTAAATAATTAATCTAATAATTGTGATTTTCTTGCCCCGTAGGAAGTAATCTTTCCTTCGGGGTCTATAACTGGGATATTAACAATTTTAGTATATCAATAAAATTAGATATTTTACAGATATTGACAAATACGCATAAATATGCTAGTATTCTAATGAATTTAAAATTAGTATATGAATATTTTTAAACGAGCAAGTTTTATGCTCATGCCTGTAAAAAAAGGAAAAATTCCTAATCATGTTGTTCTGGAATTTCACGAGGCATGGCGAAGATTTGCTATGTTGTAGTCAACGGCGTCGTCATGACGTGGGAAGACTATATTGAAATGTTAAGCTCCAAATAGGAGTTTTACATTTTGATATCACCAGCTTAGAGCTTGGTGGCACACGATTTTATTCTCTAACTTTTTGACGTTACAAAAAAGTATGAGCGTTAATAGCGGAAAAGACGAGATTAGAATACACCGCATTCATCGTTCCAAGTATATAAAAATACTTGGAACCTCAATTGAGTTCAGAATACTTTCTGGTTTCATAGAGGTGTGAAACAAATAAAAGACGTCCAGCCTTTGGCTTGACGTCTTTTATTTTCTTTTGTAATTTTATATATTACTATTCACTAATCACTAGAACCTATTCACTAATTACTTTTGACTTTCTAAAAATTTAAATACTTTTTCGTTTTCTAACATTTGTTCTACATAAGCTCTTGCACGAGTTGCATCCGCATCTTTGTACATATTAGTTATTTGAACAACATCTTTTTCAATTTCTTCTTCTGTTGGTTTAAGACTTTCTTTTTCAGATATACTATGGATTATCATTTGAAGCTTTGCACGTTTTTCTGCTTCGGATTTCCATTCTAATCTTAAGTCTGCCTCTGTCTTATTTATTTGTTTTAAATAATCTTCAAATTTAAATCCTGCACTTGTTACATCTGCTTGAAGACGATACATGATTTTATCTGTTTCACTCTGAATCAAGATTTCTGGTATCTCTCCTTCAGTTTGTTTCACAAGCTCTTCAATGATAGCCATACGAAGTTTATCTTTCTGTTCAGTTTCTTTTTCAATCTTCATATTTCCACGAATTTTTTCTTTAAAGGCTTCTGCTGTGGCAAAGTCTCCAAAAGTTTTTGCAAAGGCATCATCAAAAATAGGGTATTCACTTTCTTCGATATCTTTATGAGCAGCTGCGTGTTCTTCTTCGGTCTCACCTTCTTTATGATCGTGTTGTGGTCGAGTTTGTTCTGCTCTCATTTTACGGAGTTCAAGAATTGTTTTTTCCACTTCTGATTCCTCAACTATAATTTCTTTTTTATATTCTTCAATTTTATTCTTTTCTTGAGAAATTTTTACATAATCTGGAAGTTTCATTTCCGGTAGCACTGCGGTAACAATTTTAAATTCCAAGTCAGCACCTTTACCAATTTTGGTAATTGCTATTTGTGGATGACCTATAGCATCTATTTTATTCTCTTCTAAAATTTTAATGTAATTTTCAGATAGTGCCGCTTCGGCCATTTCTTCAAGAAGTTCCATTTCTTGTACGTTTTCTTTGACGACTGCTGATGGTACTTTTCCTTTTCTAAAACCAGGTAGTTCCATCCTCTCCCCAATTCTCATAAGTGCCTTATCTTCATATTTTTCAAACTCTGCTACTTCTAGTACTCCCAATATTTCTATTTCACTTTTATCTAATTTTTTAATATCTATTTTCATTTTATTTTTTCTTAATCTACTAATTTAATGCCCTCATCTTATACTAAAAATCGATAATTTCCAAACTCCATCAACTTACGCTATAGCGTATAGCGATGTAGGGGTTAGATGTATGTTATTATGTGTTCTATTTTTATTGTACCTTAAATTTAAAGCACCAGAATTACTCCTAAGTTTTTTTAAAATTATTTTTTAAAGTCTACGCAAAAAGCTTGCTTGATACTTAATATGGGGGTAAAGTATAAAAGTTAGTTTATTAATATATATTAGAATAGAGGACGAGCTAAAATTATTATTATTAATTAATTCATCACTGAGTTGTGAATTATAATTAAGGATTATGGAAGGATTAAATAAAAATAAAGAAGAGAATAAGGTTTCTGGTAGTATTGATATATATGGTGATTTTTCAAAGATTGATACAAAGAAATTAAAATCAACTCTGGCTGCTTATAAAATGAATGAAGGCAATAGTCCAAATAGAGCCGCAGAAGCAATTATTAGGATTGAAGGAGAACTATTGAGAAGAAAAGAAGTTGTAATGCAAGATTTTCCTCAAGAAGAAAAATTTTTTGAAGATGAAGAATGATTTTTAAAAAAAGTGCATGTGTGAGGATTTTTTAAGTTAAAACATCATTGGATGCAAAACACCTGACCTTTATGGTCAGGTGTTTTATGATATTTTGGTTTATGTCTTCTTTCTTGACACTCTGTACAAGGGGAGGGTAGAATGAGAAGTATAAGAAAAGTTTATTTTATTAAAATGTCCAATAAAAATTAAATAATAATTTTAGTTAATCCTTTTTAATAAGTCGATTATGCTAAATTAAAAAATTATGGAAGGAATAAATAAGAGTGAAAGTGGAAAGGTAAGTTATGGAAACGAGAGTGATATTTCAATTAAAAAATATGAAGAAAAAGCTTCTAAATTGGCTGGAAGTTACAATACATTTATAGAAAATTTACTCGGGAATGGAATTATATCAAAAGAAGATGTAATAACGATTGATGCTGAAATGGAGAAAGACCTAAGAGAAGGAGATGGATGGAAGTATGATATATACAATCAAGATGTTGAAGATAATATAAATTCTAATTTAACTTTATCTGAAAAAAAAGATCGTGTTTTTGGTGGTATTAAAAAAGAAAAAAATGATATCGGACCAAAAGATTACGAAGTTAAAACCACTAGTAATTTGAGTGGAGAAATTGGTGGTCAAAATATAAAAATTGAAAGAAATAAGTTTGAATATCCATGGAGATCTAATATTGAAAATAAATTTAAATTTAGTGGAACATTAGATGGTAAACAGTTGTCTCAAGAAGAAAGTAAGGAAATTTTTTCTAAATATTATGAATTTCAAAAAAAGAGGCTAGATAAAATTGAAAATTTAATAGAAAAAAGAAAAGATGATAAAAATAGAGAAAAAAGAGTTATAGAATATCAAAAAATAAAGGAAAATTTTGAAAAAGAATTTAATGGCTAATCGGATATGATAATTATAATAATAAAATACAGCCCCGGCCTTTAGGCCGGGGCTGTGTTTTGTTGTTTCATAAATAATTTAAAATTTTAATTGTTTCACAATTAATCTAATATTAAAAAATCCCTCGAGTGAGGGATTTTTTAATAATTGGTTTAATTAGTATTTAATTATTTAAACCAAAATGTAACTAGGATAGGAACGATTATCAAAGCAATTATGTTTAAGATTTTAATCATTGGATTGATAGCTGGACCTGCTGTGTCTTTATAAGGGTCTCCAACTGTGTCACCGGTAACTGCTGCCTTGTGAGCATCACTACCTTTACCTCCAAAGTTTCCAAGCTCAATATATTTCTTTGCGTTGTCCCATGCTCCACCACCTGAAGTCATTGAGATTGCTAAGAATATTCCTGTGATGATAGAACCAACTAGTAATCCGCCTAGAGCTTCTGGTCCAAGAATGAATCCAACAAGAATAGGTGAAGCAACTGCAATAACTGCTGGAAGAATCATTTGTTTGATAGCACCAGTAGTTACGATATCTACGCATTTTGCATAGTCAGGTTTACCTGTGCCATCCATAATACCTTTGATTTCGCGGAATTGTCGGCGAACTTCTTCAACAACTTTACCAGCTGCTTTTCCAACTGCTTCCATACATAGTGCACTGAAGTAGTAAGGAAGTAATCCTCCTATAAGTAAACCAGCAATAACATTTGGATTACTCAAATCAAAAGTAAGTGGGTGTCCAAAGTTGGCGAATTCTTGTGTATAAGAAGCAAACAAAACTAGAGCAGCGAGTCCAGCGGAACCAATAGCGTAACCTTTTGTTACTGCTTTTGTAGTATTTCCTACAGCATCAAGCGGGTCTGTAACATCGCGAACACTTTCTGGTAGTCCTGCCATTTCAGCAATACCACCAGCATTATCAGTAATAGGGCCAAATGAATCTATGGCAACTATTATTCCTGTTAGAGAAAGCATAGACATAGCCGCGATTGCAATACCATATAAACCAGCAAAATTATAAGAAATTAAAATACCAGCAACGATAGTAAGTAATGGTAAAGCAGTTGATTTCATTGATACTGCTAAACCTTGAATTACGTTTGTGCCATGTCCTGAGACAGAAGCTTGCGCAATTGATTTTACAGGACTATAAGCCGTAGAAGTATAATATTCAGTAATAACAATAATAAGAGCAGTAACTGCAATACCTACTAATGCACTTATATACAATTGATTTACAGAGTAAAGATCTTGACCAGCCATAAGCCATTTTGTAATAGGGTAAAAACCGATAGCTGAAATAATTCCAGATGCTATTAGTCCTTTGTATAAAGCCCCCATGATATTATTATTTTTTCCAAGACGAACAAACCATGTACCAATAATTGAAGAAATTATTGCTACTCCACCGATTGCTAAAGGATAAATGATAGCATTACTAAAACTTACGAACATAAGTGAACCTAAAAGCATTGTTGCAACAGATGTAACTGCATAAGTTTCAAATAAGTCTGCAGCCATACCTGCACAGTCTCCAACATTGTCTCCAACATTGTCAGCAATAACTGCTGGGTTACGAGGATCATCTTCTGGAATTCCAGCTTCAACTTTTCCAACTAGATCAGCTCCAACATCAGCAGCTTTAGTAAATATTCCTCCACCAAGACGAGCAAAAATTGAAATTAAACTTGCTCCAAAGGAAAGACCAATAAGAGACTTAACATCGTATCCAGAAATTAAATAAAATGATGTAACACCAAGAAGAGCCAAACCAACAACAAGTAAACCAGTAACAGTTCCTCCTTTAAAAGCAAGACTCAAGGCCTCCTTTAGTCCTTTTTTAGCTTCTTCTGTTGTTCGAACATTTGCGCGAACGGAAACATTCATACCGATGTAACCTGCAAGAGCCGACAAAGCAGCTCCAAATATAAAGCTAAATGCTGTCATCCAGCCTCCAATCATAGGAATAAAACCTATGACAAAGAAAAGAACAACCGCAATAATACCTATTGTTTTATATTGACGATTTAAATATGCTTTTGCACCTTCTTGAATTGCTTTTGCGATAGCTTGCATTTTTGCATCACCTGTACCTTTTTTCATTACGACTTTAATTAAAAACAAACCGTAAAGTATTGCAATTATAGAAGAAACAAGAGCAAAAATAATAAATGGATTCATATAGATTAGTTTCTAGTGCCTAGTGATTAGGGACTAGTAATAAATATTTAATAATAATCTGACCTTTTAATTTTTTTTGTTCTAATTACTAATCACTAGCAACTAGAACCCAGAAACTAATTTGTCCCATCGTCAACGATACCGTCGTCTAGGGTACTATCACTCTCCTCATTTTCTTTTTCTTTATTTTCAGTTACTTGATTACTTTTTATATCAATTCTCCATCCAGTAAGTTTTGCAGCAAGACGAACATTTTGTCCTCCTTTTCCAATAGCAAGAGAAAGTTGATCATTAGCTACTTCTACTACAGCTTTATGTTCAGCATCATTTACTTCAATACTCAAAACATTTGCTGGTGAAATGGAACTTGAAATATAAGTTGCTGGGTCTGGTGACCAAGGAATAATATCTATTTTTTCTCCATTTAATTCACTCATTACCGTAGTAACACGTACTCCTTTTTGACCAACACATGAACCTACTGGATCTACATGTTCATCGTTTGAAAATACAGCAATCTTTGAACGACTTCCAGCCTCACGAGCTATTGATTTTATTTCAACTACTCCAGATGCAATTTCTGGGGCTTCCATTGCAAACAATCCTTCTATAAGTTCAGGATGAGTGCGTGAAAGTTTTAAGTTTACTCCACGAGGTGTTTCTTCAACTGAATATAGGTATGCACGGATTCTATCTCCACGGCGATAAAATTCACCAGGAATTTGTTCTTCTGGTAAAATAATACCAGTTGCACGATTGAAGTCGATATAAACAATACCTCTTTCTACTTTAGAAACGAAGCCGTTTATTATTTCTCCTTCTTTTGTTCCATACTCATCAATAATAGCACCACGTTCCGCCTCACGAATTTTTTGAATTATAACCTGCTTTGCTGTTTGTGCAGCAATACGTCCATAGTCGTCTTTGTTTTCAAGAGGAAAGATAAGTTCATCTCCTGGTTTAACGTCACTTTTAATTTTTTTAGCATCATCTATTAAGATGTGGTGTTCTTCATTGAAGCGAACTCTCTCATCATCTTCAGAAATTTCTTCTTCCTCTTCGTCCTCATTTGTCATTCGGACCAAAGTTTCATCAACAGCTATTTTTATCTGGTAAAATTCCATTACACCAGTTTCAATATCTATTTTGGCTCTTATAATTTGCCCCTTTTTACCGTAATCTTTTTTATATGCAGCAGCAAGGGCTTGCTCTATTGCATCGATTATTTTTTCTCGAGGAATTTTTCTTTCTACCTCAAGCTGCTCGAGAGCAGATTTCATTGTTTTTAAGTCTAACATTTTTTTAATTACCCAGTAAGTGATTTTGTTAAATCACAAATTTCTAATTACTTATTAAATAACTAAATGGGTTTTTTATTAAATTTTACCTACTATTAAATTTTTTCTTTAGAATAATGCATTTTTAAAGACATTTTTCTAAAAATAAAAGCCCGGTTCGAGGACAGGCTTACAAGTTAAATAGTACTACATAGTGCCATTTGGGTCAATATAGGGCATTTTATTTTATTATAAAAAATAGGCAATTAGGTGGTATTTTATTGATAAAAAATTTTCATTATATGATATAATAATTCAAGAAGTTTTATTTATTTTTACAAATAAATTTTAAATCTAATATTTTATTATTATTAATTTTTTTTATTAACATGAATTTATTTAAAAAATCGTTTTATAAAATTGTTTTTCTATTTTTAATTGCATCTGGCTCAATTTTTTCTTTGAGAATGGTTTTAGCATTGGATCAGTCAAACATTACTGCGGATCTTGATAAAAGTGAATATGCTCCTGGTGAACAAATTAGAGTTCATGGGTATATAACTTTTAAAAATTCCCGCCCTCTTATGGGAGATGGTAGTCCTAATATTTATTCTGGTCACAAGATTCCTACTTATAGTTTAACTGCAGAAAATTACCTTGAACCAGCTACTAGAAAAACTATTCCTCAAGACCCTTATAATAATGTTATTCAACTTTCAGCATCATCTTCTGTGGGTGCGCATAGTATAACTTTAACCGCAGGACAAAAATGTGATTACGGATGGAGAATATCTCCTTTAGATAATGCTTGTGCTAATCCTATGAATGAAGGGCTTCTTTCTGTGATGCCAGGTGAAACAAAGACTGTAACTATAGGCAGTACCACTGGACCAGCATATGTTCAAGATTTTATTTTTAATGATATTACTTCAGGCTCGGGGTATGGTATTGCTGTTGGAGATAAATATTTATTTAATATTTATGGACACCCAATGGAAGTTGTAGCAAATGCCTCTAGTACTCCTGAAACATTAGCTTATGCAATGGCTGATGTAATTAATAAAACTCCTAAATCAGCTTGGGATTCTAGTTATTTTGGAATAAAATTTTATCCGACATCTCAAGTAATTTCAGCAAATAAGCCAGGTTATAATAGTTGGATTTTAAGAACATATGTGCAAAGTAGTTCACATGTTTTTAATACTAGTGTGACTAATTATACTGATGCTTGGAGTTATTTTGTTTCTAGTCTTAATTACACTGTTATTTCAGCTAATTCTAATCCTACTGTTTCAAATCCTACTTCTGCTTCTATTGGACAAACAACTGCTACATTAGGAGGAAATGTTACAAACCTCGGTGTCCCAAATGTTTTAAGTGTTCGCGGTGTTTATGTGGGAACATCAGCCAGTCCTTCTTCTGGTGGCGCTTGGATTTCAGGAGGAGCAGTTGGAACATTCACAGTAAATGTGACTGGTTTAACATGCAATACCTCATATTTTTATCGAGCGTATGCATCTAACTCTACAGGTACTGGTTATTCTTCAGATGGAACATTTAAAACATTGGCCTGTTCATCTTCCTCAAATCCTTTAACCGGTGTTTCTATTTCTGGTTCAACAAAAGTTGGACAAGTATTAACTGCATCTGTATTACCATCAGGTGCAACTTCTAATTATTTATGGTCAATTTCAGGGCAAGGCCCAATTTCAGGTGCAACTTCTAGTACTTACACTTTAACTTTAAATGAATTAAATAAAAATATTATCGTATCTGCAACTGGATATGGAAGTTATTCCGGGACTGTATCAAGTTCATCTGTAGGACCAGTAACAGGAGAAGTTGTTGTAGTTGGAAAACCTGATCTTACCGTTGGAAATGTTTATACTGATAATAGAGCTAATGGAAGTCTTACATTTCCAATAGGATGTACATCAGCAGCAGGTACTAGTTCTATAACAGGTGTTAGTTGTGCAAGTCTATATTTAGATTCTCAATATTCATTTTGGGCACCTGCCACAAATCAAGGAAATGCTAATGTATTAGTTAATTCTGCTGCAGGTTACCCTGCTTGGTTTGAATTTTTCCAAGTAGCATCAGGAGCAGGTGGTTCGGGTACAATTACAGGACGCAGTAATGAATTTTCTTCAATTGACCCAAATAAATCAAGTACATATAATCTTACATCATATCTTCAGCCAACATTTGGTGGATCCATTGCTGCAGGCCATACAGATAATATTATGACCCCATATGGTTTTAGTTCACTTGGTATACATTCTATGCGTGCATGTGTAGATGTTCCCCCATATCCAGACGGTGTAATTATTGAATCAAATGAAAACAATAATTGTGGACCATGGACTGATTTTACAGTTATTCCTTATTCATATGCTCTAAATGTAGCAATCAACGCGGAAAGTACAGGCAAAGGAAAAGTTACAGCTATAAGTGGAGGAATAGGTGCATCTCCAAACGGAATTGATTGTGGAAATGGAGCAACTAATTGTTCAGAATTATATATAAATGGTACATCTGTAACTCTATTAGCTACTCCCGCTTCCGGTTCAACATTCAAAGGATGGTATGGACCAGCTGATTGTTCAGATGGAGTAGTTACTATGAGTACAGGTGTAAACTGTGGAGCAACATTTGATTTACCTTACGCCCTCAATGTAGTCATCAACGCAGCAAGTACAGGCAAAGGAAAAGTTACAGC
>JBBRWS010000006.1:0-71551 GCA_038249055.1 Minisyncoccia bacterium
CCTTCGAATACTCAGGACTGCATTTTAAACAAGCCAAGCATGACTTAATAAAATGGGAGCCCTTCGAATACTCAGGACTGCATTTTAAACAAGCCAAGCATGACTTAATAAAATGGGAGCCCTTTTGTTTTTTTATATTTTTTAAATTATTAATCATTTTATTTAAAAATTAGACAAATTATTGAATTGAAATATTTCCAAGAGTAGAAATGGTAAATGTTTTTGCAGTAGTTAAAAAATTTATAACAATAGTAGCGGCGGTTGTTCTTCCTGATATTCTATTAAAAATAATATCTTCTGTTGTCGCTGGGTCAGAAAAAGTAATACCATTGGGTAAATATTTTGTTATAGTTACAATTTTCCCTGCATTGGCATAATCTGTGGGAGTTGAAAATATTTCATAATAATCTGTCGCTCCATTTACAAAGTGAATTCCCCATTTTACATTTGCTCCAGTTGAATCATTTTCTCCTATCATTGATTTTGATTGAGTTTGTTTTAAATCAAAAAGTAGAGTTTCAGCTACGGCTTTTATCTCAACATTTTTATTATAATTTGCATAAAATCCTGAGCCAATACCAGCAATTATAACCATAATACCCATGACTATTATAATCTCTAATAACGAAAAACCCCGACACCAATTTTGGTATTTTTTTTTATTGCTTCCTGTGAAAGTAAAAGGTAAAAGAAATTTCTTCATATTTTAATGTACTGTAAAAATTTTATTAGAAACAAAGCAATAATACCAAAGTTGGTGTGAGAAAAAACCACGGGTCAAATTATACAAAGTGCCCAATTAACTGATAAATTGGAAGAATTATTGAAACAGCAATAGAACCAATCATAAGTCCCATTATTAAAAGAAGTGCTGGTTCTAGAACTGAGGTTAATTCTTTTAATGTATTATCAACTTCTTCATCATAAAAATCTGCAAAAGTAATAAGAATTTCATGGAGAGAACCCGTTCTCTCACCTACCACAATAAGACTCAAAAGTAAGTTTGGAAAAAGTTTTGGGTATTTAATAAGTGATTCTGAAATAGGAACACCACTTTTTATATCCTCTATGGCTTTATTTATAGCTTCAGTATATTCACTATTGTTCATTGATTCTGAGGCAATAACTAAAGAGTCTATAACTGATAGCCCACTACCTATTAGGTTACCTAGTGTACGAGAAAAGCGAACAAGGGCAATTTTTTTAATTAAATTATTCGCAACTGGTAAATGAGAGGCTATGCTAAAGAAAAGTTTTTTTCCTACTTTTGTAGTTCTAAAATAAGAAAAGAAAAAAATAAGACCAGCAATGACTGCTACGTCGGCTAAATAACTCCAAGTAAGAATATCAGAAACAAATAAAAAGACCTTTGTAATCCAAGGCAATGCTACTCCACTTGATGCAAATGAAGCAGTTAATTTTGGAAGAACAAACATAAGCATTAGTACGACGACTACCGCAGATGCGACTAAAAGTATAATCGGATAAGTAAGTGCTCCTTTTATTTTACTTCGTAGTGCATATTCTTTAGAAAGATATTTTGCAAGTTCAGATAGATTTTGATCTAGTTGCCCTGACACTTCACCTGCTTTTATCATTCCAATAAAAATAGGCGGGAACGAATCTTTATATGCCATAAAAGCAGTAGAGAGAGGTTGTCCATTTTGAACCATTGCTTGGACCCCCTCCAAAATCTTTTTCATGAATTTATTTTTAGTATCTTTAACTAAAATTTCAAAGGCTTCAATTATAGATAGCCCGGCCTTCACTGTGATAGCAAGATTTCGAACAAAAAACATTATATCTACGGAACTCACACTATCAAATAATTCTATTGATAAAATACCTTTACCTTTGGAAATGTCATTAATAGATTTTACAGATAAAGGAACAAGATCTCTTTTATTTAAATAATCAATAACCTCGTTCGGAGAAGAAGCTTCATATTCACCATGTATAATTTTATTATCTGTATTTGATGCTTCGTAAAAATATGTTGCCATTTCGCTGTTACAAATTTATTAATAATTATTTTATCAAATCGACATTGCTTATTATTTTTATTTTTTTAATAAAGAATTCGGTATAAGGCTCAGTATAATTTATTCATTAACTACTCGCATTATTTCTTCTATTGTAGTAACTCCTCTTTCTATTTTATCTAGACCGTCTTTAAACATTGTTATCATACCCTTTGAAATAGCATATTTTCTAAGTTCTGAAACTTGCACTTCTTTTGCTATCAATTCACGAGCTTCCTCATCTATAGCAAAAACTTCAAATATTCCAATCTGTCCAGTAAATCCTGAATTACCGCAAACTTTACAGCCTTTTCCACGATAAATAGTTGTTGGAATATCTACATGTTCAATCCCAGAAAATGCTATCTGTTCTTTTATGTTTTTTATTATTTCTGGCGTTGGTTCATATGATTCAATACACGAACTACAAATACGGCGAACTAGACGTTGAGCAATAATTAAATTGACAGTCGAAGAAAGCAGGAATGCTGGCGCTTTCATATCTATCAAACGAGGAATGGCAGATGGTGCGTCATTAGTATGCAAAGATGACAAAACCAAGTGACCAGTAAGAGCCGCTTGAATCGCAATCTCTACTGTTTCATCATCTCGAATTTCTCCTATCATTATAATATCTGGATTTTGACGAAGCAGAGCACGAAGTCCATTAGCAAAAGTTATCCCTGTTTTTGTATTAACTTGAGTTTGATTTACTCTTGGAAATTCATATTCAATAGGATCTTCAATGGTAGTAATGTTTACTAAGGGTGTATTTAAAATATGTAGTATTGCATAGAGAGTAGTTGTTTTTCCATGACCGGTAGGTCCAGTAACAAGAATCATTCCGTGTGGTTTTTTAATTTCATTACTAAGTATTTCACTCGCTTGATCTGAAAAGCCGAGATCTTTTAAAGTTAGCGGTCGTGCTGAACTTTTTAGTAATCTCATCTCAACTTTTTCACCGTGAAAAATTGGCATAATATTTACACGAACATCAAGATTGGATCCATCTTGCATTTCAAAACGAAAACGCCCATCTTGAGGAATACGATGTTCATCTATTTGAAGATTGCCGAGAATTTTTACCCGAGCTACAAGTATAGGGGCTATGTCTTCAGGTAGAGTTACTATTTCATTCATTATTCCATCTATACGAAAACGGATTAAGAGTGAATGTTCAAGTGGTTCAAAATGAATATCGGATGCATTTAAAGTAATAGCCTGCTCAATAATGTTATCTAATATTGCAACAATAGGCACTGCTGCTGCTGTTTTTTTAAGATCTTTTCCGTCTGTAATTAAAAGAGATTGTTCTATATTTTCAGAAATAATTTGATTAAAACCAGTATTTATTTTCTGTTTATATTGCTTTAAACCATAACGCAAACTAGTATATGTAGTGAGATATATATCTACCCAGGCATTAAATTTGGCACGTATATACTCTATTGTGTCATAATCAAGTGGGTCGAGCATTGCTAATTTTACAATCCCCTTTTCTTTATCATAATCAAAAAGTACTATACTTTTTGATTTAGCATAGACTTCTGGAATAAGTTCTACAACTGAACGCTCTAGAACTATCTTTTTTAAATTTATTATTGGAACTCCATAATAAGGAGCTAGAAGTTCTGTTAAATAATCTTCTGTTATTTTTTCATTTCCAATTAAAATATTTGTTATAGTTTGACCACTGCGCTTTGATTCTTCTTGAGCTAATTTAAAATCTTCTTCAGAAACTAACCCTGACTCAAGTAAAATAGATTTAAGTTTTTCTTCGCTTATATGCATGTCATAATTATAACATATTTATATAATAAAAGTTTAAAAAATATACTAATTAAATCAAAATAAACTTTTTTAATAAAAATCTGGCCGAACTGAGAGGTCCAACCACGTGTGGCCCCAGTGATTGTACCTCTAATGAGGAAACCCAAGGTCTTTTTAAAAAATATGATACGATTATTTTTATTTATAATCCATAACAGGGGTACAACCTTGATTGAGTACAATCACCTACTGGGCCGAAGCCACAGCCCGTGAGGTCAATTTGGTAATTGAAGCTTGGACCTCTATAAAAACTCTTAAAAATAACTTAATATAATTTTAGTGAAAAGTAGCCCAAAAAATGTTGCAAATATAAATGCTGGTTCAACAGCTAATATTTTGTTAATTTCTGATTCAATAAAATTTATTTTTGGGAAAAATTGTTTAAAAATGGTTTCAGATAATCTTTCTGATATAACAGGATAAATTTTCTTAAAAATAGTTTTTAAATAATAAAAAGCAAAGAACAAAATAGCAAAAATAAACCCTAAGGACAAGGAAACTAATACTCCCATCCATCCAGAAATCAGCATTAGAACTAACATTAACTCAGGACCCTTTTCCAAAAATCCTCCCCGATAAAATTTCCAAGTTCTAAATACAAAATACATAAGACCTGAAAAAGTAAATAAAATAAAAATATTAAGCCATACTCTTCCCCAAATATAAAACAAGAAATATCCAAGATTATTATTAAAAAGTGGACGAGTCCATTCTAAATAAGAAGGAAATGTAATTTCTACAGGAAGAGGAGAAGTTAATAAAAACTTAGTAACTTCACTTGCGGTTGACCATACATAGTACTGACCCCAAGAAACAAATAATCCATAAAAAATATTCAAACCGAGAGCGATAAGAATAAGTTTTAAAAATGAAATATTCTTTAGTCCAGTAAATATTTTTGACAGGAATTTATTGTTGGATTTTATCCAAGTAGGTTGAAAATAACGAATAGCTACTATGATTAAAAATAAAATCCATACACCTAAAACTATCGCGTTTAAATTAGAAAAAATAAAATTTAATATCATAATGCCCTATTATATACAAAAAACACCTCAGTGTAAAACTGAGGTGTTTTTAGAGAGAAAATTAGAAATCTACTCCAGCTGCTGTCTTACCCAAAATTAATAAGTTAGTACCAGTTTCATAATAAAGATTACTATTTCCACCGTCACTTAAATATTTATTGTCAGTTGAAGTATATGCTGTACTTTCTAGAGTAGCATCAATTTCAAAACCAATAGGACTTTGTGAACATCCATAACGATAAACTAAGTCTGTATTTGCAACATTAGTGCCTGGGGTTGCAACTGTATTTATAGGGTCAACAGGAACATTTGATATTGGAGAACCTCCAGATATATTTCCAAAATTAACAGGAATCCAACCTGTACCATTTGTAAGTCCTGGAGTTGCTGATTGCACTAAAGCTGGAACACTGCCAGTTCCACCGTCTAATGTTGCATCTGTCATAGCAGTTCCAGATGGAAGAGAGTAAAATATTTTATTTGTTCCTGCCCATGTTCCAGTTGTAGCCTGACATTCAGCATTTGATGCTAAACCTCCTAGGTATACAGGTGAGACACTTGTCATATAAAGACCAATAGCTGTTTTTAATGTACTCAAGTCGGAGATACGTTGAGCATCACGCGCCTTTTTTAAAGTTTCTGCTGGATTCAAAACAATAACAAGAGCAACGGAAAGAATAGCTAAGATAGCTATAACAATCAAGAGCTCCAACAATGTAAAACCACCCTTTTTATTCTTTTTCATAAAAAATATATTTATAGAAATAAAATTATTAATAATATATAACACTTCGATATGGTAATTATATCAAAAAACATAAAAACAAACAAACAATTGTGGATAACTATATTAAAACATTCAACATTTATAATAAATAGTGACCACTAGATATCTTAAAAAAATTCTTTTTAGTATTTATTAAGTAAAGAAATAAATTTAAAATTTATTTAAGATACATTTTTATTTTATTTATAATTTCTTGAATAGATTGATCTATTTTAACTAAATATTCAGTTGCTCCGAGTTCTAATGCTCGAGTCTTATCGTCTTGTTGTCCAAGATTTGAAATAATTATTATTGGAATTTTTGAATATTTTGAATTTTTTCTAATTTCCTCTAACACCCAAAAACCATCTTTCTTTGGAATCATTAAATCAAGAATAACAAGGTCTGGATGTGCTTCTTCAAGGAGTTCTATTGCTTCTTCCCCATTACGGGCAAGAATTGAAAAAATTCCAGCTTTTGCGAGCTGTAATTGATAAACTTTTGAAATCTGAAAATCATCTTCTACTATTAGTATCCTCTTTTCATCTGTATCCATGTACACACATATAATAACATTTAAAATAAAACTATCAAATTAAATGTTATTTTTATTTATCTATTTTTAAAAAATAATACTAGGTTTTTTGTGGGAGTATACCTCCACACTTATATTTTTATAGACATCCAACCTTGATTTAGTAAAATCACCTCACGGGCTAGCTGGCTTCGCCCAGTAGGTCATTATGCTTAATAAGAGGTTGTACATCTATAAAAATGGTTTGGGGGTATAGCAAGAAAATATAAAACTTGTTATAATTATTCAGAGATATAAGGGTTTCGTAAATCATTATGAATATTTTAAATTTACTTACAAAAGAAAAACACGTAGCAGGGGTTGAAATTAACGACTTGTTTATACGTGTTACTTATTTTCGACCTCGGAAGAGAACTATTTTTAAAAAACATGAAGGTATTACAAAGCCCCCTAAGAATGAAATAGTATTAATAGAAGAATCTATACCTCCAAATGTTGTTTCAAATGGGATTGTTGTGGATAAAGTAACGCTAGGAAAGATTTTAAAAAAAATCTGGAACAAAGAGAAACTTAAAAAAAGCTACGCGATTGTTTCAATACCAGAGGATAAAATTTATTCTCATGTTTTTAGCTTCCCTAAAAATGTTACTGAGCAACAACTAGAGCTAGCCATAAATCTAGCTATTGATTTCCAACTGCCTTTCAAAAAAAATGAAGTTTATACTGGCTGGGAAAATAATAATGTTTCTAATACTTCAAATGAAATCCTTATTTCTGCAATACCTAAAAATATTGCAGATGATTATATTGAGGTTTTAAATAATGTGGATATTAGTGTTCTAGCACTTGAATCACACATTGCAAGTATAGCCCGTTCTATAAAATTAAATGCTGGAGAAACAACTCTTATTACAAAGAAAAATCAGTTTAGCATAACGGTATTCAGCTTAAAGGATGGCATAAATCAATTTTCAAGGACATTACCACTTGTCTTTGTGAATGATGAAGAAAAATTAATTTCTGAAGTAAATAAAATAAAAATTTCTCTTGAATCTGAAACAAAAGAATCAATCAAACTACTCTCCCTCATAAACGCAACGGTCAAAGATGAATATTCAATTTACCCAGAAATTTCTGCTGACCCAGAATCCAAATGGTTTGTATCTCTAGGAGCATTTATTCGAGGAGAAATAGCACAAGGAGAAGATTATCAAATAAGTTTACTTCCTGTTGGTACTGTTAAAGCTTATGAATATCAAAAATCAAAAACATTCATAACCCTTGTTCGTAATATAATAATAGATATTTCTATATTCTTTTTAATCACTTTTATAATTGCTTATCTTTTAATTTTTTCTCTTTCTCAAATAATAACTAATACAAGTACTAATATTTCAATTGCCCCAGTTTCTCCTGAGTTAGTAGAAAAAGAATCCTTAATTAAAAAAATAAATTCTTTAACCTCAATATCTTCTTCATTTTTATCTAGCACAATAAATTGGAGTATTCTAATAGATGAAATTAATTCTCGAACTACAAGTGGAATTATAATATCTAATTTTTCAGTTCCTTCAATAAATGAAAATGTTTCCATTATTGGTCTAGCAAAAGATCGTGATACTTTAAATGTATTTAAGAAGTCACTTCAGGAATCATCTTATGTAACTCAAGTAGAACTACCAATTACAAATTTAGAACAAAAAGCAGATATCCCATTTTCACTTTCATTTCATATTAAAGATCCTAGTATGTTATATTATAAATAATATGTTCACAATAAAAAATTTATTATTACTTATAGTTCGCAACACAATTATTTCTTTTATATTTGTTGCTCTTTCTTTGGCTGGAATATTTTTTATTAATAAAAAAATAGAAATTATAACTAATAATATAGTTTTAAATCATAAACTTATATCTGAGCTTAAAAAAAGGACTGAGCTTTTTTCTACAATTGAAACAGATTCTGAAATAGTTGGAAAAAATGATATTCTTATAAATAATGCTTTTGTTCCTTCAAATAATATTTCAAAATTTACAAATACACTTGATGATTTAGCATCTGAAAATCAAATTACACAAATATATAGATTTGAAACACCAGTGTTATCAGGAACTTCTGGTGAATTTTCTACATCCACAATTTCATATACAAATAATATATCGGCGGATATTTCCGTATTTTCTAAATATTTAAAAGATTTTGAAAAACTTCCATACTTTACAAAAATAGAAGGTTTTAATATTGCATCACAAGATAAAAATGGAATAGTTGGTTTATCTAATATTTCAATAAAGGCTACATTATTAACCCAAACAATACAATAAAAATGGATATTAAAGATACACTTCAATTTATAGAATCAAAAAAAATGAAACGAGCTGATTTTGTTTATTTGGGTGTAATTTTATTATTTTTAATAATTACTATATTTTTATTTTTTTTATCAACGAGTTTTATTATAAATAATGTAAATAAAATATTCTTACAAAATGAAGATGGTTTAGTTCAATCCCTTGATAAAGATAAATATTTACTTATTGAGAAAAGGCTGAATTTACCTAAAAATATTCCTGGGGAAAACCCAATAGTGATTCCGGTTACACCAGATATTACAACTCCACAAATAGAGGAAGTTTTAGTATTTGATAAAAAATCAGTTATCATAAATATATTAAATAGTACTAAAAAAGCAGGTGCTGCTTCCCTTTTATCTAAAAAATTAGAAAGTGATGGTTTTTCCAAAGCATCAACTGGAGACAGTACTGAGGTCTATGAAACGACAACAATTTTTATTAAGAATAGTAAAAAAGAATTCCTTACTGATGTACAAAATATTGTAAAAAAAATATACCCAGCCGTAATAACAGAACTAGCTGGAGAAGATTCAGATTTTGATGTAACTATAATAATCGGTAATAAATAACTATCTCTATTTTCAATAAACATCGCTCAAAAACTATTTATCTGTTAGTATAGAATAATGAAAATAACATCCACTAAATTTATAAAAGGAGTCGTTGGAGATGACGATATACTTGCTAATAATATTCCCCAAATAGCTTTTATAGGGCGTTCAAATGTAGGCAAATCAAGCCTTATAAATACACTGACTAATAGTAAAGTATCTCGTACGAGTTCATTCCCTGGTAGAACTCAAGAAATAAATATTTTTCTTATAAATGATGCATTTTACCTTGTAGATCTACCCGGTTATGGTTTTGCTCGTGCCTCAGGACTCGGACGTGAAAAAATAGGAGAATTAATTGATTCGTATCTTTTTAATTCAATTTATAATCAAAAGAGAGTAGTTCTTATAATCGACGCCAACGTGGGCATGACAGAAAGAGATATTACAATGTACCAAGAACTAGTGAACCATGAAAAAGATTTTATTATTGTTGCAAATAAAATAGATAAAATGACGCAAAGTGAATACCATAAAAAAATGACTGAACTAAAAAAACTGGTAGGAGAAAGTATAGTAATACCATTTTCAACAAAAACACGAAAAGGATTAGATGCTCTTTCTGATACAATCTTTGAATAAATATTATTTTAAATTTCGCTTTATAAAGTATTTAATTTTCTTAAAAATATTTTTTTCTAATTCTTCTCCTTCTAGTAGAATATAATTATAATCTGACGGATATCCTACTAGCTCCATAAAGCCTTTGCCTTTAATTTTTTTATTATCTATACTTGCAACTACTTCCATGGGCCCTTCCCAGTAATTAATCTGTCCAAAAATCATTTCTTGATCTTTTATTAAAGAATTTGTTTCTATTATAATATTTGCCTCTGGTATCTCTATCTTCCAAGAAATAGGATATTTTGCTTTTGTTTTTTTACTTTTCCAAAATTTATCTAAAGGTATAATGAGAGCTTTTTTATATTGTTTTTGGATTCCTTCATTATCTATTATATCTATTAATATATTTGACTCTTTTTTTGTATTATATTCCACGCACATTATTTCAGTACCATTTTCTAGTTGAAATGAAAACCAAGTCCATTTATCTTTTTTATAAACAGCATCAGCCCATTGATGATCCATCCATGCTTTTCCTTCCACTTCTATCAATTTATCATTAATATTAATATGTCCTTTAACGCTTAAATTTGTAAATGAATAGTAATAGCTACCCGATGCTGGAGTTCCTACATAACCATGCCCTCCTTCAAATAATGGTTTTTTCTTTGATTCTAAATAAAGATTTAAATTATTAGTTTTAAGATGAAAATTATTTGGAGTTGTTTCTACTATTTCACCATTTAAATCTTCACCAAAAATGTGAATATTTTTATAGTTTACATATAAAAGTTTATCTTTAAAACTGTCATCTGATATTTGAGAGATATTTTGTATTTCTTTATAACTTTTATTTTCTGTAATATCTGAAATAATAGAATGAGCAAAGTGAATATATTCCGCTTTTTTTATATTATCTTCTATCAAGTGTGGCAAAAAATGTGGAATATTTACTTCGCTTAAATTAACCTTAAAAAGACAATCCATAAAAGAATACTCCTTGCCTTGTTTATCATATAAATGACCATTAAAATACCACCACTCAACATTAAAATCGTGTGGCCCATTATCTTCTGGTAATTTTATAGGCTTTATTTCTTTCATAAATTATCTATTTATAAAAGTGATAGTTAGTTGTAATATAGTGGCAAACATAACCCAAAGAAGATAAGGAATATTCACAAGTGCTACCCATTTAATGTGGGGATAAATCACAATCAACGCCCAAACAAGAGTGACCAAAACAAGTATTATATCTATCGCTGCTAAAATATTACTCTTGAGACCAAACTGAAAATAAGTAAAAGAGAGATTAAAAATAAGATTAAGTATAAATGGTATCGCAATAATAAAAGGTAATTGTTTATTAAATACCTTGTAAAAAACAGAACCGAAAGAAATAAAAATAATAATATAAAGAACACTCCAAACGGGACCAAAAATCCATGAAGGTGGTGCCCATGTTGGTTTTATAAGCTGGCTATACCAGGTCGATGAATTATTCATAATTTTATTATATCATGCAAAATTAAATTATTGCTAAATATTAGAGAGAAGAATACAATTAACTCAAAAGAGGAAACAATTTAAAACAAAAGAAATGAGTGACGGGATCATAATTTCTTCAAAAGGTATAAACGGCTCTACTACCTATTTTGGGCTAACAATTAATGGGAATAGACCTCTTCTTAGTAATTTATGTTTACAAAAATTTTCTGAATCTATAGTCAGATCATATCCTGAATATTCAGAAAAAATTTTTAAATTTTATGAAAGTGGTTTTGCTGGATATTTTCCAAAAGAAATCAATATGTCCAATCTTGGCCCTAACCCAAAAGCCGAGTTAATTGAGGCTATTTCAGAAAATTTTAGAAAATTAAATAAAATATAAACAAAAAAAAGATAACGTGAGTTATCTTTTTTTATATTAATTAAAATTTTATTTCTAAAAATTATTTAAGAAAAATCCATTTCTTTTTTAATTTCTTTGCTTCATTTATTAAAATTTCTTTATCAATGTTATACTTTTCCGCGATAACTTTCAATTTTTCAATTTTCTTTGGATTACGCACTTCTCTTAATTCTAATTTTTTATCTATCCTTTTACCTAAAATATAATAAAATCTCCATCTGAGTGTATATTTTGGAAACATATAAACAATACCTATTAGAAAATATAATTTATGTATAGGAAATTTTAAATTTTTATGACCAGACCAACGAGCACGAGTATAAGTATAAACAATATCAGATATCTCACTCCATGTATCAATTACCCCCTTGGCTTCTTTTAATTCATTAAATTCATCTAGAATATCTTGTTCATGCCAAGCTAAATCATTTTTAGGCATATCTAAATAAGAATGCCATTTATTAATTAATTTTTCCATTTTTTGTTAATTTAATTTATAAAACTAAAAGGACTAGTCCTAGTATTATTAAAAGAAAAGATATTATTTTAATTGCTAAATGTTTTTCATTGAAAAGCTTATTACCAGAAACAATAGACCACAATATAGAAAACGCTCTCTTACCACTCGTGACAACAGAAGCTGGTGCGTATAGATAAGCCTTACTTACAAAAACACCTCCAATTCCCATTAAAATTGATTGGGCAAAAAATTCTTTTTTAAAAACATATGTAAGTGGATTTTCTTTATATTTCCAAATAGACATTATGAATAAAAAAATAAGTAAGAAAAATGAAGTGATTATTTGTTGAGCTTCTACAGAATTATAATAAGTAATACAATATTTATAAATGGTTATAGTGGCGACAGCATTGGTAGCACTAAAAATTACATAACCAATCCCCTTTTTATTAATACCATGATTAATAAAAAGAAATATAAGGCTTACTACAATCACAAAAATTCCAACTACAGCCCAAATTCCTATCTTATACCCCAATAAAATATCAACAACAAGTAAAAGAGGGATTGTTATAATCATCAAGAAACCGGAAGTGCTACGGTCGGCTAGAGCAATAGCATTCAAAGATGAATACAATTGTGCAAATTCTAATATTATCAACACAATTAATATAGGGATTGATGTATAATTAAAAACAAAATTATTATTAATTATTGCTATTATTATAAAAATAACCATAAGCCAAAAATAATTTAAAAAGCCAAACGTATATATATTTTCCTTTTTATGTAAAATTTCCCACTTACCAAAAGATAAAGAGATTTCATCAAAAAAAGTACCGAGTGCTGCGAGAGTAATACCAATCATAAATTTTATTTTTTATATTTAATCCAAACTTTTTTAAAATATGAAACTGAAAGGGTTGAAAGCAAGAAACCAATAGTAGGAACTATAGCATTTAAAAATGGTTTTTGTAATGAAGCAAAAAAGAAGAATAAAACAATCACAATGTAAGTAAGAATTGATATAAGACACTTGCGGAAAATGCTTGTTTCCCAAGCTTTATCAATTTCAACTTTATAATTCCTTTCTTTTATATCTTGTATATCTTTCTTTATCTGTTCTAGTTCATCCACGTAAGTATTATATCATCAAATGTACTTTTATTAAATTATGAGAAATTACTAAATCTACTATAAATGTGATAAATTAAGCATATGAGAGAGAAAATTCAAAATAAGTTTAATATTTCACCTAAAGCAATTATTCTTTTTACCGTGTTTTTAGACGTGCTTGGGATAGGATTAATTGTTCCAATTCTCCCTTTTTATGTAGAATCTTTTAATGTTTCTGGAATAGTTGTTACTTTATTATTTGCAGTCTTTGCATTATTTTCATTTTTTAGTTCACCAATATTAGGAATGCTATCAGATAGAATAGGAAGAAGACCAGTATTATTAGTGAGTCTTGCATCTAGTGCAATAGGTTGGATTATTTTTGCTTTTTCAAATACAATTTTTGGTCTCTTTCTAGGACGAATTATAGACGGTTCTGCTGCTGGAAATATTTCTACAGCTCAAAATTACCTTATTGATATAGCAAAAGATAAAAAGGAGCAAACAAAAAACCTTGGATTGATTGGGGCAGTTTTTGGAGTAGGATTTATTATTGGACCACTAGTAGGAGGAACACTTTCTAGTATTAGCATGAAACTGCCTTTTATAATTGTTGGGATAATGGCAACAATAAATACCATACTCGCTTATTTCTTTTTACCAGAAACAAATCACAATAGAAATACAAACAAGATTTCTTTAAATCCTTTTTCACCTATAATAAAAGCATTTAAAAATAAAAAAGTACTCCCTCTCTATTTAGCTTGGTTATTTTTTGGTATTGCTGTTTCCCTCAATCAATCAATATTCGCTTTATATATTGCAAAAGTTTTTTCTTGGACAGTTATAACTTCAGGGTTACTAATGGCACTTACTGGATTAATAATATCTATTAATCAAGCATTTATGTTAAAAAAAGTTTGGTTAAAATATTTCAAAGAATCTTTTTTAATGATATGGATGCTTATACCTTTTGCCATCGGATATCTTATAATGGCAATGCCATTTAAATTTTCGTTTATATTAGGTTTAATTGTTACAGCTTTTGGTCATTCGATTATGAGAGTTGTTATGACAAGCCAAATAATTGGATTCTCTAATAAAAATGAACAAGGTGAAATGATGGGAATACTTGCATCAATAATGTCTCTATCAATGATATTAGGTCCATTATTAGGCGGCGCAGTATATGAAATACATCCAAACCTTCCATTTATAATAGCAGGGTTAATTTTAATTATTACTTTTATATTTGTGTATAAAACTTATAAACAGGCAAAACCGATTGATCACTTAGATGTTATTCCAGTAGAGGCACTATAAAAATTTTACATATTTCTACTATCATAAGCCCAGTGTAGAACTGCTTGGCGTTGAACCCTTCTACAAAGTAAATCTTTCGGTCTACAATTTTTTGTTATTTGAGCGATGTGTCTTGTAATTGCACGCCACCTTTTAATTTGCCTTTCATCTTCTTTTTCTATTCTCCTCCCCATATAATAACGACAATACCATTGAAACCATCCTCTTGGGTCATTTTCTTTATTTATCCAGTTATTTTTACGCCAAACAGAAAGAGGTTGAGATGCATTCACTCCAAAATAATTAAGTTTAGGGTTATGGAATTCAGGTGAAATTTTAGCTTTAGTAAACCAATCTTTTGGAAATTCTTTTTCGCAATCACTCATATACTTCCCACCAAAAACTCCAAGAGCAAGCATTTGTCTAGGAGTTAGGTCTGGCCTAAAATCTTTATTAAAATTTTTACCGATAGGTTCTACAAGTTCATATTTATAACCTTTCTGCATTTTGTCATTAACTACAACAATTTTTTTTAGAAATTTATTGGCCATAAATTTTTAGCGAAATTAAAATGTTCTTTTGTTAATGGTCTGGCTCCTCGTCCTCCCTCGTCCGAGGACCTTAATAAAAGAATGTTTTAATGTAGCCTTTTTACTTTTGCATTAAATTCATTAGCGGAGCAAGGGCCTCACGGTGCTTCATTATTTCTGCTTTGTATTTACCCATTACAAGAACTGCCGCATACTGTTCTGCTAAGCCACCTTTTTTCTTTTCTTCAATTTCTTTAGTTATTTTTTCAAAAAGCTCTTTAACTTCCTTATTGGATTCCAGAGCTTTTAAACTCTCAGCAATTTCTGGATTTTCATCGAGCTGTTTAGCAATTTGTTCTGCTTGGTCAGCAGACATACCTTTCATTTGAAGAGCTTTTTTTGTTATAAATGATTTAAATCCCATTCTGAATCAAATTTTTATATTATTTGTTGTATAAAAATTATAGTTATTATAGTAAATTACGATTATATATTTGTCCGTTTATCAATAATTTTAAATAGGACAAGTAAGAAGATTATAGCAAAAAAGTTATTTTTGTGCGAATATGTATTTACTTATGATAAACAATAAAGTCATTGTAATACTGGGTCAAACATCCACCGGAAAAAGTGATTTTGCTGTAGAAATCGCTAAAAAAGTAAAAGGACTAAATCAATCTAAAAGATTGATTGCCCGAACTTCACGAAGTGAAGTTTTAGGAGAAATTATATCTGCTGATTCTAGGCAGGTATATAAAGGTATGGATTTAGGAACTGGTAAAATAACAAAAAAAGAAATGCGTGGGGTTCCTCACCATTTACTTGATGTTGTATCACCTTCAAAAATTTTCTCAGTAACTGATTTTCAAAAGAAAGCAAATAAAAAAATAAAAGAAATTACAAAAAAAGGAAAAGTTCCAATAATTTGCGGTGGCACTGGATTTTATATAGATACAGTTATAAATGGAACAATATTCCCAGAAGTTCCCCCTAATAAGAAATTACGAGAAGAACTTTCAAAAAAAACAGCACCCCAGCTTTTTGATATTTTAAAAAAAATGGATGTTGCTCGATCGGAAAATATAGACAAAAATAATAGTGTCCGCCTTATACGTGCTATAGAAATAGCAATATCATTAGGTAATGTTCCAAGTTTGCAGATATTAGATACCCCAAGTGGCCGTTGGAAGCCTGAAAATGTTTTGAAAATTGGACTTATTCAACAACCAGAAATTTTAAAAGAAAGAATAAAAAAACGACTACTTTCTCGAATGAAAAAAGGTATGATAAAAGAAATTAAAAAATTACACAATCAAGGTGTTTCTTGGAAACGTATGAATATGCTCGGTTTAGAATATCGATATGGAGCTCTTTACCTCCAAGATAAAATAACCAAAGAAGAAATGATCGAAAAATTAAATACAGAAATATGGCATTTTGCTAAACGACAAAATACTTGGTTTAAAAGAGATAAAAGTATTTTATGGATAGACCCAACAAAAAAAATAGATAAAGATGGTGCCTTCGTAGAAATTTTAAATTTTTTATCCAATCATCAGAAAGCTGGAAAATAAGACCATTTTGTAGTATACTTTCCTCACAGGGCGATTAGTTTAGTGGTAGAACAACGGTCTCCAAAACCGTTGGTGGGGGTTCGATTCCTCCATCGCCCGCAAATAAAAAAACAGCGTAAGCTGTTTTTTAGGGCGATAGCAAGCAAACTGCTTTGCTTGCGTGGAGGCAGGCCGACATTATGGCCTGCACTTGTCGACGGGAATCGAAAAGCTTTTCGTTTTTCGGTGTTAACCGAAACGAAAAGGTATACTGTCCTTGTAGAGGAAGATATCCTCCATCGTATAATTGTACTCGTGGCCTTCCTCCCATATCTACTTTTTTCTATTCTTTGCTATAATGACCTTATCCATGTCCAACATACTTCAAATGATATTAATGCTAGCTTCTGCTCTGCTTATAATAATTGCTGATACCATAATCAAAAAAGAGAGTCTTTCCCATGGATTTGTAAATTCTCTTTCAACTCCTTTAATGTTTGTAGCTTATATTCTTTATTTTATTCAAATAGTTATAGCTATTTATATTTTCAGAAAGGGAGGAGAACTAGCAATCTACACAAATCTATATATTATTTTTTATTCAATTTTAGGAATTTTAACAGGCATCATAATCTTTAGCGAACATATATCTTTGGTACAATCAGTAGGAATTGTGTTTGCACTAATAGGTGCAGTGTTATTAAATTTAAAATAAAATCATGGTAAATAAAATTAAAAAAGAAACCTATTTAAAATTATTTTATATATTATCAAATATAATATTATTTGTAATATTTCTAATGGATTATATCTCTTATAAAGACACCCAAAACTTACCATTTTTTATAATATTTTTTATATTAATTCAAATACCAATAATTAATAAACTAAAATATAAATATTATATTTTACGGGGATTATTAATTATAATATCAACAGTCTCGATTATTGCATTTTTTAGATTTATAACTTGTTCTGGATTTTTGTGTGGAGCATCAGAAATAGTAATATTGTTTTTTACAATTCCATTAATTATTTATTATTTTATAATAATTTTATTATCTCCTAACAAATAAAAAATCCCCATAAGGGGATTTTTTATTTCTTTGATTCTTTAAATACAACTCTCTTTCTTAATTTTTTATCAAATTTTTTAAGTGCAATCTTCTTTGTTACAAGCTTTTTGTTCTTTGAAGTAAAGTAGGTTGTACCTGTTTCTTTGTTTATAAGTTTTATTAATCTATCTTGTGACATGTGTATAAGATACTATAAAACAGTTAAAATAGCAACTACCACCTCCTATTTCTAGGGCTTCCGGTCTGACCAAAGTTATATAACTACATATACCGAAATATAAGGGTTATTACCATTTTAAACTATGACTTTTAGTAATAATGCACTTATTCTAGTCGTTACCTCGTAATTTATAGTATCAGAATTAAGGGCCATATCTTCAGCTGTAATCTCATTTTTTCCTTGTTTACCTAAAATAACAACTTCATCTTCTGGTAATACATCTTTGATATTAGAGACATCAACTACTATCATATTCATTGCTACTCTTCCTAAAATTTTTGCTCTTTTACCTTTTATCAAAACTTCCCCTTTATTTGAAAGTGACCGAGGTAATCCGTCAGCATAACCTTGTGGAATTACTGCTATCTTTGTAACTTTTTTTGTAATATAAGTAAGACCATAACCAATAGGATGATTAGCGGGTAGAATTTTTATTTGGGCCACATGGGTCACCCATCTTAATGCTGGCTTCAACACAAGTTTCTTTTTATTTAAATATTTTAAATGCTCGCTTGGCCACATACCATAAAGACCAAGACCTAGACGAACAATACTATGTAAACTATTACCCTTTTCATAAACAAGAATTCCAGACGTTGCAGAAATATGAGTATTTATTTTATCAAAACCATTTGATTTAAAAATTTCTACAAACTTATGATACATTTCTATTTGTTTTTGGGCATGAGTAAAATTCATAGTATCCTCAATATTAGCAAAATGAGAATAGATACCATCAATTTCAATGTTTTTCATTTTTTTTACCTCTACTATAAAATTCTCGATTTGGTTAGGCATTATTCCTTCTCTCCCAAGATATGAATCTATCGGAACATGAACTTTGGTTTTGATTTTTAAATTACCAGAAATAAAATTAATTTTTAAAAGATTTATTAAATCAAAAGCAGAAATTATAGCTTTTGATTTTATTGCTCTTTTTATCCCATCTTCATTTAAATAACCAAAAATTAAAATTGGTTTTTTAGTAACTTTCCTAACTTTTTCACATTCTTCTATACTATTCACCTGGAAATAATCCACATAAGAATTAATAGCTTTTACTACACATAAATCACCATGACCGTAAGCATTGGCTTTTATAACCGCCGCCATTTTTATATTTTTATTAAGTAGACCACGAAACTGCTTGATATTATGTATCAAGTTTTCTTTTGAAATTTCTATATAAGAAAGTGATTTATTGACCATAATTTTTATTCTAGCATTTTAGCCAAATTTTTAATACACACTCTGACACCATAATAAAATGAGGATCATGAGTACATTTCTTGGTCCATATTGGACCTGTACACCTTTCGTATTTTCTAAGATTGGTAAATCATATAAAATATACTCAAGGTTTTCAAGTCCTCTCACGCAAGCCGTACCAACGGCTTGCTTCCGGCACCATAATTAAAAAACCAGGACTTTGTCCTGGTTTTTTAATTATGGTGCCGGAGAGAGGACTTGAACCTCCATCCCTTGCGAGACGCGATTTTGAGTCGCGCGCGTATACCAATTCCGCCACTCCGGCAATTATCTCAACTTATCAGACAAGTATACTAAAAATTAATATAAAATCAATTAATTTATCCTTTAAAAATATGATATAATATTTCTGAAAAGTCTAGTCAATTTTTCAATTAAAATTAAAATACAAAAAATGAACAAACTTGACCCTAAGTCAATATGGCTGTTTTTCTTTAGTTTTGTTTCCAGAGGAATTATTCCTTTAATTTTTATAACTATTTTCTTAATTAATCTATCTGAAATAGAAATGGGAATGGAAATATTTTATTCATTAAAAAAATGGTGGTGGTTTGCAATTGCAGTATATCTTTCAATTTGTTATATTTGGGCTAATTTATCATATCGTTTTTACAAGTATGAACTTACCGAACAGGGTTTTCGCAAAGAATCTGGTATTCTATATAAAAGATATGTAACCATCCCTTATGAAAAAATTCAAAATATTGATATAAATCGTGGAATTATGACTCAAATATTGGGTCTCTCAGATTTAAACATACAAACAGCTGGCTCAAGTGCTGTTATGGGAAGAGGGGGTTTAATATCAGGTATTGGATCAGAAGGACGATTACCTGGACTATCAAAAGAAACCGCAGAAAAAATTAGAGATGAGTTAGTTAAACGCTCAAACAAATAAAAAATATAAAAACAACCAGATGATTTAAATCATCTGGTTGTTTTTATATTTATATAGTCTCTGGTTCTTGTTCTAATGTTATTCCAAATTTTTCTTCGATAATTTTTATTATTTCATTTTTTGCTTTCATTATATCTTCTTTTGTAGCACTTCCATTATTTACTAGAACAAGTGCGTTCTTATTATAGATAGAAACCTTCCCAAAAGACTTCCCTTTCAAACCAGCATTCTCTATGAGCCAACCTGCGGGTACTTTTGTAAATTCATTATTTACTGAGAAAAATTTTGCATCTGGAAATTGTTTTTTTATTTTATCAGCAATTTCATTTGAAACAATTGGATTTTTAAAAAATGAGCCGACATTTGGTATTTCTTTAGGGTTCGGTAATTTTTCACGGCGTATATTTATTATTGCTTCACGAACTTCTTTTAAAGTTGGATTTTTAATTTTATTAACTTCAAAATATTTAACAACTGCTGGATAAGAAAGGGCCGGAGAATAATTTTGTAAATTTTTATTTAATCTATAAGCTACAGCTGTAATTATATATTTACCTTTTGCTTTATTTTTGAAAATACTATCTCTATAACCAAATTCACAATCTTTGTTTGGAATAATAGAAAGAGCACCTTTTTTTATATCAAATACCTCAACCCAAAGAAGAGTGTCTTTAATTTCTGCTCCATAGGCCCCAATATTCTGCACTGGCCCAGCTCCTACAGTCCCAGGTACGGAGGAAAGAGACTCAAAACCAGACAGACCCATATCTACGGTTCGTTTTACAATATCATCCCAAATTTCACCACCTCCGACTTTTATATCAACGTATTCATCTGTTTCATTAATTATATTGAAACCTTTAATTTCAATTTTAAGAGCAAGTACGTTTAGTACTCCATCTGAAAAAACAATATTCGAACCTCCACCTAAAATAAAAATGGGGGTAATTTTATAATTTAAATCGTTTTGAACGACAGCATAAAAAACAGCAAGATCTTCTAGAGAATCAATAATAGTAAAATAGCGAAACTGCCCACCTACTTTTAGTGTTGAGTAATCCTTGATATCCACATTTTCTTGAATAATCATATCTTGCAATTATATCATATATGATATAAAATATACAACAGAAATTATTAATACTTTTAATATTATATACAAATATGCAAAAAAAAGAAACAGAGCAACAAAAAATTGGTTATTTTATAAAAGAATTAAGAGAGCGCCGCAATATGACTCAGGACGCTTTTGCAAAAGAACTTGAAACTTCACAAAGTGCAGTGGCTCGTATGGAAAAAGGAGAGCAAAATTTCAGTACTGAAATACTTGGAAAAATAAGTGAGGTGCTAAATCATCAAATCGTTTCAATAAACAATTCTATTGATTTTCAGATAACTGGTGGTAGAAAATTACATGGAAGTATAAATACAAACTTTTCTAAAAATGGTGCCGTTGGGCTTCTTTGTGCTTCCCTTTTAAATAAAGGTAAGACTACCCTTCACGGAATCGCACGCATAGAGGAAGTTTACCGAGTAATAGAAATACTTGAAAGTATTGGGGTTTCAGTTAAATGGACAGACCATAATTCAGTTTTAATTATACCTCCTGTTAAATTTAATTTAGATAAGATAAATGTAGAATCTGCAGTAAAAACTCGCTCAGTAATAATGCTCATTGGTCCTCTAATACACCTGCTCCCCTCATTCTCTATTCCTCATGCTTCCGGCTGTAAACTTGGTAAGCGTACTATTAGTGCTCACACTTATGCACTAGAAGACCTTGGTGTAAAAATTAAAACATTAAATAATGAATATAAAATAGAAAGCAAAAAATTAAAACCTGCTAATATTATAATGTACGAGGCAGGAGATACAGCTTGTGAAAATATTCTTATGGCCGTATCAAAAATAAAAGGTACCACAACAATACGTTTTGCTAGTGCAAATTATATGGTTCAAGAAATATGCTTCTTCTTAGAAAAGTTGGGTGTAAAAATAGAAGGGATAGGAACATCTACACTTGTTGTTCATGGAGTAAAAGATATAAACATGGATATTGAATATTACAACAGTGAAGACCCTATTGAGTCTATGATGTTCATTTCTGCAGCAATCGCAACAGATTCTGAACTTAAAATATTGAGATGCCCAATAGACTTTCTCTCTTTAGAAATTGAAAAATTAAAGAGAATGAATTTAAAATATAAAATCCTTAAAAAATATAAATCATTCAACGAGAGAACAAATTTAGTAGATTTACATATATTCCCTTCTAAATTGAAAGCTCTTGAAGATAAAATTCATGCAAATCCCTATCCAGGAATAAATATGGACAATCTTCCCTTCTTTGTGCCTATTGCCATCAAGGCAAAGGGTCAAACTATGATTCATGACTGGGTATATGAAAACCGTGCTATATACTTTACAGAGTTAAATAGATTAGGTGCTAGTGTTACTTTGGCTGACCCACACAGAGTTTATATTCAAGGTGGCACTCCTCTTAAATCTGCACAAGTTGTATGTCCTCCAGCACTTCGTCCAGCTATGATAATTCTCATCGGAATGCTCGCAGCTAATGGTACATCGATTCTACGTAATGTATATATGATTAAACGTGGATATGAAGAGATAGCAGAGCGATTAAATGGAATAGGTGCTGATATTAAAATCCTAAAATAATAAATGAAAAAATCGGACAAAAAATTAATAATGTTTATAGGTAAAACTCATTCTGGTAAGACTACTTTTGCAAAAGAAATAGAAAAAGAATGTAATATTATTATTCTCGAAGCGGATCCTATTGCACTATTTATGAATGAATATTTTCCAAAATTAAGGGAGTGTGATGACAAAAGTCATACAAGCTCTTTTAAAAATATTTCATTAAAATATAAAACATTCTTACTCTTCGTTGAATTTGCAATGTCTCTTAATAAAACTATATTATTATCAAATTCAAATATGTGGTCAAATGGACGTAAACTTATTTTTAAATTAGCTAAAAAATTTGATTATAAAATTATTGGTGTCTATTTTGATTTACCAGAAAATTTATTATTTGAAAGAGTTAAAAATTCTAAAAGAGATGAAGCCGTGCTTAGAGTATCTAAAGATTTTAATGATTTAATTATAAATCAAAGAACTAGAATGGAAATACCAATCTCAAAAGATTTTGATAAATTTTTTGTAATAAAATCAGCAGAAGATTTAAAACAAACAAAATCAAATTTGATTAAAATAATAAAATAAAAACTGCGAGGTAATCCTCGCAGTTTTTATTTTAATTTAAATCTATTTTTTCATAAGTTTTTATTAATTTTATCCAAGTTTCGTATATTTCTTTAAGCTTATTTTGAATCTCTGGGAAAGCTGCCAAATCTCTATAATCACGCTCTATTTTAGAATATACTTTAAATTCTCTATTGTTTTCTTTGTCATTTTTAGCAATATCAAAATACAAAGATGATGTCATATGACTTGCAGAATCTACGCATGCAATAATCTTAGCTTCTAGTGTTTCAGGTATAATATCATTACATCTATGTGCCCTTACACAGTGCAAAACTTTATCTATTTTATTATTGGAATAATTTTCTTTCTCAAGAAATTCACGTGCTCTTTGTTCGCTTCTCACTGCATGATCAATATCCGCTGGAACAGGATAATGTCCTATATCATGAAGCCATACAGAGAGAAGAACTACTTCCATGTCTGCTTGTGGGTATTTTTTTAATAAATATATTGCCCATTTTTCAACTTCTGGAACATGAGAAAGCAATTGATATGGGTCTTTACCAAAATCATTAATTACTTTTATAAACTCATTTTTAGTTTTTTCAATTATTGTCATAATTTATTTACTTATTAACATAAAAGAAACTATAAGTAATGGAACTAATGATATAAAAAGCCATTTTGCCAAAGCCCATCTAGATGGCTCGTTTTCTATTCTATACCCAGGATTTACTTTAATAATTTGTTCTCTTATGTATTTGGTTATATTTAATTCACTGAACGAAAACAAACGCTCCTTACTTGTGTACATTTCTGGTAATACAAATATAATATTTGATTTACCGGTTTCATTGTTCTTATATTTTATAGTAAGAATATACCAATTTGAACCGAAAATATTCTGATTAATCCATTCTATATCTTTGTATTCAAGAGTCTTTTCACTAATCAATGTTTTCATTAAAATATTATTTTCACCAACTTTTACATATCTTAATTTAGAAAAATTTATTATTACTACAATTGAAGCCCAAAACCAAAAAGGCATCATAAATAATGATTCTTCATCAATCGGATTACCTACGATAAAAAAATAATAGATTTGAAATAAAAAAACAGCTACTATTATTGGTGTTGCAATGTATTGTGAATATGTTGCAAACGATGAACTTTTATATTTTATATCCATAAAATTATAAATTAATTAAAAGTTATTTTATTATTCCATTTAGACTAATAACTAAAAATTGAAAAATAAAATATACTATAACAACCCAAACCCAAACACTTATACCCTTTTTTGTTTTTTGTCCTTCAGGTAAAACCTCCAATTCTGGATGTTTATGTATATACAACTTATAAAATATAATTATCAAAATACTTAAAGTTCCATCAATAATAGCAGCGGCGCCAAATATCCTAAAAAATGCTTCTCCTAAAACTTGAGTGGCATCATTTACATAAATAACAGCTTGTAGCATAGAAAATAATATAGAGACGAAAATATAATTTGCTTGTATGAGCATATCAATGTACTTTTCTTTATTTAACGCTTTCATTAATACATTAATATATAGTGCTGTTAAAAACACAGAACCAAAAGTTTGGTATAGATGAACGACAGTATTCCCTGTTACAACATCCCAGACTCCAAAAATAGAAGTAATGAAACTGGCTACAACAAGAGAAAACACTACGTTAGTTATAAATGGCATTTTTTCAAAAATATTTTGTTTTTCATCATCCCATATAAAAAGCAAACTAACCAAAGAATGAATAACCACCATAAAAAGTGTCCATAATACCTTCTCACTAATATCATTAAAATCTCCAGTTAGAACGGTTACCACGGCCACAAGAGCTGACGCAATCAAACTTCCTATTAAACCATACAGAAAAAACTTTTTGAACTGTGAAAAATTTACCATAATTTTTGATATTTAGTATGTGATATTTAACAAGATTTATCTTGAAAAACAAATACTGGGTTTAAATAATCTAATAATTAACTACTCACTAATTATACCACTTCAACTACAAAAATGATAAAATATAAAGGTGATTTCAAAGAAAGAAAAATTAAATAAATTAAACATTTTCTGGCAAAAAAATTGTACTTGCAAATTAAAAGCGACGGCAACACAACCGGTTTTTGGAGATGGAAATGCAGAAAGTAAAATAGTATTTATAGGAGAAGCTCCTGGTAAAAAAGAAGATATCGAGGGAAAACCATTTATTGGAGCTGCGGGTAAATTTTTTAGTGAAATGCTTAGTTCCATAAAAATGAACCGAGAAGATGTATATATTACTAATATAGTTAAATATCGCCCACCAAACAATCGTGATCCAGATGAAGACGAAAAAATATCTTGTAATAAGTGGCTAATAGAAGAACTCAAAATAATAAACCCCAAATTAATTATATTTTTAGGTAGACATTCAATGCTCCGATTTTTCCCCGAGGAAAAAATCGGAGCCATACACGGCAAACTTCTAGTTAAAAACGTTCCGGAACTAGGTGAGCAAAATTTTTTGCCTCTTTATCATCCAGCCGCTGCACTTTATAATGGTAATTTAAGAAAAACTCTTATAAAAGATTTTAAGAAAATTCCAAAAATATTAGAAAAAATTAGTTAAAATAGTTATAATAAGAAAATGGAAAATGCACAAAAAACAAATATAGAAAAAATATTACCCAAAGATATAATTTTACAATTAGAAAATTTGGGTATTAAAAATATAGAAATATTAAAAGGAGATATTCTTGATATCGGAGCGGGAGATGGTAATTTGGCTAAATATTTATCTCAAAATATAAATTTAAAAGTAACAGCATTAGATGAAAATCCACCAGAAAAGCCTGAATTTGAAATTATTAAAGGAGATGCTAAAAATCTACCTTTTGAAAATGAATCATTTGATATGATAATATCCCATGCTTCAATACCCAATATTTTTATAAGTTTATATTCTTTTGAGCACCCAGAATTATCAGAAAATGAAATACGAAATGCCGTTAAAAAATCTTTTAATGAAATAATAAGGGTTTTAAAGAAAAATGGAGAAGTAAGAATTTCCCCTGTTATTATGTCAGATAATTATAATTCACAAAAAATATTGAAAGAAATAATCCTTAGTGAATTGGAGTCATTAAGAAAAGATGGGTATTCTGTTAATAATGATTTCATTAGAACTGAATTTAATCCTTCAAATAAAGAAAAAACAGATATGTACAGAATTATAATACATAAAAAATAATTAAATTTATCTAAAAAATAAAATTAGAGTTTTTTTACTTCTATACACATAAACATAGGAATCTCTTTGCGAGCTTTATCTTCAGCCATTTGGCGAGGGCCAATACCACTTTGTTTGTGAGAAATCCATTCTTCAAGCCTAGTAATAGCAAAACCATTTTTAGAAAGTAATTTCATATAATATTGAAGTGAACGATGAAATGTTATTGTACTAATTTTCTTTTTGAGATTTTTTTCTCCTGGAGTCATATCAATAGATAATTTAGATTCTGAAAGATATTTATGAATTATGCGTGATTGTATTCCGTTTTCAAAAAACCAATCACTTCCCTGAGGAACACGAAAAGCGGGATGATTTAATACCAAAACGATTCGTCCATTATTTTTAAGAATTCTCTTGCATTCTGCAAATACTTCACTAACATTTTCTATATTTTGAATTGCCAAAACGATAACAATAGTATCAACAGAATTATCTTTAAGGAATTGAGATCTATGCGCCGGAGAAATGTAAAATGTTACTTTTTCTTTTGAATTTTTTTTGGCTGTTTCTATAAGCTTTTTAGATAAATCTGATGCAACTACATTTGCGCCAGCATGCGCAAAAACGTTTGCAAAATAACCTTGCCCACAAGCAAGGTCTAGAACCTGCTCTCCTTTCCTCAAATCAAGAACTCTTAATAAGTTCGGTAAAATAACCTTAGCTTGATAACTATCGTCATTTTTTAATAAATCATCATACCAATCGGCTACTTTATTCCAGGAAGTATCTTTATTTTGAGAGTTTTTCATAGTTTTGATTATATATTAAATTTTAAAAAATAAGAAGGATATCCTATAGAGGTCCAACCTCTACCTAAATTGAAAATAATTGAAATAAAACTGTTGATAAATAAAGGTATATTTTAGGTAGAGGTTGGACCTCTATTTATTCGATTATTGTCATATCTTCAGGCCGAATTTCTTTATCTTCATAATCTTCTATTTTTTCTTTCCTCTTTATCAACAAAAAAGAAGTTATACCTATTCCAATAATTACAATTAGCCCGATAAATGGATAAGTGGATTTGGGTAACTCAAACTCAGATCCCGATGCACTAGCTGCCAAATCATTTAAGTTTATTATTTGTGAATCTTTAAACAAGGTATCTTCTTTTTCTTTAATATATGTATCCGAATTATTATTAATGAAATTTTTTATTGTTGGATTTTTTTGTATTGGTTTCTTTATCTCAATCGGGTATGAAGCAACTATTTCTTTATTAGGATTCATTATAAATACAGATTTGATATCCTCCGATATAAATCCGGTTATTCTTGATGAAAATTTTATTTTATTACCCGCCAACAGTGTAGTCCCTACAGGGATAATAAAATAATGAGATTGAGCTGTAATCACCCAATCAGAAAGAGAAATATCGTAATTTGATTTATTTTCAATTTCGATAAAAGGATCAGTATCATCTCCAACTGAACTTATGTAAACTTCTGAAGGAATAACTTTTATAACCATTTTATTTGTCGCATCAGGTTCTTTGCTAAAATAACTATCAAAATAAGAAAGAGATAATAAATATTCTCCAGGGTATTCATAAACGTATTTAAAAGGACCATCTTCTTTTACTTCAACAACCATGCCATCACCAAAATTCCAAACAAATCTTCCAACAGCATAAATTTCTCCCCTATTAGTTGTAGTCAACGAACTAAATGAGAAAGGAATTCCAGCTAAAACTATTTTTGGTGATATTATTTTTGTGGTTATTTTTAAAATATCTTGTTTCTCTTTACTTGTACTAGAACTTGAGGTATTTGAACCAGAATTTGCAGTGGTGGTATTTATATCACCAGTATCTATAGTGTCAGCTGTAGTTTCGTTATTGTCACTTAAGCTACTGGCGCTTTGGTTTGTTTTACCAGGAGTAGGAATACCACTTACCCATTCTCCATCTATTTTCGATAAAGAACTCTTGGAAGCCTTACTTCCTCCTTTTGAAATATCATATGTGACATCATCAATAATTGTTTTATTTGAATCTGAAATTGCAATATAAGTATTATCCCCACTATCAGGTAAAGAAAGTACGGAGGCACTAAAAACCATATCAAAAAATTCAAGCCAGTTATAATCAGTTTGACTTTTTGCAATAACTGCATATTTTGATGATTGTAAAATTGTACTTTCTCCAATCTTTAATGTAATAGGCCCAGAATTTTCGCCATGGAAAAATCTATATTTATTTAAATCAACTGATGTAGTTCCATTGTTGTACACTTCTATCCATTCATAATCAGAACCGCCTTCTGGAGAATACATAATTTCGGTTATTTCCAGATTGGCATATGCTAAATTTGCCCAAGAAAAAAATATTATAAATACAATAATATAATATTTTAATTTAAGTTTAAAAAGCATAAATGATTATTCCAATACTTTACGAAGAATATCTTCTGGAACTTCTCTTTTAGCTTTTGGCTTTTGCCAAGAATTATTTTGATCTTCTTGTTTATTTATTAATTGTTCTTCTTTTTTGGGTTCTTCATTTTTTTCTATCTTTAATGATTCAGTTTCTACTTCTTTTTCTTTTATTATTGGTTTATTTTCTATCACTACATCCTGCTCTTTATTTGCCAATATATCCTCTTTTTTAGAAACACTTACTTCTTTTATTTTTTCAGTATTTAAAGTTGATTCTGTTTTATTAGCCATAGAAATCCTTGCTAATACGTCTTTTAATGAAGCCTTATTCTCTTCAGATGCTTCTTTAGTAGGTAAAATATTTATATTTTTTACATTTGGATTATCATTTCTTTTTAATTCAGAAAGAGACATCGGAGCTTGCTTAGGAACAATATTTTCCTCTATTTTAAATCCTTCTTTAGAAGACGGTTCCTTGCCACCTATTGCAATTTTTTCTAATAAACCTCTTAAAAGTGGAGATGGGCCAGTGTGTTTCTTTTTTTCTGCAAACTGTGTGCCATTTATATTACTTGGTTTTTGTGCTAAAGGTTGGACCAATGATTTACCTGAATAATTTTTAAAATTATTTTTCTGAGTAGGTCCCAATTTTACATCTAAAGGTTTAAATTCTATTCCTAGTGCTGCAAGAGGAGCAGTGGAAACTTTCTCTTCTTGATTTGCAGAACGTGACGCTACGAAACCACTTTCAGGCTTGAGCTCCCCACTTTTAATTTTAAACATGCATTCCTTACAATATACAGGTCTACCTTCTTTGGGTTCAAAAGGAACCATGGTAGATTTTTTACAATTGGAACAATCCGCTTTGTATTTTGCATCACCTTCTCCCACCTGAAGCATACCACTCCATTTTGAAATTTCATTTTCAACTTCTTCTCGTGGACGAGTAAATAATCTACGTGATGATTCTATAATTTTTTCCTTAACTCCCTTGGATACATCAATTTTTATTGGAGGAAGAGTTGTAGCAGAAAATGGGCGACTAGTAATACCATCAATCATTAATTTGAGGTAAATATTATAGTTAGGAAGATTTACTAAATCTTGAGCCATGAATTCAGGTTCAAATTCTTTTTCTAAAAAATCAGCATCGTCTGCTCCAACGCGGAATATTATCATAGTTCCAACGTTACCAAAAACAGCATCACGAACTTTTGAGCCATCTTTATTTTCAAGCTGAGCTGTATATTGGTGAGCAACTGTAAGATTGAGTCTATATTTACGAGCTTCAGAAAGAATATTTGCGAATGAATCTGTTGCAAAATTTTGGAATTCGTCGACATAAAGATAAAAATCTTTTCTATCTTCTTCTGGAATACGTACGCGTTCCATAGCAGCAAGTTGTATCTTTGTAATAATCATACCTCCCAATAAGGCAGAGTTATCTTCTCCGATACGTCCTTTTGACACATTCACAAGGAAAATTTTTCCTTCATTCATTATTTTGAAAATATCAATAGTTGATTTTGGCTGGCCTAAAACATTTCGAATAATAGAAGTTGAAAGAAATTGCCCAACTTTGTTTTGAATCGGCGCTATAGCTTCATTACGAAATTGGTCACGCCATTGTTCATATTCATGGACCCAAAAAGCCTTAACTACTGGGTCCTTCAAATTAGCAATTATCATTTGACGATAATCTTTATCAACTAAAAGTCTTGGAATACCCAAAAGAGTAGTTCCTGGAGTATCTAGAAGCGCTAGAATTGCATTGTTTAAAATGTATTCCATACGAGAACTCCAAGCATTTGCCCAAATCTTTGTAAAAATACCCATGAGTCCTGATGCAACTAAGTGTTTATATTTTGGGTCATCAATTTGTAAAACATTAAATCCAATATGAAAATCTGTATCTGCGGGATTAAAATAAATAACGTCCTTTACTCTATTGTCTGGAATAAGATGCAAAATTTCTTCTACTAGTTCTCCATGTGGGTCTACGACACAAACACCTTCTCCGTTCTGTATATTTTGAACGATTAGATTAGAAAGTAATACAGATTTACCTGTACCTGACTTTCCTAAAACATACATATGTTGACGACGGTCTTTGCGTCTAATACCAAAAATTTCATTACTACTACGAAAATTCGTCTTAGCAAAATAAGTGATGTCTCTATTGTGTGGCATTTCATTGTCCATATATTATTTTTATTATAACAACAAACGAGGAGCGCATGCAAATAAATACCAATTTATTTGCATTGCGTCCGAGAGCAGTTGTTCTATAGTACTCTATATAACAACAAGAAAGGAGCATAAGCAAATTAATTAATATTTATTTGCTTAATGTCCGAATGCCGTTGTTATATCGTAATCGATATAACAACAAGAAAGGAGACAAGCAAATATTGAATTCTTAAATTTAATAATTGACAGACTTATGCATTATGATAGTATTAAAACAAATATAAAGTTCATCATAAGAGTTTTAAATAGTTCTAGTATTTACTTTAAATCAATACCGTATGAAAAAATGGTTTTTCTTAATGGTGTGTTTAATTATTTCTTTCACTTTTGTAAAAGAAATAGCAAATTCCTCAAATTCACCACCGCAAAACAAAATGTTAGCAATGGATGAATCTCTTCTGGTAATTATGCCTGGTATTGAAAGTGGAGTCCAAAAACTACAGATCCCAATTGCAATCTCGGAGGTATTGTATATCAAAAAGAATTTTTCGTTTTGTGCTGTGTTACAAACCGTAAGTATGTGCCCCATGGTAAGTAACAATTTAATGAAAAATTACCCAACGAAAAATTTACCTCAGTTAGCTAAGAACCAAATTGAAATGGTATCTGCAAATCCAACCATGGAGGGGTTGGTTATCAAAAAAGATTTTACTAATTTTTCTGGAGTTAATTATCTTATTGATGCAAGCAAACGTTGTACAATTTATGCAACATCACAATCATTCCAGCTATCAACCGTGGAGGGGTTATGTATCAACGAAAAAGTTAATTCTTTTCCAGTAAATTTTACCGGCTTCATTGCATAGTAAAGATTAAAGTAAACGTGATTTTATATTTTTAGCCTTGGACAATTGTTCAGGGCTAAATTTTTATCTATTTATTTAAAATTGAGGAGTGAAAAATTTCAGGCTTATATGGATTACCAAAAATAACTTCCATATCAGGGAAATTTCCATTTTTTATTGTTTGGGTTAAATTTTCATATAGGGGTTTTTGGTCATAACCTAAGAATACAACATCAGGCTTAACCTCTTTTAAAATGTTATATGTACCAATCTTCGGATCACCCAAAAGGACAAGATCTATCCCCTCCACTTCTAAAAGTGTTTTTATCCTTTCAACTTCATTATGCTGAGGTAGTTTACCTTTTAATTCTTTTACTATTTCATCTCGTGCAACGATAGCTACAAGATGATTCCCTTCTTTTTTCGCCTCATCAATAAAGGCCAAATGACCTTCATGTATTCCATCAAAAACACCAAAAATTACTACGGTTTTATTAATCATATTTTATTCAATAACCTCCATCATCCATTCTTTATATGGATGATTTATTCGACGGACATCGACTCCTGCAATAAGGGGAACACTATAGGTATGATTTTCTGAAATAATTTGGTTCAATTCTTCAATTTTTGATTCAAAAGTAGTGATGAGTAACATTGCTTGATCTACACATTGGAAAGAGCCTTCCCAATTGTAGCAAGATGATATTGGCCAGAAATCCACACGAGCAGCAATTTTACTAATAACTACTAAGCTACCGAGCTCTTTAGCTTCCTCGATGGTTTTGCATGTTGTGTATATAAATACCATAAAATATATAAATAATTAAACAGAATATTAATATAATCTGGGTAAAATTATCTACAATTTTAATTGTAGCATCACAAAAAGATTTGTAAACAAAAAAATAAAGGTAATCGCAATGCAATTACCTTTATTATAATTCTAATCAAAAAACTTTTTTAAATGATGACTCCTATATGGACTCCGCATTAACTTAATCGTTTTCTCTTTGATTTGTCTGACACGTTCAGGAACTAAATTTAATTTTTCTGAAATTTCACCGATAGTCATCTTGCGACAGTTTATACCATAAAACATTCTGATAACATCAGCTTCTCTTGCTGGAAGAGTATTTAATACTCTTTCTATTTCAAAAGAAAGTGATTCAAGCATTAAAGTTTTATCTGGACTAGGTGATTCACCATCTACAAGAATATCTAGAAAGCCATAATCCTCTTCACCATTAAAAGAAGAGTCAAATGATATCTGCCGACTTTGAGCGCGAAGACTTTCTGATATTTCAACGGGCGTTAAATCAAAGAAATCCGCAATTTCATCAACCGAGGGATTGCGTTCGTTGTCTTGTTCAAATTTAGAAGAAAATTTATTGATTTTATTCAACAAACTTTTCCGATTTAAAGGTAAACGAATAACTCTAGATTGATCGTTTATTGCAGAAAGTATTGATTGACGAATCCACCAAACTGCATAAGAGATAAACCTAAAACCTCTGGTCTCATCAAACCTCTCTGCTGCTTTAATCAATCCCAAGTTCCCTTCATTAATAAGGTCAGACAAACTTAACCCTTGGTCCTTGTACTGTTTTGCAACAGAAATAACGAAGCGTAGGTTTGCCCTTACCAGTTTATCTACTGCATCACGATCGCCTTTTTTAATTCGTTGAGCTAACTCAACTTCTTCCTCAACAGTAACTAGCCCCTCCTTTGAAACTTCTTGAAGATATTTTTCCAAAGAAATACTTTCCCTGTTTGTAAAAGATTGAATAATTCTTAATTGTCTCATATTAACCCGCCCCCTGCGCAGGATTTTAAATAAAATTATTTAAAATTATTATAACACAATTTAAGTAGAATACAAGACAAATATAATTTTGTTTTAAAAAATATTACTTATTTTTTTAACTTTATTAAATAAACAGCCTAATTTTATTATCTGTTATTAATAATTAAATTTTACAATAGTAGATTATTCTTCTGCAATTAATCTATGGGCCTCGTTTGCTGAAATAGCATATTTTGCGCGTGAAGCTTCTATCACTTCTTTACGATAAGATTGATGGGTGGGAGGGAGAACTCTTAGTGTCTCTGCAGAAAATGGATCATAACTCTCTCCATCTATTGTCATTTTAATATAAAATTCTCCTACTCCAAGATTTATCATATCTTTAACATCAAAAACTGGAGCAAATTCTGGTTTAAGTTTTGTGGCATCATCACCTCCAACTCGGAATGAAACAATAGTACCTATATTGCCGAGTACGGCCTGTTGCACCTTTGGTAAAAGCTGACTAATATATTGATGAGCTACTATTAGATTTATCCCATACTTACGAGCTTCAGATAAAATATTTTCAAATGTATCTGTAATAATATTATGGAATTCGTCTATATATAAATAAAAATCATGTCGATCCTGTGGTCCAAGTTTTGCTCTTTCCATCCCCGCTTGTTTTATTTTAGTCAAAAAAATAGCTCCAAAAAAAGAAGAATTTTCTTCACCAATTTTTCCCTTTGAAAGATTAATTAAAATAATTTTCTGATTATTCATTAATTGTTCCAAATCTATTTTATTTTCTTTTTGTCCAAAAATATTACGAAGCATTGGGTCTGATAAAAATTGTCCCAATTTATTTACAAGAGGAATAATAGTATCTGTATCAAATTTTTCAGACCAGTCAGCGAATTCAATGGCCCAGAATCTTTTTACCATTTCATCTTGTATATACTCAGTGACTTTTTGACGATAATTACGATCAGTAAGCATTAAAATCATCCCTCTCATATTAGCTTCCGGATAATCGAGTAAAGCTAAAATCGTAAAACGAAAAACATGCTCGAGACGTGGAGACCAATTTGCACCAAATTGCTTACGTAACACTTCTATCAAACCTTGAGTTAGTTGGTGTTTAAAAGTTGGATCAATATTTGCAAGAGGGTTAAAAGATGCTGGAAATTCTACGTCACCTGGATCAATAATACAAACATCATCTATTCTATCTTTTGGAATAAAATTTAAAATATCTTCTATTAGTTCACCGTGTGGATCAATTACACAAATACCTTGACCATATGCAATATCTTGGCGAATCATTAATTCTTGAATTTTTGATTTACCAACACCAGACTTACCAATAATATACATATGTCTCCTACGATCTATACGCTTTATGCCAAAGACGAATTTTTTTTCTTCCAATGCTGCCACATAATTGGTACGTCCAATAAACACAACTTCACTTGGGTCTGACTTTCCTAAAGTTGCCAAATCTGGAGGTGGTGGAGCATATTTAATTATTTGAATTTTATTTGGTTTACTGAAAGACATTGTATTCAAATTGTATCAAATTAAAATAAAATAGTATAATATATCCGTATATGTGCCTTGCATTAGAAAATGATATTGCCTCAAAACAATATATTTAGATAAATTATCAAAATTAATAAAAATGGTAAAAATATAATCCCATTTTAAATACCGAATGAACGGAAAAATAAAACAAGGGCTAACCAAAAATTCTATATCTAATGACTCATCTTTGATTAAGAATTCTAAAATAATTGATACTGAATTCAAAGATAATAATACTCGAAATAATGAAGATGAATTATTAAAAAAAGAAGAAATATTACTGGAAGAAGGTGAAGAATTATTAGAAAAAGAAGAAACACTATTAGAGGAAAGTAAAAATATTATAAAAAAAGAAGAAACGTTATTAGAGGAAAGTGAAAAATTATTAAAAGAAGGAAAAGATTATATAAAAAAACTTGGTCCAGGGATAATTACCGGAGCTGCCGATGACGACCCATCTGGAATTGCTACTTACTCACAAACAGGTGCTCAATATGGAACTGGATTATTATGGCTTGCAGCTTGGACATTCCCATTAATGGCAATGATCCAAGAAATGTGTGCTCGTATATCATTAGTTACAGGACGAGGTCTTGCTGCTAATATTAAACATGCTTATTCAAAAAAAGTTTTATATCTCTGTACAGCATTACTTTTTATAGCTAATACCTTAAATATCGGTGCAGATCTTGGAGCAATGGCTAAAGCAGTTCAATTAATATCTCCATCTATGTCTTTCGCGTTCTTAGTTATTTTTATAGGAATTGCTGGTTTACTCATGGAAATATTTATTCCATATAAGAAATACGCTAAATATCTAAAATGGTTAGTAATAACATTGTTCTCGTATGTAATAACTGGATTACTTATTAATATGGATTGGTCTATGTTATTAAAAGATGGAATTATTCCTCATATTACATTTTCTAAAACACAGATTCTTCTCATCACAGGTATACTAGGAACAACAATTTCTCCTTATCTTTTCTTTTGGCAAACATCTCAAGAAGTTGAAGAACAAATAGCTGAAGGTAAAACAACCGCTCATTCACGAAGAGGAACTAATGCTGCTGAAATAAAATCAATGAGAATAGATATATGGTCAGGAATGTTTCTTTCAAATATGGTAATGTTTTTTATTATCGCAGTATGTGCAAATACCCTTTTTGTAAATGGAATTACAGATATAGCAACCGCAAGCGATGCAGCAGCTGCACTTAAACCATTTGCAGGACCATTTGCATCAATACTCTTTACTATTGGAATAATTGGAACTGGATTATTGGCTATTCCAGTTTTAGCTGGTTCCACTTCTTATGCAATATCCGAAAGTTTAGGATGGAAAGAAGGTTTATATCGTAAATTAAATGAGGCTCGAGCTTTTTATGGAGTAATAATTGTATCTATTTTTATCGGTATAATTATAAACTTTCTAGGAATAAACCCAATCAAAGCTCTTATATATTCTGCCATTGCAAATGGTATAGTAGCCCCTGTTATAATTGTATGTATAGTTCATATTAGTTCAAGCCATAAAATTATGGGGCATTTTAAAAATTCTAAATTTGTAAATATAGTTGGATGGGCGTTATCTGCTCTTATGGGGATTACTGCAGTCGCCGCAATATATTCCCTCTTTTAGTTAAACAAGTAAAAAATATGAGCATCCATACATTTATAATATTGAATATATGGGCGCTTATATTAACTTGCAAAAAATATAAAATACGGTAAGATAGGAGTATCTTAATTATTAATTTAATAATTATTGGGTTTAGTTAGATATTTAATTCTTAATTGGTCATTCTTAATTATTAATTATATTATTGGGCCTTTAGCTCATCTGGTAGAGCGCCTCATTTGCAATGAGGAGGTAAGCGGTCCGAGTCCGCTAAGGTCCACCCGTTGAAAAAAGAGACATGCGAAAGCATGCCTTTTTTCTTAGGTGGACCTTAGCGAGCAAACTACTTTGCTCGCGTGCGGCGATTAGTAAATCGAACCGTGAGGAACTCGGAAAGCTTTTCGTTATAAATTTTAATTTAATAATTTAAATTTATCGAAAAGGTGTACTGAAGCAGTAGGCTTCGAGAAATGTAATCATGGTCCGCCTATCGTGATACACAATATTTAGATGCAAAGCATACTATATAAAAAGTTTTAGTCGCGGGTGAGAAGCGCGAATAAGTACATTCGCCTACTGGGTACTCGCGGTCCGCTACTTGTAGGCTTCGAGAAATGTACTCATGGTCCGCCTTTCGTGATACACAATATTTAGATGCAAAGCATATCACACAATAAAAACAGCCATCTTAAAAAGACAGCTGTTAATTTAAACTTAGGATAAAAAAAATTATAATTCTCTTATCCAAAATTCTTTAATTTTTTCACGAACCTTACTTATAGTAAGATTAAGTTTCTTTTCTTTTATAGCGACGCGGGGGTCCCATACCACTTTGTTATTTAAAACAATATGATAATGGCTACAATTGCAATGTATTGCAATCGGAGTGATACCATCTTCATCCCATAAAAAATCATTAAGGGCGCATTTCCCTACTCTGTCTGCATTAAGAATTCTGACCCACTGACGTCTCGTTTTTTTAACGTCAGTATTTACTTTTCTTACCACTGGTAAATCCATTAAATCTAACATAGTTTTTCCCTCCTGTTATTTTAAATTAAAAAATTTTATTTATTTTTTTAAAAAGAACAATTAAAAACATAAAGAACTAAAAACCAGCTTTCTTTTGAAAGCTGGTTTTTAGTAATAAATAAAATTGGAGAGTATTATTAACAAAAATCAACCTTCAAATTGAAAGTAAAGAAATAGAAACTTCCCCAGAAGCTTTTATTTAAATTTTGATTTTTGTTAATATCTAACATATTTATATAATTACATTTTTATATTTTTAAGTCAATAAACAAATATGACTATGCCAAGAAAAAATAAACTTATTGACTCGAGCGCTTTAATATGTTAAGGTATTCAAGAATTATTAATTTAAATTTGTACATATGCCATTTACACATGAGTGGGTCGTTGTGGAAGCACCCAAAAAAGAAGACGTTTTAAATAATGAAGAACAACACGTATTTTTACCTGGTGTCCCCATGAATTAAAATTATCCACTACAATTAAAAAACCCTTCAATCGAAAGTTTGAAGGGTTTTTCTTTTTTTACTATATATAATTTATTATTCAACTGTTAGAGTTCCCTTCATCCCCATCTGACGATGCTGACCAACAGAACAATAATATTCAAAGGTTCCTGTTTTACTAGCAACAAAAGAAATAGTCTCTTCTTGTCCGGCATTTAAAATTTTTGTTCTTACATCATATCCCTCTACAACTAAATCATGAGTACCCTCAACATTTTTAAATAAAATATTAACAGTATCTCCTTCTTTAACTTTAAATACATTTGGAGTAAAAGAAAAATTACCACCACTTATTGTAATAGAAGCCACTTTAGATACAGAATTTACTGGATTAGTTTTATTTTTTATTAAATTTCCAGTGTTCGCCATATCTTCAGGAGATTGAGTTTCATTTTCCCCTATTATACCTCTTGTCTCTCCTAGGTTTGAATCATCTACTATTATTGGTTCATTTATTTTTACTTCATCGACTTTTGAATTTTTACTCAATAAAACACCTGCAACAATAATTAAAATAACAACACCCCCAATAATTAACGTTTTTTTCATTTGATTTTATTATGCAGAAGGTTGTCGAGTAATCTTAGTTAGCAACAATTCATCTGCTTAAATTATTAATAATATTTTTATAAAGCACGTTCAAACATAAAAACAATGGAGACAGTAAGCCTATTATTTATATCATTTTTCAAAATTAAATGTCAATCACTAAAAATAATTTCTAGTATTATATGTTAAAAACTGTTAAAATATAAACACATGTCTAATCCACAACCAAACGAGAATATACCTGTTAAAAAAATCCATATACTTATGATTGATGACGACCCAGAAATGAGACGTCTTTTTGGTGGGTGGCTAACGATTCTAGGATATGAAATTATTTATGCTTCTGATGGCAACGAGGGTCGTGAGACAGCTCGACGTCTTCAACCAGATTTAATCCTAATGGATGAAAGAATGCCTGTTATGGATGGCATCGAATCCGCAACAAGAATGAAATCAGAAGATCCAACAAAAAATATTCCAATAATACTTTTTACTAATGAAGATTTTTCTTTAGAAGCTGAAAAAATGGTAAAAGATATAGGTATAGATGCTTATGTTCATAAATCATCTGATTTTAGTGTTATTAAAAAAATTATTAAAGATATTTTAGAGAAAAAAGGAATATCTGTTACCCCTCCAAATAAATAAAACTATTAATAATAAAAAATAGAGGTTGTACGTCTATGGAAGACGTCCAACCTCTATTTTTTTATTATTTTATATTTATTCCCATTCAAATTTTCTTCCAAAATGTCCCCACGTGCAAGTATCAGAAAATTTAACAACATCCAATTTCAAGTGATTATGTATCCCCTTTGGAGTTAAATCGTAATCAGTTATTTCTACTTCTTTTCCATCTATTACAGCCACAGCCATTACTGGCTCACTCTTACCTATTGCATAAGCAAGCTTTGTATATACTTCTTTCGCATTATGCTTCTTTAGTAAGTCCACAGCTATTTTACGAGCCATATAAGCACCAGAGCGATCTACTTTTGTATAATCCTTACCAGAGAAAGAACCTCCTCCAATTGTAATCTCTGGTCCATAGTTATCTACTATCAATTTTCTTCCAGAAAGTCCTGTGTCTGCATCAAATCCACCTTGATTCCATTCTCCCGCAGGATTTATAAGATATTCTTCTGATTCAATAATATTTTTTACAAGTTCTAAAAGTTTATCGTTTTTAGTATTTTGAAAACTAGCTACGACTGTAGTAACGACACCATTATCTACTGTCACTTGAGTCTTTCCATCATAAGGATATACTTCAAATATTTTCTGACATAAATTTCGGGCAAGATTATATTCGAGAGGTAAATATGTATCAGTCTCACTTGTAGCATAACCTTTCATTATTCCTTGGTCTCCCGCTCCACCCGTATCAACTCCTTGTGCTATTTCTGGACTTTGTAAAACTATATTCGACAAAATTTTAAAATCTTTACCTACTATTTTTTTTATAATAGCTTCTATGTCTGGATTTGATTTTGAAGTAACTTCTCCATTGATGGCTACCAGATTATGCCCACCCATTACTTCTATAGCACAACGACTATTCTTATCTCCTTCTAAATATGCATCTAAAATACTATCCGCAATAAAATCACATATTTTATCTGGGTGCATTGGACTCACAAACTCTGCAGTTTTTTTACTCATGCTTGATTTATAAGGAAGAATGACTATATAAATCGGCATCCTGTTAAATAAGATTTAACAGGGTTGATTAAAATATAATACGCTTCGCTCCTTTATTTTAATTAAAAAATTCCTCATAATGAGGAAAGATATAGATGACTAGTCTTATCTTTCCATAATAATACACTTGCATTATTTGGCTGGATTTAGCACCTTGCTTTCGCGGGTTGCTGATGGGTCATTGAGCCAGTTGCTCTCGCCATACTCTTGATAACTAACTATTTAGTTGTAATTTTATTATAGCATAATTTTATAAACAAAAATATTTCCATAAAAAAAATAACGAGGATATATCCTCGTTATTTTTTTATAATATTAATTTTTCCATTTAACTTGAAATTCAAGTTCTTCTTCTTTTTTCCCTTTTTCATGTTCAATGTTTATAATCGCATCTTTGGGAACAGTTATTTTTCCACCTGCTACTTGAATAGAAAAACTTTTACCTGATTCTAGAGAGTCAGCTAAACGACGTAATTTTTTAATAAATTCTTTTTTAGAATAAACTTTTTCTATATCTCTTGTTTTAAATTTTTTTATCATATACATATATTACCATAAAATATTGGTAATTAATTTTTATAATATTTTATAGAATACCTTAATTATTAAATATAAAATATAATCAAACCATTTCATCTTATAAGTTTTTGTATCAAAAATCACAACATCTTTTGCCCATTTTTTTATAATTTCTGAAATTTTATGAATGGCAATAGGTTCATTAAAAAAAATACCAACTTCTGAGTTTAATTCAAATGATAAATAGTCCAGATTATTAGAACCTACAATTGCCTCCTTGCTATCTATTACCATTATTTTTGCATGATTCATTTGAGGTTCTAGATAAAAATTTATACCAAGTTTTGATAACTTATGCATATAAAAATGATTTACTCTATCAATAAAATAACTATCTGTATTTCTAGGCACCAAAATATCAACAGATACTCCTCTTAAGCTTGCCTGATGCAACGCTCCTATTAGCCAACGTTTTGGCATTAAATATGGAGTTACTATAGTGATACTTACTTTTGCATGAGACAAATGTTTTTTGTAAATCTTTTTTAAATTATATTTATTTTTAATTGGAGAATGCTCTACAAGCCAATCATGTAAAGTGTCTTTGAAAATTTTACTTTTATTATGAATAAGGATTAATGAGTCCTTTCCTCCACACTCAGCATAAACTTTAGCAAAAGATTTTACTATAAAAAAGACAAGCTGTCCCTTTACCTGAACCATCAAATCATCCCAAAGAGATGCACTTTGGTGAAAATTTACTCCTCCAATAAATGCAATTTTTTCATCAACAATTAAAATTTTACGATGAGTTCTATGTAAAAAATAACTTTGAAAAATTAATTCTACCCCTGCTTCTTTGAGTCCAAAAATAACTTTATTACTTAAGCTATAACTTCCAAAGAAATCCAAAATAACTTTAACCCGGATTCCATTTTTAGCTTTTTCTTTCATTAATTCCAAGAAATTAAAGTCCACCATGTCATCCTGAAAAATATACATTTCAAGGTATATTGATTTCTTAGCAGAAAACATTATGTCATACATTGCCTGCCAAGATTTCTGTGAATTCGCAAAAAATTTATAAGGCATAAAGATATTATACACTAAATATTTATTATTAACGGGCATCAATGTTGAATAAATTTATTATTGACAAACATTAAATATTAATGAATAATCAGAGAAAATAGAAACTTAAAAAGGAAGGAGAGCTAGGTGAACAAACCTAAAATTGCACAGCCAGAGAAAGAAAAATTCGTACTTACACAAGACGATTTCTTGTTTCTCGAAAGAATGTTACTCAATATGGGGTACCGGGAAGAAACTACAACTTACTCAAAAAGACTTTTTGAACGTCTCAATCTCATACCTCCAAGAGTAATCACGGGGAGAGAAGCGACTTATATTTATAAAAGTCGAGAAGTTGGCAACAACTACACAGTTATCATTCATACCACTTATTTGAAAGCATCAAAAAAATGGAGAGATACGAGTACTGACGTTGGATGGTGTCTGATTGTTGAAGGTGATCAAGCAAAATATTTTGCAAAGCCATTTTCAAGAACAAAAGGATTCATACTTAAGTTTTTACGTTACGCTTGGGTTACTAAATGGAAAGTAGACCATCGTCCGCTATGCCCACAGTGCCAAGACTTTATGCACATTGTAAAAAAAGTAGAACCTCGAGGGTATTACTGGGCTTGTCGCAACAATGTACGGCACGACGAAAATAAGCCAGTTTTCTCACCTTGGGATTTTGGTCTCCCCTTTAAGGCTTCCAAGTTTGTAAGCATTCGGAGGGACTATACAAAAAGGTACAATGACAAAAACAAAAAAGAAGGAAAAGTTCCTACTCCTGCTCGTAAAATAAGAAAGCCTTGGGAAATAAAAAAACCTGGAAATCTTAATTAGCGAAATTACAAAATGCGTGTCGTCACTAGTGACGACACGCGTTTTATTGTTTATGGATTCTTGCTATTCTATGATAATTTAATATCTCCTAAAACTTCCTTGCGTGCGCAATACTGGCTTATAATATGAACTAAATGATTGTCTATTATTATTTTGAATTGAATTTGCTATATTTTTATTCGCATATATATTAGCAACATGTTCATCGACTGTTATATTTATTGTCTGACAAGCATATGATAATTTCCCTATTGCAAACTGAACTTCATTTTCATTTAATTTTTCTTGATTGTATTTTTTAATGCATTCAATCAACTTATTGAGATAAACCACGTTTTCAATTGGTTCTGTTTTTATTTCAGCTTCCCCTGTGAATACAACAATATTATAAAAATTATCTTTAGCAAAAGGCATCAAATCTTTCAGCGCCATCAAGTGCCCATAATTTTGATGAATAGGATTTTGAAATTTATATTTAATTGCCCCTGGCATTGATTGTGTCCATGTTGATTGATTTTTACTACCAAAAATCCACCCTTTTAAATCTTTACTTTCTAAAACAAAAATTCCAAATTTAGAAACAATTATATGATCAATTTGAGTTGACCCATTATTTTTAGAATTTATAATAATATTATTAAATATAAAATAATCAGTATAACTTAATTCAGCAGCAAGCAGATCTGCAACTTTTTGTTCTCCAGAATTTAAACCTTCCATATAGCATTTACATGCATGTTTATTTTTATTATTATATCTAATTTTTTGTAATTCGTATGGGAAACTTCTATCTTTAAACAGCCATTTAAAAAACTTTATAATCAAATATATAATTATTACATCTAATATCAAATAAAATAATATATCCATAATTTAATATTTTTTCATTTGATTATTTATACTGTGTTTCATAATAAATATTATAACATAAGTTTATCTCTTGTAGATATAGGCTTCACCTTTATCTACATACAATATTATTAATTTTCAAAAATTTAATAATCCTACTTCTTTTTTGCTAATTCTTTTTTCACAATTTAAACAAAAAAGTTGTTGCGATTCACAACTATCGTCGCCATAAAAATCTTCCCATTGTTTTGTATTTAACTCCAAAGAATAATAATGCTTTTCTGTTTGAACAATGCCTACCTTCTCATTAGTATGTTTACAATTTTTGCAAGTATATTTTCTATTTTTCATATTTAATAAATATTGAGTTTTCATAATTAGAAATACCTTTATATTTTTTTATTAAAAACAAACATTCTTCATAAGCATCTGCTTTTCCACCGATAAATTCATTTAACCCATATTCTTCAATTTTTTCACTTTTATACACATCCTCTTTCCATTTATTTCTATAATTAAAAGCTAATTTTTTTATGTGTTTTTCTAATGAATTATTAGTAATTTTTTGTATAAATCCTTGAGCCATTAATTTAAGAGTTTCTTTTTTTAAATTCTGCAAATTTTCCCAAAGTTCAAAAGTTTGGTATATTTCGTCACCATTAATCATTTTCCATTCGTCTGGTTCAATTTCTATAAAATCATCGTCTTCTGGTGTGTATTCTTTGCATACAACTAAAAATGGGAAATAAAAATTGGGATGTCTATATAAATATTTTAAAATTTGTATTGCTAGATCTCTTGATATTTTCATATAAAAAAATAAAATCATTAACTTAATAATGATCTGATCATTGATCGAATTTGAATTAAAGTCAACTACTTCAATTTATATTTACCTGCATCAATAAAATCAAGGTAATTTTTATCTCTTAAAAATTGTAATTGCTGACGAATTTTATCTTTAATGTGTTTATTTTCTGGATGAATGTTTTTTAATTCAGACTCAAACTTGTATATATCCGCTAATGTAAACTCTTTTTTATTTAAAGAATCAATACAATTCATAATGTCTAAAATCCAACCCTTTGCATCTACTTTTTTAATTTTCTTTAAAAAAACTGTTTTTTGCCATTTTTCTAAAACCTCTTTTTTAGAAATCTCTTTACCATTTTCAACATAAAAAACCTGTCCTGCTTTTGGTATTTTTGAAAAAATTATATTTGAACCAACCCAACCAGCTCTTCGAGCAGTTTTTTTTAATGGCTTCCTCTTTTCAATAATTTCTGGAATAAAAAAATGCTTAGGGATGATAAAAAAATCATTTACAAACAATGTTTCTAAATATCCCATAAAAAAGAAATTGGGTTTATTTTTAGAACTTATTCTTTCAATCATTTTAGAATAAGCCCCAGCAGGTATAGTTTTTCTAATTTTTCCTTTTTTAGATTTCAATTCAAAATCTTCAATACATTTTTTACAATAAAAATCAGCAACTGGCTTATTATTTTCGTATTCTTCAATATTAGTATTTCCACAATTTGGACAATATATTTGTTTTAAAACCCAATTTTCACTTATAACTCTTATTTTTTGGGTTTCACTTAAATATCCAATCCCTAGTTTTTTATCTAAAGTTAAATTCATATATTTTTAAATAATTGTTCAAACATATAATAATCCAATTATACTATTTTTGCTCCATATTCTCAATAATATTTACAACTTTCAAAATATACCAAAAATGCTATTATACACATATGCTCTATACACAAAAAATTCAACATGCGATTCGGTTCGCTCTTAAAACTCACGAGGGATATCAAAAACAAAAGCGAAAAGGTAAAGATGTCCCCTATATTGTGCATCCTTTAACAGCCTCAATTATACTTGCATCTGCGGGAGCATCTGAGGATATAGTCATTGCTGGATTACTACATGACACTATTGAAGATAGTATTGAAGAAAAGAAGGTTACAAAAGAATTGATTGTGAGTAGATTTGGAGAAAATGTTTACAATTTAGTTTTAAGTGTAACTGAACAAGATAAATCTTTGTCATGGGAAGAAAGAAAAACTGAAGCAATGGAACATATCAAAACTTTTTCAAATGATTCCGTACTATTAAAATCTGCAGATATAATTGCAAACACTTCTGAAATTATTGATGATTACAGCAAAAAAGGAGAAGAAGTATTTGAAAGATTTGGAGCCACAAGAGAAAGATTTTTAGAAATGAACATAAAAATAATAGAAACTATTATAAAAAAGTGGCCAGAAAATCCCCTAGCCGATAGCCTAAAAGATGTATTGGAAAAAATAAAAATAATTGCAAACAATAAAATAATAAATAATTTGTAATATAATTTTATTGTTTGTACTGATTCTAAAAAACAACAAATTTATTTGTTGTTTTTTAGAATCCTTCCCCGTTTCGTCATTTATGACTCATCAGACAAAATGCACATTTTGTTACGGGAGCTACAAAAAAGAAAAAATTCTTTTTTGTAGCGTCTCAAATTAATAAATTATATATAATATTTATTAATATAATTAATTTTAGAATTACAACCCGCAAAACCCTAGTAGTGTAATCGTACCGTTATCTAGGTTATGCTCATCAATGTATATCGGCTTGAAATGCGCTCGCCGCTTTCATCCACCTCGTGGATTACTCATAAAATAGAAATTCTTTCTTAGAAAGAATCACGTATTTCAATATACTCTGCCCAAGTTATTATTGAACCATTATACTCAACTAAATCAGTATCAGGTCTTAGAATAACTTCAGCTTCTTTTAAATTTTCCATTTAAAAAAAATTGTTTTTTGACGCTGAAAGAATATACTTCTTTCAAGGTTTAAATTGTATCTGTAAAGATCAACTCATGTATAGTATACCACAAAAATTACTTATTGACAAATGGTCATATAAATATAAAATTCTATTTACCATATTTTGTGCGAGATAGCGCACAAAATATGTTTTTATAAAATAATATAAAAAAGTATTTAATCATAAAAAACACCGTTAGGTGTTTTTTATGATTTTATTTAAATCGTGAATTTTTTTAATAAATATTATTCTTTCTCACAAAAATATATCGGACCATCTTCTAGCCCAAAATAATCTATTTTACTTTTATCTAAGGTAGAAATAAACATATCGGCTTTAACTTTAAACCCAGCCCCTCTTAATTTATCTGGAAAATCATTTCCGTATAATCTCACATGGTCAAATTGCCAAAAAGCTTTAGTCCTTTCCTCAGGGGAAATTATAGAAAAATCTTCATAAGTCTGGGCTCGACTAGTATCAATAGGAACATCTATAATTGCAAAGCCTCCCTTTTTTAATACTCTATAAAGTTCTGACATCGCATTTTTATCATTTTCAACGTGTTCTAAAACATGCGAACAGAAAATAATATCAAACGATGAGTCTGAGAATGAAAGATGTGTTATGTCTTCTACTCTCATTGCGTTATTTTTGTCTATATCAACACTTAAATAATCAATATTCTTATACGATTTAAACAGCTTTGTAATTAATGGTTCTGGTGCAAAATGTAGAACTTTAATTTGCTTATTTGTTGGAATTACTTTTTTAAGATATAAAAAGAATGATCTATGCCTGGGTTGAGAAAGACAATTTGGACAAGTTGAATTTACATATATATGACCATACCCACAATCAAAATCAACAAATTTTTCCCCATACCATCCACATACATTACACTTTACTTTGTATAATTTTGGGAATAAAAAATGCATTAGAGACAACCAAAAGATATATATTTTTTTAAATAAATTTAAATGATATCTAAAAAAGAAACTTAGAGTTAACCCAAGTACCAAAATAAAAACTTGGACAATTGGTGGTAAGGCACAGTTTCCATAAAATACTACAATTGTCCCCTTACCTAACGCCCAATTTAAATAGCTTATCTCTATTAAAGAATGAATAATGAGAGCAAAAAAAAGACCTAAAAATAAATAAGATATCGCATATAATAATAATTTTGTTTTTCTTTTACTATTTTTAATTCTCTTGATTATATCCATGGTAATTTTATTATAACAAGAAATTATTCTTTAGCATAAATCTTAGTTTCAGAATCTATGTAGAATTGTTATAATAACACCATATGGATCCCGTAAGAGATGTGCTCGTTAGAATTTTCGGGATAGTTTAAAATATTACATGGTTTACATTATTAAATAAAAATAATAAGATACGTCCCACCTTTGGGGGACTATCTCAAACGGGATGGATAATAAAATTGAGATATTGGAACTTAAAGGTCTTTCTGAATTGGAAGCGGATATTGTTTTAAAAAAGGATGGATTTAATGAATTACCTACTCAAAAAAAGAAGGGTGGTTTTTCTATTTTAATTAAAATACTTTCCGAGCCAATGCTTCTTTTACTCGTTTCGGCTGCAACAATTTATTTGTTTCTAGGTGAAATAAAAGATGCATTATTACTTGTCTTTTCTGTGTTTATCGTTATAGGTATTACTTTTTACCAAGAAAGAAAAACAGAAAGAACTTTAGAGGCACTCCGAGAGTTATCTAGTCCCAGAGCTCTAGTTATCCGCGATGGTGTACATAAAAAAATTGCAGGGCGTAATGTTGTTGTGGGTGACATAGTAATAATACACGAGGGAGATAGAGTGCCTGCTGATGCAGTAGTCCTCTCTTGTGAAAATCTATCTATAGATGAATCTCTTTTAACTGGAGAATCAATGCCCGTAAGAAAAATAGAATGGGATAAAAAAATGGAAACAACCAGACCAGGAGGAGATGATTTACCGTTTATCTATTCTGGATCACTCGTAACTAGTGGACGTGGTGTTGCTCAAATAACTTCTACTGGTTTAAATACTGAGATTGGTCAAATTGGAAAAAGTTTGGAAAGTATTAAAGACGAAGATACTTTACTACACAAAGAGACAACTAAAATAGTTCGAGTTGTCGCTATTGTTGGAGTTATTCTCTGTGCTCTGGTTGTTGCATATTATTTCTTTGTTGAAGGAAGTATTGTAAATGGACTTTTAGCTGGATTAACTTTAAGTATGGCTATTATTCCTGAAGAATTTCCTATTGTTCTTATTATCTTTTTAACTCTGGGTGCTTGGAGAATTTCTAAGAGAAATGTGCTTACACGAAGAGCTGCTGCTATAGAAACACTCGGAGCTGCCACTGTACTCTGTACAGACAAAACCGGAACTCTAACATTAAATAAAATGGAGTTGAGTGGGCTTTATGTAGACAAAACATTTTGTGAAATAAATAATTCTACAAAAAGTGAGCTACCTGAACAATTTAAAACTCTACTTGAATATGGGGTTCTGTCTAGTCAAAAAGATCTTTTTGACCCTATTGAAAAAGAATTAAATAGAGTTGGGACTCTGTTTCTTACAAATATAAAAAATAGAGATATTAATTGGTCTCTAGTAAAGGAATATCCACTATCTAAACAACTACTTGCGATGTCTCATGCTTGGCAGTTAAAAGATAGTAAAGAAATTCTTCTCTCTTCAAAAGGAGCACCAGAAGCTATTTTAAAACTATGCCATATTGAGAACGACCAAAAAGCTGAAATATTATTGAGAGTAAAAGAAATGTCAGAAAAAGGATTGCGTGTCCTTGGAGTTGCTCGTGGAGTAGCAACACTTGATAGTCTCCCTGAAAATCAGAGCGATTTAAATTTTGAATTTGTAGGATTACTTGGATTTATTGACCCAGCCCGCGAGACAGTTCCCCTCGCAGTTAAAGAAGTTTATGAGGCTGGAATGAGAGTGATAATGATTACTGGAGACTACCCAGGAACAGCTCAATTTATAGCAAAACAAATTGGTATTAAAAATACAGATGAATATCTGACTGGAGAAGATTTAGAAAAAATTGACCCTCTTGATTTAAAAGAAAAAATAAAAACGGTAAATATTTTTGCGAGAGTTTTTCCTGAACAAAAATTATTAATTATAAATGCCTTAAAAGCTAATAATGAAATAGTGGCAATGACTGGGGATGGAGTAAATGATGCACCAGCACTAAAAACGGCGCACATAGGTGTGGCGATGGGCCAAAGAGGTACAGATGTAGCGCGTGAAGCATCATCACTTGTTTTACTTGATGATGATTTTTCTTCAATAGTTACTGCTGTTCGACTAGGAAGAAGAATTTATGACAACATAAAAAGAGCGATGGGATATTTGATAGCTGTCCATGTTCCTATTGCAGGAATGTCTTTACTGCCACTTATTTTCAATCTACCAATAGTACTATTCCCTGCTCATATTGCATTCATGGAATTTATAATAGACCCAGCTTGTTCAACAGTCTTTGAAGCTGAAGATGAAGATGCGGATATTATGAAAAGAAAACCTAGAAATCTGCACCAATCTATGTTTAATTATAAAACTGTAATGGTTAGCTTACTTCAAGGATTTGGTATTTTACTCGTAACATTTGCTATATATTACTTTGTTATTAAAAATGGAAGAAGCGAACTTGAAGCCCGCTCTTTTGCTTTTTCATCACTAGTATTATCTAACTTATTACTTATTGCTATTAATCTATCTTGGAAACATAGTATTATTAAAATAATTACTTCTGGTAATAAAATATTGTATGCTGTATTTATTGGTACAATACTAAGTCTTATGGCTGTAATATATATTCCTTTTATGGCTGACCTATTTCATATGGCACCACTTTACTTGAATGACTTTGTGCTAATAATTTCAGCAGTTTGTATAAGTTTAATGTGGTTTGAGGTATTAAAATTTTTTAATATTAAATTATTACGATAATAATATTGTCTTTTATCATTAAAAACATATAATAAAACTATGAATGAAAAATATATACAACCAGTAGAGAAAAAACCCAGTATTTTAGATAGTATTGAAAATCAAATAGCTCTAGCAAATAAACTTACAAATGTTTATGAAAATAGACCAGATATTGATTCTTTTAAAGGTGCTATGGCTGGAACAAAATTTGAAAATGATTACTCCGAAGAAACAATTGAAAAAAATAAACTCTATGTAGAACAAACTAGGGCTAAGATAGATGAATCAAATAGTAATTTTGGTAAAGAAAGACTTGAACATCTCGAGGGTGGATTCCAACTTTCTGAAATACTTCAAGCAATGATTGTTGACCGTCTAAACAAACATTGGTTTAAAGATTGTCAGGCTATCATGACATCTGACTATGATGACCTCGCTTGCGGAATCGATGCGGTAATAAAACATGACAAAGGAGGATATCTCGGTATTGCTCTTGATTTTACTGTCACTAATCAAGATAAAAAAATATACGAGAAACTTCAAAAAGGTTGGGCGCAAAATACAGAAGAAGGTAAAATACCAACTGTTAAATATTTTGAAGATCCTGATACAAAAGAAAAAGGAAGATTGCTCGTTCCTAAGTTTATTATTGGTGGGACTAAAAAAGACGTAGAAGAACTTGCAAATGCATATCTCACAAACAATACTGAAGTACTTGAGAACCATCCATTTAAATATATGATGCTACTCCAAATCGAGGAACAGTTACAAACTGTACTTGACTACTATGAAGCAAATAGTGATGACCCTAAAATCCAATTTGCAAAAAAACAATATGAGAAAATTCAGACTATCTTAAGAAATATGAAAAATGAAATTCAGTCTGATAAAAAAATGCACGAAAATACAGACTTACATGAATACACAAAATCAAGCGTCGCACTTGATATGATGAGAAGATTTAGAATAATGAGAGAGAAGAATTCAAAGTAGTAAATTTAATATAAAAAACCTCCGCATCAAGGAGGTTTTTTATATAATATCTGCCAAAATACACATTAATTTAAACAAATGATATAATGTGCATATTATAAAAAGTCGTTAAAAATTTAATTTTATTAGAAAAAATCTAATTAATTCTATGGATGAAAACAAGAGAGAAAGAAAGGTCATAAAAATATCAAAGAAAAAGTTTAAAACTTTTATTTGGATCATTATTTTGATTATTATACTCTGGGCAGTTAAATCAGTTGTATTTAATTCATTCGGAGTTGGAAGAATGACAGGTTCAAGTATAACACCTAGTGATGGCATAAGTGAAGATTATTATAACCCATCATCTCAAAATATGATGCCACCTGATTATTATGACCGAGGATACCAAAAACCATCTATTTCTGATACTAGAGAATTTTTAAAGACTAGTTATTCTGCATCAATAAAGACAAGGAACGTGAAGGATGTTATGCAAGATGTAACTAATATTGTTAAAGGAGCAGATGGTAGAATCGATAATTCTTATAGTTCCGAAAAAAGTGGACGTATTAGTTTTGTCGTAGCTAAAAGCAAATTTGAAGAATTTAAAAATCAAATAGAAAGTATAACTCACAAAAAACTTTATACAGAAACTATCTCATCTCAAAATCTACTCAGTCAAAAACAAGGGATAGAAGAGCAAACTGGAAATATAGTAAATACATTAACTAATTTACAAGATCAAAAGACAAGTCTAGAGACAAAACATATCCAAACAGTCACTGCTATAAACAAAGAACTTACTAGAATTAAAGCTGAACTAGTAGCGGTTAGAGCAGTTATTGCCACAACTACAGAACCTTTAGTTTTAGATTCTTTTGTTAGCCAAGAAAATTCTTTAGTTAAACAAGAAAATACTCAAAAACAAAAATTGGTGATAGAAAATAATAGCTATATAGCTCAAAGCCAAAGTCTTGAAAATTCTATCAATGATGCTAACAACGGCCTAATAAATGTAAATAATCAAGACAGCCAATTTACAGATACTATTGAAACTGTAAATGGAAGTGTTAGTGTTGATTGGATTAGCTTATGGGAAATGGCAGATATATTCTCCCCTATTTCTCCATTTATTATCATAATAATCCTAGTAATAATAATTATTATGTATCTTAAACGTAGAGGAAGTATTCCACGAGTTGAATTCCAGTAAAATTAAATAATTAAAATAGAGGTTGGACGTCTACGATAGACGTCCAACCTCTATTTTTTTAATTTAATATTTATTTTTTTACAGAAGACAAAGATACAATAAATTTAGTTCCTTTATCTTTACCTTCACTCTCCACTCTAATAGAACCACCCATTTTTTCTACGAGTTCTTTACATATTGAGATTCCAAATCCTGTACCTTTTTCTTTATTTGTTCCATCAGTACTAACTCCAGCATTTTCAAAAAGTTTTTTTATTTGATCATTGGTCATTCCAACTCCATTATCATTAATAGATACTTCAACTTTATCATTAATTTTTTCAGCAGAAACAGAGACTTCCCCGCCTTCTTTGGTAAATTTAAGTGAATTAGAACAAAGATTTCTAATTACAGTTTGTAGCATATTTGAATCTGCAAATATTTCCATATCATTTGGAACTTCATTTGTAAGTTTTATATTTTTTTGGTTAGCAATACTTTGCAAAGGTGAAATTGCATTATTCACTTGATCAGATAATTTTATTTCTAAAACTTCTATTTTCATACCATCCTGCTGAAGTCGACTCCAGATTAATAAATCTTCGAGTAATTTAAGGGTGGCTTCATTATCTTTTGAAAGTGACTCCAACATAATAGCTAATTCTGCTTTATTGATTGAGCCGTACTTTATATCTTCAAGTAAAAATTTGGTTACAACCGCCGCGTTCCCTATTGGATTAATTAAATCATGAGCTATTATACGAAACAATTTTGTCATATTTTCCGACTTATTTTTTAAAGCTTCATTTTCAGCTTCTAATTGTTCTACCTTAAGAGCCAAAGACCATTCCTGTTCAATAGGCATTACATTGGGCTTTTCTTCCTTTTTATTTAAATTTTCCATAATTATATCCAAAATTATACTCTGAACTATCTAGAGTGTCAAAATTAAAATAAACATACTGAACCTTTTGATTCATATTTAATATGTTATAATGCACAAATGAATCCCGTTAGAAGCCGCGGTCGCAGCAGATAATAGGAAATTTATAATCATTTATTTAAATTAATTTAGTGGTTCGTTGACTCATTAATATATAATGACCGCGACCTGCTTCTAACGGGATGAAACAATCAAGATTAGATCAATTATCAGACGGCATATTTGCTATTGTTATGACAATTTTAGTTTTCGAGATACGAGTACCAGAATTTAGTGGCATTATAAATGAGCAAACTCTTATTAATTCATTAGTTGCTTTATCTCCACTTCTAATAAGCTATCTTCTAAGCTTTTCTTTACTTTTTACTTACTGGAGATCACACCACATAATAGCTTCAGTTCTAGCAAAAAATATTGACATTCAATTCACTAACTTAAGTGGAATTTTCTTGTTCCTAGTGGCTCTTGTACCATTCTCTTCTCATTTCCTAGGAAAATATTTATATTTGAGAACTTCAGTTATATTTTTTGCAATCAATATAATACTAATAGGTCTTTCCCTTTATTTCATGAGACAATATGCAATAAAATCAGAAACAATTGAAAATACTCCATTTACCAAAAGAGAGAATGAACATGCCAATATGCATATATTATTTCCTGTTATTTCGGCTATAATAGCTATCGCTGTGGCATTTTATAGTACTAAAATTGCAATCCTATTATTTACTGTAGCAATTTTATTTAACCTTTCTAAAAACGGAACAAAATATATGTTTTACTTTATTGATATGTTTATAACAAAAGTTCCAGATACTGAGCTTATAAAATAAAATAAAAATTTATAATTAAAAAAAATGAGCATTTCAGGATGCTCATTTTTTTTATTATTTTCTTTCTCTTGCGAGCTTTATTATATGCTCTATAAATTCTGGCATGGTAGAACCAACCGCACTAAGTGCTTTAGGCATTAGAGATTCACTGGTGAGACCAGGCAAAGTATTTACTTCAAGAGCATAGATACCTCTATTTGGATGAATAATAAAATCACTTCTAGAATAATGACTAAGGTCAAGACCGGAATGTATCAGTGCGGCTAAACGTTCAAGTTCTTTTTTTTCTTCTTCTGTAAAATTTCCAGGGCAAATTTCTTGAGATTGTCCATTGTATTTTATATCATTATCAAAAAAAGTACTCGTCTTTGGAATACGTATTTCAATAGGAGGAAGAGTATAAACTTTTTTATTTCTAAAATTATCTATCACTCCCACTGTTGCCTCTTTTCCATTTATAAATTCTTCAACTAGTACACTCACCTTTTCATTCACACCAACTTTAAAGGCATCAACCAAAGATTGAAAAGTTTTACAAACGAAAACACCCATAGATGAACCTCCCGTTAGAGGCTTTACAATCCAAGGCGGAGAAAACCTTCCCCAAACTTCCCGAGCCTTTTGTGTAGCATATTTATCTCGAGGTCCATCAAAATCTTCCTGATATGCAGAGAAAAGAATATGTCTAGGAGTTTTAATTCCAAGCTTTTCAAATTCTTGTTTAGCTAACAATTTATTATATCCAAGAGCGGAAGCAAAAGGACCTGAACCCGTATAAGGTATTCCCCACTGTTCAAGTTCTTGTTGAACCTTTCCATCTTCACCATAATCTCCATGAAGTGCATTTACAATAACATCAACTTTGTTAACAATTTTATCTAAATTTGTTGGAATACCATTGATATGCCAAACACCGCCTCGGTCAATAAAAATATCAACGGGAGTATATCTATTATTCATTTTATCACCTCTTAAATGAGAAAGGACTTGAGCTCCGCTAGCTAATGAAACATCATGCTCCCCACTTATTCCTCCACGAATAACTCCAACTTTAATCATGAGTTTATTATAACAAATAAAATTGTAATATGTAAAAAAAATTAAGTTTTCAAATATCAAACATCTGAAAAAAATAAAAATGAGGCTTAAAATAGTATCTTGGTAGAGGTCCAACCTCTACCAAAAAAATACCCATATAAATAAGGATATAATAAATTAAAAAACTCAAAAAGGTAGAGGTCCAACCTCTACCTAAATTAGGTGAGGAAATTTTTATTTCTCTTTAGTTTATGAAAGGCAATAGCAAACCTATGAGATTCAGTATTTATTAAAAGAATTTCTTTTTTATATTTCTTAATAATTAACTCATCCCCCATTATTGCTTTCGCTTTGTGTTTATCGTCTTTAACAACCGACACAACTGGAATTTTAAATTGATATCGATTTAAAACTGATTTAGCTATATTAATTTGAGCTACCCCTCCATCCATAACTATTAAATTTGGAAGTCCCCACTCTGTATGACGCAAGCGGCGCGATAAAACTTCTTCGAGTGCACCAGTATCATTTGATTTAGTTTGAGTTCTAATTATAAACTTTTTATATTCACTTTTATTTAATTCACCATTTTCAATTACGGTCATAACTCCAACCATATTAGAACCAGATAAATGTGCTATATCGTAAGCTTCAATTCTGAAGAGAGCCTTAGAGGTACAACATCCGGAGCCAGCTTGATGTTGGACCTCTCGGCGAGGAGATCCCTGCCCGACTACGTCATTCGGGCGGGCGAAGACCTTTTGAAAAGGATTTTCATGCATAATATCATCTTTAATTAAAGCAACATCATTTATATGCTCAAGTGCAAAAATTCTTTTCTTTATTTCATCAGCCTTTTCAAATTCTTTCTTTTTTGCAAAAGACATCATCTCTTTTTTAAAATTTGAAATAATTATCTTCTTTTTTCCTTCAAAAAATAATTTGAGATTTCTTATATTTTTCTTATATCCAAGCAACATATCAGAAAAATCTTTTTCGAAATAGCCCGCCCGAGCTTCAGGGGTACAACCTCCGAAGCCATTTGAGGTTGGACCTCTACGGCTCGGGCATTCAATTAAAGGAACAAGACCTAGCTGTCTATAAAATTCTTTGTTATTTTTTTTACTTGATTGTTCATCAATAAAAGGGAAAATTCTTCTTACAATTTTCATTGCATCTCTCAATTGCATTCCGTTTGGAAAGGGACCATAAACCACATCATAATTTTCTTTATTCAAATTTCTACCTCGAAGAACCAAAACCTTTGGCAATAAATCTTTAGTAATACAAACATAGTTAAAACTTTTATTATCTTTTTCTTTAGTATTATATTTAGGTAAATATTTCTTAATTAAATTTGCTTCTAATATCAGTGCCTCCAAGACACTGTCTGTTTCTTTCCATTTAATAGAAGTTGCTTGAGTTACCATATCGAGCAATAATGGTCCCCGAGTTGCTATTAGATCATTCCCAAAATAACTCTTTACTCTATCAGAGAGATTTGTCGCTTTACCTATATAAAGTATATCTTTCCCTTTATAAAAGAAATATACACCTGGTTTTTTGGGTAATTTTATTTTTTTAAATTGTTGACTATTCACGTTAATTATATTATATTAAATCTTAAATTCGCACAAATTAAAAACTAAAAAAAATGAGTAGGAAAAAGAAGAAAGAAGTCGAAGAAATTCTAAAAGTGGGAAAAATCTACAAACTCGTCAAAGTATGGGTAAAAAAAGGTTGTAAATCAGGTGTTCCTGTAGGTGTAAAAAACTTAAAACTAGCAGAGATTCCATCAGTTGGAAGACCTTTGTCAGGAAAATATGATTCAGAACACTTTGCAAGCGGAGATCCAAAAGAGGTAAAGTTTGTTGCCAGCACATTGATTGTTGGAGTCAGAGACCTTCCGTTAATTGGATTAAGAATTGAAACGACAACATCGGTTTACATGTTGCTTTACTAAAAGCAATCAAAAAAAACTGAATTAAATCTCAAACGAAAAGACGCAAAAAATATTTATTTTGCGTCTTTTTATTTTTTTCTTAAAACTTTTTTCAAATATTTTCCTGTGTGACTTGCCGGAGTATTTGCAACTTCCTCAGGGGTTCCGCGTGCTACAATATTTCCTCCTCCATTTCCTCCTTCTGGGCCTATATCTATTATATAATCACAATTTTTTATTATATCCATATTGTGTTCAATCAAAACAACACTATTCCCTTTGTTTACAAGTTTATTCAAAACATCTAAAAGTTTTGAAACATCATCATAATGAAGTCCAACAGTTGGCTCATCTAGTAGATAGATAGTCTTCTCCAGATGAGGACGATAAAGCTCTGAAGAAATTTTTACACGCTGTGCTTCCCCACCAGAAAGAGTTGTTGCTGATTGACCAAGCTTAACATAACCAAGTCCAACGTCCATTAAAGTTCTTACTCTATCATAAACATTTGGAATATCCTCAAAAAAAATCAAACTCTCTTCTACTGTCATTTGTAAAATATCATGAATATTTTTCTTCTTATATTTTATAGTTAGTGTCTCTTTATCAAATCTTTTCCCGTTACAAACATCACAAGTAACATAAACAGTTGGTAAGAAATGCATTTCGACTGCTATTTCACCATTACCCTCACATGCTTCACAACGACCTCCTTTTACATTAAAAGAAAATCTATTTGATTTCCAACCACGAAGTCGCGCCTCATCTGTACTTGCAAAAATATCTCTAATAAAAGTAAATGAACCTGTATAGGTAGAAATATTAGAACGAGGAGTTCTACCTATTGGAGATTGGTCTATAAGAATAGCACGAGATAAATATTCAGTTCCAGTAAAAGAAGCGCAATTAAATATTGTTGCCGTTCTAAATTTTCTTTCATAACGAGCTTGAAGATTCTTGTGTAAAATTTCGTACATAAGAGAACTTTTACCAGAGCCAGAAACCCCAGTAATAACTACCATCTTCCCGAGAGGCACTTCTACATTCATATTTTTAATATTAAAAACTTTTCCTCCAACTATTTTGAGCGAACCTTTTTCACTTGTTCTTCTTTTTTCTGGAATTTCTATTCTTAATTCATTTCGTAAATATGCCAAGGTTCTAGATTTAGATGGATTAGTAGGAGCATCTAATAATTTTTCTAAATAATCTGAAACAATAACTTCTCCACCATGAACCCCTGCTTTGGGTCCAATATCTATAATATAATCAGATGCATAAATAGTATCCTCGTCATGCTCAACTATTATAATAGTATTTCCAATATCACGAAGATCCTCTAATGTTTTAATTAGACGGTCATTATCACGCTGATGAAGTCCGATAGTAGGTTCATCTAAAACATAAAGTGCACCAACCAATCTAGAACCGAGCTGACTTGCAAGTCTTATTCTTTGAGCTTCTCCCCCCGAGAGAGTATTGGCTTTTCTATCTAGGGATAAATAATTTAATCCTACATTCAATAAAAATTGAAGTCTTGCTTCTATCTCTTTCACTATTACTTTTGAAATTTCTTTTTCCGTTTCATTTAGAGTAAGTTCAATAAAAAAATCTGATACTTGGTTAATAGATAGATGAGTAAGATCCACAATATTTAAGCGTGTTTTAGTCTGACCCAAAAAAACATTTAAGGCTTCTGGTCTAAGTCGAGCACCCTTACAATCATCACATACTTCAGTACCACCAAAATACTTGGTTCCTAATCCATTACAGGTAGGACATGCTCCATATGGGGAATTAAAAGAAAAAAGTCTTGGCTCTACTTCCGGAAAGGAAAAACCATCTCTTGGACATGAAAATTTGGAAGACATTAAAAATTCTTCATCAGCTATTTTTATAATAACAAGACCATCTGATTCAAGAAGTGCCCTTTCCACAGACTCGGCAAGTCTCATACGAGAATCACTTGGATTATCTTTAAATTCATGAATTTGAAAAGAATCAACGATTACTTCTATGTCATGTTTTTTAGTTTTTGAAATATCGATTCTCTCTCTTAATTTCTTAATTTCACCATCCATTCTCACCTCAGTAAATCCTTTATTTAATAAATCATAAAGTAATTGATAATATTCACCTTTTCTTCCACGCACAACAGGAGATAAAATAGATACTGGAGTTTCATCCCATTCAACTCCTAAAACTTTTTTCTGATTGGAGCTTTTTTTAAATATTTTTATTTTATCAAGTGCAAAATTAAGAATTTCTTCATTTGAAAGTTTTTTAATTTCATCACCACATTCTGGACAATGAGGCTTCCCTACACGAGCATATAATACTCGAAGATAATCATATATCTCTGTGATAGTAGCAACTGTAGAACGAGGGTTATTGGAACGTGATTTTTGATCAATAGAAATAGCTGGTGAAAGCCCTGAAATCTCATCAACATCAGGCTTTGGCATTTGATTTAGGAACTGACGAGCATAAGCAGAAAGAGATTCAACATAACGACGCTGACCTTCAGCGAAGATAGTATCAAAAGCAAGAGAAGATTTACCGGAGCCAGACATACCAGTAATAACCACCATTTTGTTGCGTGGCATCTCCACACTAATATTTTTTAAATTATGAGTGCGCGCTCCCTTTATTATTATTTTTCCTTCTTCATTTTTCTTCATAATCGTATTTATAACACCATAAGCCCCACATTTGTCCTGTGTGGGGGTATATCAATATTTAACTACTGTTATACTAACACGAATAGTCTTATTTGACAATAAATAGCAAATAAGCTAATATAAAAACAAATAAATTATGTTCTCAATAACGTGATATAGCTCAGTTGGTAGAGCACTAAGCCTAAAAAACTCAGAGGTCGGGAGTTCAAGTCTCTCTATCACGACGTACTTTTCTACTCAATGAAGATGGATCTAAATCATCTTCCGGGGACCGTTTGCTATTTAGCGACGGTCCTTTTTTATTTCCTATTAATCTCAAATTCTGGCATACCTATTACATAAGGACCGACTTGATATTGTGAAAAATATATTTTTATTTTATTATCTGTGAAAGTAAATATACCAAAGTTTTCATCTATTGGTTCTGTCCCAATTTTTATCATAGAAATAATATTATCTACATACTCTTTTAATGCTTCGGGCGAAGAATCTTTTTTATCTTCTTCACTAATAGTTGCAAATTCTTTTTTTAGATATTCTCGAGACTCTATTGAAAGTTTATCTAAATATTCTGGATTATTTGCAAAAAGTTCTTTCAGTTGAATATTTTTTTTATTCTTAATATCGTAATTAAACGAAGTTAAATTTTCATATCCATGAGCACCTCCATTAAATCCACCATATTTTAGAATAAAACTAATATAATTGGAATTACTCTGAACTATAGTAAAATCTGAAAAAAATGAAAATTTGTCATCTTCATTTATTGGAAGTTTTGTAATAGTATCTCCTTCTACTCGTGTATCAAAACGAGCAGTCCAATTATCTTTGCTTATAATTCTATGATCTTCCATCTGTAACTTAACAAAGTTCTCAATATTTAAATTAAAATCATTATCAGCCCCATTAAAATAAGGATATTTTACATCAAATTTTACATAGGAATCAACGATATTCAAAACTTTTGTTTCAAAAGAGCCAGCTACAATGAGTTCTTCTTTTTGTTGGGTTAATTTATTATCATCTATTTTTATTTCTTCATTTATTCCTCTTTTTTGATAGATAAAAAACCCCGATACTAAAACTGTAATAATCAATAAAACAGCGATTAAAAATTTTTTCATTATTTTTTTTGTTAATTAATAAAGATATATTGTGACTTTTATTTTTTATCTTTTGGTAGAAGTTTATTATTTAATGCTATAATTTCATCTCTTAGTATAGCTGCCGTTTCGAAATCCAATTCCTTTACTGCTTTATTCATTTCTTTCTCTTTAAGATTAATTATTTTTTCGTATATAATTTTATTTCTATCTTGATCTGAAAGTAATAAATTTTTAATTGATTCTCTCTCCCCCTTTCCTTTATTGCTCTTATTTTTTAGAAATGCTTTTTTAAATAATTCCACATCCAAATCAAGTTCTACTCCTACAGCTTTTTCGTGTTTATTTTCTAATTCTTCTGTTATATCTTTTATCTTTTTTATAATTGTTTTGGGGGTAATATTATGTTTTTTATTGTAAGCTATTTGTATATTGCGACGACGAGTTGTTTCCTTAATAGCATTTTCAAGTGCATCGGTCATAATATCTGCATATAAAATAACACGACCTTCTACATTACGAGCTGCACGTCCTATAGTTTGTATTAAAGACGTCTCAGAACGCAAGAATCCCGCCTTGTCAGCATCTAAAATACCTATTAGGGCTAACTCGGGTAAATCTAATCCTTCACGTAGCAAGTTTACTCCTACGAGTATATCCATATCCCCCTTTCTAAATGCAGTCAAAATCTGAATTCTTTCAATTGTTTTAATTTCGCTGTGCAAATATTCAGCTTTCATTCCCTTTTCTTTTAAATAAATAGACAAATCTTCAGCCATTTTTTTTGTTAAAGTTGTAGCAATAACTCTAAATCCTTTCTTTATTGTTTTTTCAGCTTCTATAATAAAGTCTTGAATTTGACCAGGGTAATCTTTCAGAGGTCCAACTTCCTCCGACGTACAACCTCTGGGGCCACATGAGGTTGGACGTCTTAAGACCTCTGAAATATTTGAGGACCTCGCAATAAGCTTCTCATTTGTGGAAGCGGAGACTGGTTTTACAATTATCTCTGGATCAATCAAACCAGTAGGTCTAATTATTTGTTCTACTATTTGGTCGCTTGCTGACTTTTCCTTTTCACTGGGAGTTGCCGAAACGTATATTACCTGTCCCGTGCGTTCTTCAAATTCATTAATCTTTAGTGGACGATTATCTCGAGCTGATGGAAGTCTAAAACCAAACTCTATCAGAGTATTTTTTCGAGATGCATCTCCCGCATACATTCCACCTATTTGTGGAAGTGTAACGTGTGATTCGTCTATAATTGTTAAAAATTCATTTCTAAAATATGAGAGCAATGTTTCAGGAGCTTCTCCTTCTTTCTTACCAGACATCTGCCTGGAATAATTTTCTATTCCATTACAATAACCAATTTCTTTAATCATAGCCAAATCGTAACTTGTTCTTCTTTTTATTCTTTCTGCTTCAAGTGGTTTTCCTTCCTTTTCAAATTTTTTAAGTTGAGAATCGAGTTCAAGTTTAATATTTTTTATTGCAATCTTTAATTGATCTTTGTTTGTAATAAAGTGCTTTGCAGGAAAAAGAAAAATATTTTTTTCCTCTTTTATTATATGAGATGAAATTGGATCTACTTTTGCAATCCTTGAAATAACTCCTCTCTCAAATTCTATTTGATAAACAAAAGTTTCAGATATTGGCATAATCTCAACTTTCTGTCCTATTGACCTAAAATTCCCTGGATTAATATCTGCATTAGTTCGTTCAAAATGAATTATAACTAATTTCTTCATTAGTTCGATACGTTCCATTTTCATTCCAACTTCTAGCTTTAAATTAACTTTCTCATAATCCTCAGGGCTACCCAATCCATAAATACAAGATACGGAAGCCACAATAATAACATCTGGACGAGTAAGGAGCGATTGTGTAGTTGCATGTCTAAGGCGGTCAATTTCTTTGTTTATTTGAGCATCTTTTTCAATATAAGTATCTGAAGCAGGCATATATGCCTCTGGTTGATAGTAGTCATAATAGGATACAAAATAATGAACTGCTGCATCAGGAAAAAACTCTCGGAACTCTTGAGCGAGCTGTGCAGCAAGCGTTTTATTGTGGGCTATTACTAGAGTCGGTTTATTCCATTCTGCAATTACGTTTGCAACTGTAAAGGTTTTACCAGTACCGGTTGCCCCAAGAAGTGTTTGTTTTTGCATTCCTTCCTTTAATCCTTTTAACAACTCCGAAATTGCTTTTGGTTGATCACCATCTGGTTTATAGTCACTTTTTAATTTAAAAACTTTATCTTTCATTTATATAATAAGATTACTCTATTTTTAGAAATAAAAAAAGCGTATCCGAGGATACGCTAAAATTGAAAAGCTGACCTGTTAATACATAAATGTTGTACACCCATAAAGGCATTAAAAAAAACTTAGGGATTTATACCTAAATCTCATCAAGTCCTTCTACTTTTTCCAATTAAGGTAGGAGTAGATTTTGTACTAGATCAATTTCGTATATAATATTACTCTTCTAAAATAGAAAATCAAGAAAGATAATTTTTTAAAAATTCTTCTTTAAAATCAAAAAAATTATCCTCAAGTATGGATTTACGCATATCTGAAACAAGCTTATTTATAAAATAAATATTATGTATTGAAGCGAGTGTAGCCCCCAACATTTCTTTTGCTCGAAAAAGATGAGACATATAACTTCTTGTATAATTTATACATGTATAACATTCACAACCGGAATCAATTATATTAAAATCTTTAACAAATTTTGCATTAAGAATATTTATTTTTCCATTCTTAGTAAATAAAGTTCCATTGCGAGCAATACGGGTAGGACCAACGCAATCAAAAAGGTCTACTCCATTTTCTACTCCCATAAACAAGTCTTCTGGTTCCCCTATGCCAAGCAAATGACGTGGTTTTTCTTCTGGAAGAATTTCATTCACCCATTTTACTGCTGTAGACATGTCTTCTTTTGCAAAAGAACCACCAATTCCAAAACCATCAAAATCCATACTACCAATAACTTCTGCTGATTTTTTACGAAGTATTTCTGAACGTCCCCCTTGAACAATGCCAAAGAGAGCTTGAGGAAAAGAAGGGGTCCGAAATCCTAGAGGTACAACCTCCGAAGCCAGTTGAGGTTGGACCTCCAGAATTGCGGGTGTAGTATCTTTTATTAATTCCCTCTTTTTATGTTCTATTAAACTTCTCTTTGCCCAAGCATGTGTACGAGAAAGTGCTTCTTCTTGATAGCGATTATTTTCTGTTGGAGACGTACATTCATCAAAAGCAAAAATAATATCGGCTCCGAGATTATGTTGAATTTCTATTGATTTTTCTGGAGTAATATAATGAAGTGAACCATCTATGTGTGAGCGAAAAGAAACACCATCATTACCTATTGTAGCTAGTCTTGGTACTCCGTCATCAACACTTGAGCGTTCAGAAATAAGAAGACTGGGGTCTGTAACTGTCACAACCTTAGATATTTCTTTTCCGTATGCTACTCCAAGAGAAAAAACTTGGAACCCTCCAGAGTCAGTCATAAGAGGTCCATTCCAATTCATAAATTTATGAAGACCACCAGCATCACGAATAAGTTCATCTCCTGGTTGTAAATATAAATGATAAGTATTAGCAAGAGTAACTTGCACTCCATTATTAATTAATTGTTCTGGAGTAACACTTTTCACTGTCCCCTTTGTGCCTACCACAACGAAAGATGGAGTAAGAATTTCCCCATGAGGAGTTGTAAGCACCCCAGCCCTCCCTAAAAAATTGGGAATTTTCTTTTCTATTTTAAAATTGAATATACTCATCCAGTTATTTTTTTACTTGTACCCATTTAAGATTTTGTATATTTACAGGAGAACTGAGAATTACCTTTTTGAAAGGATCTGTTGGTTTTGATAATATTTCATCGACAATAGCTAAAACTAAAGATGAACCACCTGGTAAATATACTATTGTTCCCTTGTCAGCAGATAATTCAATAGGAATTATCATTTCAAAATTACCACCTCCGCGACCAGTTAATTCAACACTAACATTTGATATATCTATAAAGCCTTCAGTTTTTTGACCAGGATTTGTATAAAGAGAAACTAAAGAAGTATTGTCATAAACATTTTCAATTTTACCGATTGGAATATTTCCATTCGCATAAACTTGATCCCCAACATTAATTTTATGATTAGCTCCAATATCTATTATTATGGTGTCGTATAGGGAATGATTTGGCTTAGTTAAAATATTTCCTAATATAAAATTATCTTTTAAAGGAAGACGATTCAATGTTTCTTTTAATTGATTAACTTCATTTTTTAAAATTTGATAATCTATCATAGACAATCTGACACTTGAAATTTCTTCAATTAAATTATGGTTTTCTTCAGAGATAGAAGCCTTTGTTCGAAATAAATAATTAATATTATACAAACCATCAGTTGCAAATTTTTCAACACTCCATATTGGCTTACCGATTTGATTAAATATTTTACCTGACCAAGAAAAAACACCTATCAATGACAAAATAAAAAAAATACCAAAACCTATTACATTTCGAATAATTTTTTTTCTCCTTATTATTTGTTTTTTATCTAGGAACTGATGTATCATCTGTATTTAATAAAACTTCTATATAAGAATCAAATTCATCGAGAACAACTCCAGTTCCTCGGGCAACAGCAGTAAGTGGGTCTTCAGCCACATAAATTGGTATTTTAATAGCATTTTGTATCATTACATCAAGACCTCTCAATAATGCCCCACCACCAGAAAGAACTAGCCCACGATTTATAATATCAGATAGGAGTTCAGGAGGTGTTGTTTCTAATACTTCTTTGATTCCATCTACTAGACTCAAGACCGAAGGAAGAATAGCTTCACGAATATCAGAATCTGTAACTATCACTTGTCTTGGGAGTCCAGTAACTAAATCTCTTCCTCTAACTTCGGCCTCCATTGGAGTTCCTTCTATTACTCCACCTATAGCAATTTTTATATTTTCTGCAGTTCTTTCCCCTATCAAAAGCTTGAATTCATCTTTCATATAATTAACTATATTTGTATTCAATAAATCTCCTGCAATTTTTAGATTCTTTGAACGAACAACTCCAGATAAAGAGATAACTGCAACATCAGTTGTTCCACCCCCTATATCCACAATTACAGAGCCTACTGCATCTTTTACAGGTAGTCTTATTCCAATAGCAGCGGACATTGGCTCTTCTATAATATAAACTTCTCTTGCTCCAGCAGAACGGGCTGCATCTTCTACCGCTCTAATTTCAACGTTTGTAATACCAGTCGGCACTCCTACTATTACTCTAGGGCGAATAAACTTTTTGGATATTTTTTCAGTTTTATTAATTAAATAACTTAGCATTTCTTCTGTAACTTCAAAATCAGAAATCACGCCATCTACAATTGGTCTAACTGCACGGATATGTCCAGGTGTACGACCAAGCATTTGCTTGGCTTCAGCTCCAACCGCTACAATTTGTCCTGTCTTTTGATTTACAACAACTACACTTGGTTCATTTATAACAATACCGTGACCCTTTAAATACACCAGAGTGTTTGCTGTTCCTAAATCTATACCTATATCGTTCGAAAACATTTTGTAGAATTTTTTAAACATAACAAATTAGGTTCTAGTTTCTAGTTACTAGGTTCTAGTAAAATACTTATTAACTCCTCTATCGCGATTATTTTTCCAGTTTGCTCAGAACGTTTTTTAACTTCAAAACCTCCATCGGCCAAACTACGTTTTGAAACAACAATTCTATAAGGTATTCCAATAAGGTCGCTATCGGCAAATTTTTCTCCAGCACTCATACCTGTTCTATCATCAAATAAAACTTCTATATTTTTTCTTGATAAATCTTTGTATAAATTTTCTGCAGACTCTTTAACATTATTATCCTCTCCAAGCACCAACAAATGAACCTTAAATGGGGCTATGGATTCAGGCCAAATAATACCCTTATCATCTGAGAGCACTTCTACTACAGTACCCATCAAACGACCAGGACCAATCCCGTAAGAGCCCATAAATACTGACTTTTCTTCGCCTTCTTCTGTTTTATACTTTAAACCTAAAGCGTCAGAAAAACGTGTTGATAGTGTAAAGATATTACCAACTTCAACAGCTTTATTTTCAACCAAATCTTCTTTTTTAATATCAAGACTCTCTAATACTTCATCATTGTATACTTCTTTATTTACAGCAATACCCTTATTTTCGTCTACGTAAATTGTATCTTCGCCGGTAGCAGTTATAGTTTGAAATTCATGTGAAAATTTAGAAAAAATACCACCTGAAGCAAAAGTAATATAAGTCAGATGCCCAATACCAGTTCTTTTAAAAATATTCTTATATGCTTCTTTTGATTTTTCGTAAAATTCTAAATGTTCTTTTTCGTCTTTACAAAATGAATATAAATCTTTCATGACAAATTCTCGACATCGCATAATACCACTTTTTGCACGTGTCTCATTGCGAAACTTAGTCTGGAATTGATAGACATATTTTGGAAGATCTCGATAAGACTGAATAAATGATTTCATCATCTTTGTAATAGCCGCTTCGTGAGTTACAGCCAAACCAAGTTCGGTATCATTCTTTAATTTTGTTTTAAACCAAACATCCACCTGGTCATCATCCCACTGATTAGTAGGCTCCCAAGTGCTCTTTTCTTGCAATGCACTTAAGGTAACTTCTTGACCTCCAATTGCATTCATTTCTTCTCTAATAATATTTTCAATTTTTTTAATAACTCTTAATCCTAAGGGTAGATAAGAATACACTCCTGCCATTTCCTTATTAATAAACCCCGCTTTTATAAGGAGTTCGGCATTAAGAGAAACCTCATCAGCTGGACTTTCTTTTTTGGTTTTCGTAAACAAATTTGATTGTTTCATACCCCCTATACTACCTTAAAAATGACCTTCCGTCAAAATAAAATATTTGCAAAATAATGGTTTTTCTGGTACTATATTTCTACGTTCCGTGAGGGATTTTTTAATTTAAAATCACCTTGTAAATGTACTCTACTAAAAGTAGAGCGAGCTGGAATGCTTAAAAACGGAGCCTTTATAAACATAAACCCCAACGGGGATTAATTAATCATAAAAATATGACTAAACAAAATATGGTAGAAGAAATGTTTCAAGCAGGAGTTCATTATGGGTATTCTAAAAGTCGTCGTCATCCTTCAACATTACAATATATCTTTACCACTAAAAATGGAGTAGATATTATAAATATTGAAAAAACTGAAGAGCTTTTTCAAAAAGCTCTAGATAATGTTACTAGTTTAGCTGCCAGTGGCAAAACAATTTTATTTGTCGGAACAAAACCTGAAGCTCGTCAACAAATAGTTGAAGTGGCTCTTTCTCTTAATATGCCTTACGTTTCAGAACGTTGGGTTGGAGGTGCTCTTACAAATTTTCCAGAAATCAAAAAAAGAATAACAAAATTACTTGCACTTAGAGACCAAAAAGAAAAAGGTGAACTTGAAAAATACACTAAAAAAGAAAGACTTTTAATAGATCGTGAAATGGAAGATATGACAAAGAACTTCCAAGGATTAACTGGTATAACCCGTACTCCTGATGTAATGTTTGTTATTGACCCAAAGAAAGAAATAATAGCTGTAACAGAAGCTAAAAAAATGAACCTGCCTGTTATCGCTGTTTTAAATACAGACTGTAATCTAAAATTAATTGACTACCCTATTGTAGCCAACGATGCATCAGTTTCTAGTATTAGTTTTTTCCTAGAAAAAATCAAAGAAGCATACAATAAAGGAGTAAGCGGTCTTACAAAATAAAGCAAAATATATAATTAATGCCGTAAGGCGAATTAAAATTATGTCTATAAAAATAACAGCTGAATTAGTAAAAGAATTAAGAGAATCAACTGGAGTATCAGTAATGCAATGTAAAAATGCACTAGAAGAAGCAGAGGGAGATATGGAAAAAGCTCTTATTATATTAAAGAAAAAATCTAGTAGTATCGCCATGAAAAAAGCTGACCGTACTGCAAATGATGGCACAATAATAGTGAGAGAAACTGATGGTAAAGCATTGTTGTTGGTTCTTCATTCTGAAACAGATTTCGTTGCTAAAAACGTTGATTTTACAAACTTGGCAAACAAACTTGCTGATATAGCTGTTACTGACGGTGTTGAAACAATGAAAACAAAATCAACAGATATGATAAATGAAGTTGTTCAAAAGATTGGAGAAAAGATTGAACTTGGTAAAGTTGAAGAAATAAAAGGTTCTATTATTGGTAGTTATATCCATAATAATAAAAGTGCAGTTATTGTTTCTCTATCTTCTGGAACAAAAGAGCTTGCTCGTGATATTGCAATGCATGTTGCAGCAATGAAGCCAGCATTTACAACTAGAGAACAAATAACAGAAGAGGACAGAAAAAAGGTAGTTGAGGTTTTCGAAAAAGAAGTAAGTGAATCAGATAAGCCAGAAGAAATTAAAAAGAAAATGCTTGAAGGAAAAATTTCAACTTATTTTAAAGAACAAACACTTATGGATCAACCTTTTATAAAGAATCCCGATGTTACAGTAGAAGGTTTACTCAAAAACAATGGCGCTTCTTTAATTTCTTTCACATACGAATCAATTAATTAATATGTTGGTAACAATTATTATTTTTTTTATAGCCATAATCTCTCTGTTTGCGATGATAATGTTTCGAGCATGGGAAATAGAAACATCACGAACTGAAAAAGCCCTCTCAGCTAGGAAAATAGTCCCGGAAATATATTTTCGACATATAGAGAAGATTGTGCTATATTTAACCAAACATATAGTCCAGTGGATTGTGTTAGTTGTTGTTAAATATTGGTATATTTTTTTTACAAAAACAAAAAAATGGACAAAAAATAATTTACCTAAAATATCTAATTACTTTAGGAGTAAAGCTAAAAACATAAAAAAACAAAATGATTCATTTGTTAAAAGAGCTATTAATGAATCTAAAACAAAAATAAAACGAATAAAAGAAAAAGTTAGAAAAGAGCATGAATAAAAGAAACCTGTTTAATGGATAAAATGTTCCCAAAATAGCTTTTGGAAATATGAGAAAAGTATGATAAAGTAGATTTAGTTTTCAATAAATAAAGTTCGTTTATTTTTTGAAAAATAATTTTGTGTTTGCCGGCATAGCTCAGTTGGTAGAGCGCCACTTTTGTAAAGTGGATGTCCGGGGTTCGAATCCTCGTGCCGGCTCAAGAGAAAAATACCCTAATTTATTAGGGTATTTTTTGTGAGCCGGCACGAGGATTCGAAAACCGCAGGCGGTATACAAGCAAGCTACTGCTTGGCTTGTCGCCGAGGTGGGGTCGAGAGTACTTAGTCCACACAGGATGTAATCATCCGAGTAGACTTAGTAACTCGTGACCGAAACCTAATGCCGGCTCCCGAAGAAAAAACACCCTAAACGGGTGTTTTTTCTCGGCACGAAGATTCGAAAGACGGAGGCCGACGGGCCGAGTCACCCAGTAGGTCATTTTACTAAATGAGGGTCGCGAACTTTTTCAGCAGAAAAAGATTTGTGACGATTCCTCGTGCATCTGTACTTATTTTTTAGAGGTACAACCTCCGAAGCCAATTAGAGGTTGGACCTCTGTAATCATCCGAGTAGACTTAGTAACACTCAAGTGCCGGCTCGTGATAAAAAAATCATCCTTTAAGGGTGATTTTTTTATCACCTATTATTTTTTTTATTATACTTTTTTAGAACGGTGAATGATGTTAAAGTTAACATTATTATTCCCGCCATTAAACCAAAACCAACTATTATATTTATCCCTCGAGGAGGATATCCTGTATCTGGAAATTTTGCAACATACGCCACCACCGTAGCAATCGCAAAGTCACGAGCAGTAAAACCATTAGCATCACCACTTACACTTACGGTATTTGTGGTGGTTCCATTTAACATAACCTGACAAGTATATGTCCATGCTTCAGTAGGATCAAGTAA
>JBBRWS010000007.1:0-59172 GCA_038249055.1 Minisyncoccia bacterium
TGGACTGCCGAGTAGCTATGTCGGGAATGGATAACCTCTGAAAGCATCTAAGAGGGAAGCCAGCTTCAAGATGAGGAATCGTTTGAGAAACCTGAGAGATGATCAGGTTGATAGGCACTAGGTGTACGCGCAGTAATGCGTTTAGCCAAGGTGTACTAATCGTTCGATTCCTATTAGGAAATTTGGAAATCATATTATTGCGTTTACAGCATTCAGTTTTCAGGTATTATATCTGTAGTTGCCAAGAGGGCAATTTAAGTAAATTGAAAATCAGATAGTGTTGAATTTTTTGTTCTGGTGATTTGGCATTGGTGTCACACCCGATAACATTCCGAACTCGGAAGTTAAGCCCATTTGCGCCGATGATACTCTATAAACGGGGAAAGTAGGTTGTCGCCAGAACAAAGTATTCAACTCTTCAAAAAACACCCGTTTGGGTGTTTTTTCTTTTTAGTAAATATATTTAATGTTATAATCTTAAAACATGTCTAAATATTTTGAAAAAAATAAAGGATTTACTTTAATAGAACTTCTTGTTGTTATTGCTATCATCGGGACTCTTTCTACTATAGTTTTAGCATCTTTAAATTCAGCTCGAACTAAAGCCAAGAATGCAGCAGCTACAGCAGCTTTTGCTCAAATAAATAGAGCAGCACAAATGGATTATTCTGATCATGGAAATTATGCACCAGATGTTGGTCCAGGTGGAAATCCTCGTTTTGTAGGGACTTATTTAAAGAATTTTGACGCAACTTATTATTGTAGTACATGCCAATATGATTGGAATAACTGGCCACCTGGAACAGGAGGGTCAACAGGGACATGTGTTTTTGTGGAAATATATCTAAATGGCAGAAGGCATGCTATTGATGTTTCAGGTTGTCCCGGTGTCACTAATAGTTAATATATTAAAATATAAATTTTAATTCCGCTTTATATTGAGGCGGATTTTTGGTATAGTATACGTATGTCATGGGCTTCGCGTAGACAATTTCAGTATCTTTCAGTCCTAGTTGTAATTATAGGGCTCATTATTTTTGCATTCATTTATCCTATAATTTTCAAAGAACCAACTTGTTCTGATGGTAAAAAAAATGGTACGGAGTCTGGTGTTGATTGCGGAGGAACTTGTCTTTTAATGTGTAAGGAAGATATTTCAGCTCCTGTGGTTGTTTGGAGTAGAGCTTTTCATGTAACAGGCAACAATTATAATCTCGCTGCTTTTATTGAAAATAGAAATAAAGATTCTGCTGTTTATAGTGCCAATTATGAATTCAGAATATATGATACTAATAATACATTATTGGGACGAAGACAAGGAAAGACATTTATTCCACCAAATCAACAGTTCGCAGTATTTGAACCACGCTTTGATTCTGGTGAAGTTGAAGTCAAAACAGTTACATTTGAATTTTTACCACCTTTTGTTTGGGTTAAAAAGCCTCCTACGTTACAAACTCTTAAGATTAGTGTAAGTAATATTTTTTTCGATAATAATAAAGACACCCCAAATCTGTCTGCGATTATTACTAATAATTCAATTTATGATATACCAGAGTTTGATGTAATCGCCATTCTTTATGATGCCGAACATAATGCTATTAATGCTTCTAAAACACATAAAGATAAATTATTAAATAGTAGTAATACAACAGCTGTATTTACTTGGCCAGAAACATTATCTTCAGATCCTGTAACCAAAGAAATTATGGTTTTAATCAATCCTTTCTCCGTATCTTTTTAAATAATTTTTAATGTATTAATTGTATGATGTCACCAAAAATAGGGGCAAGTAAAATTTCTAGTGGCATTGATTGGCTACTAGTCTTATTTATGGTTCCTGTACTTGGAGCAGGACTAATAACAATGAAATCTTTTACGAGCGAAACCTCGTTCTTTAGTCATCAATTGATGTGGATAGGTATTTCTTCTGTTACTCTTTTCGCTCTTTCTTTTGTAGATTTTAGATTTTTAAAAAGAACCGATATCTTGGTTTCACTTTTTGCTATTTTTTCAGGTTTACTAATATTATTATTTGTATTTGGGCATAGTGCTAAAGGAGCGCAGAGCTGGTTTTCTATTGGTGGATTTTCTTTCCAGCCATCAGATATGATGAAATTAGTTGTTATTTTTATGCTCGCAAAATATTTTTCTAGACGACACATAGAAATAGGAAATTTTAAACATATTTTTATTTCAGGCATTTATGCGTTTATTCCATTCCTTCTTGTTTTTTTGCAACCAGATTTTGGATCAGCTATAATTATTTTTTTTATATGGTTTGGAATGACTCTCGTTTCTGGAATTTCAAAAAAACATTTATTTATAGTTATGGGTGTTATGGCCATAGCTTTTGTTTTTCTTTGGGGTTTTGTTTTTAAACCTTACCAAAAAGATCGTGTTATTAATTTCATTCAGCCACTTTCTGATATTCGCGGCTCTGGTTATAATGTTTATCAATCAACCATTGCTATTGGAAGTGGCCAAATATTTGGGAAAGGGGTTGGGTTTGGTACACAATCAAGATTAAATTTTTTACCAGAATATCAAACTGATTTTATCTTTGCCGCTTTCTCGGAGGAATGGGGTTTTGTTGGAGTTATAATTTTATTTATATTATTGAGTCTTATTATTTGGCGTATTTTACATATTGCTCTTCTTGGAACTACAAATTTTGAAATACTTTATGGACTTGGAATCACAATTTATTTTATGACTCATTTTATTATAAATATAGGAATGAATTTAGGAATTATGCCTGTTACAGGTATAACCTTACCATTTATGAGCTATGGGGGTTCACATCTTTTAACTGAATTTATTGCACTAGGTATTTTGATGGGGATGAATCGATATAGTCGGGTGGCACATAGGGATGATATGCATAATGAATTCCTAGGAATTTAAAAACTAATTATCTAAAACCATCTACTTCGTTATAAGTTCCGTATGCTCGGTCAATGTAGAATACTACATCTCTCTCATTACTCACTTATGCCTCGTATATGGTATCATCTAATTAGTTTTCAGTAGTGCTAATCCATAAAATAATTATGAATATTATTGACGGAAGAAAAATTAAAGATGAAATTTTAGAAGAAATAAAAGAAGGTGTTTTGTCCTTACCTTTTACTCCTATTTTTTGTGATATATTAGTTGGCAATGATTCAGTTTCAGCTTCGTATGTAAGGATTAAATCCAAGATTGCTTCACAGGTTGAAATTAAATTTAGAACTGCAGAATTCAAGGAGTCTGTTACTACTGAAGAGTTAATTGAAGAAATAGAAAATTTAAACAAAGTTCCTCATATGTGTGGAATAATAATACAGTTACCATTACCTTCTCATATAGATAAAAGAATGGTTCTCGATGCAATATTGCCATCTCTTGATGTTGATTGTTTGGGAACTGTAAATAGTGAAAATTTTTATAGGAACGAAGGCGAGATAGGTTACCCAACAGCACTTGCTTGTATTAAAATACTTGATAGCTTAAATCTTGATTTATCAAAAAAGAAAATATTGATTCTCGGTCAGGGAAGTTTAGTGGGGTTACCAGTAACTCATTTACTTAAATCAAAAGGATTAGAAGTCGTAACAGTAGACAGTAAAACCAATAATTCAGAATTATTAATTAAAAATGCAGATGTAATAATTTCCGCAATTGGTAAAGCAAAATACATTAATGGAAGTATGATTAAAGAGGGAGCTATTATAATTGATGCAGGTACATCAGAAGATAATGGAGCAGTAGTAGGAGATGTAGACTTAGAAAGTGTCATGGGTGTAGCATCTTTTGTTTCTCCGACTCCTGGTGGGGTAGGACCAGTGACAGTAGCTATGTTGCTTAGAAATGTATTACAAGTTGCAAGGAATAAGAATTAGGTTTTAATAACTAGTTTCTATTTACTAGAAAATTAAAAATAATTAATTAAAATAAATTTTACAAGAGATGAATCCCGTAGTAGAAAATGGCATTGTTTAAAAAACAGATTAGTAAAATTAAGAAATTAGGATATGTTTAAAAATTATTAAAATTAAAATAGACAATGGCGAAGACATAATGCCATTTCTCACTAACCGGATGAATAACACAATATTTTTTTATTTATATAACTTTGCCCATCAATCCGTCTTTTTGGATTGGCTGATTGTTTTTTGTGCAAATAATTTTGGTTACATTATGATTTTTTTAGCAGTTATTTTTTTGATTTTTCATACTGATGGAGTTTTTGATTATCGCACTCCATTTTTACAATTAAAAAATAAATTAAAAGAAATATCTTTAGTTTTTTCTTCAGCTATTGCAGCCTATATTTTTGAGTATATTCTTAAATCATTTATGCCATCACCAAGACCATTTCTTTTTTTTGAAAATGTAAAACCATTATTTTTACATGGGGGAATGGATTCATTTCCATCAGGTCACGCTATGTTTTTTGGAGCATTAGCGATGTCTCTTTATTTTGTTCATAAAAGAATTGGTTATATGTATTTTGCAGTAGCTATAATTGTAGGTCTCGCTCGGGTAGCTGCAGGGGTTCATTTCCCAATAGATATTTTAGTTGGTTATATTTTGGGAATCTCAATTGCCGTTATTTTTAAGCTTATTTTTAAGAAAAAATAACTTAATAACACTAAATACAAAGTTGTGCAATGCTTGATTTTTAAGCTAAAACGGGCTAGAATAACCCTATTATGTGGAAAACAAGAATTACAGCATTATTAATACTCTTATTAGGAATCGGGTTAGGTTTTTTTGTTTATAAATCTGAAATCAGTCATAGAAACTTGGCCGCAGATGCTAAGGTTACTGGTTTTGCAAAATTCCCATTTAAATTGGGATTAGATCTTTCAGGTGGTACTCATTTAGTTTATAAAGCAGATGTTTCTCAGATAGATGCAACAGAATTAAGAAATTCAATGGATGCACTTCGTGATGTCATCGAAAGACGTGTTAATGTTTTTGGTGTTTCAGAACCTATAGTACAAATTCAAAATGGTGGCTTTTCTAACGCGGGAGAAGAACGCTTGATTGTGGATCTTCCTGGAGTTACAGATGTAAGTAAGGCAATAGAAATGATAGGTCAGACTCCCATGCTTGATTTCAGAACAGAAAATCCAAATAAAGACAAAGAACAGGAAGCTAAAGTGGGGGCTGATGGTAAAGTAAATCTTGAGGTTGCTCCACAATTTGTTATGACTGAATTGACTGGAAGATATTTAGATAAAGCTATTCTTGAATTTGATGCAACTACAGGAGAACCAACTGTTTCATTGCAGTTTGATGCAGAAGGTTCTTTATTGTTTGAAAAAATAACAAAAGAAAATATTGGAAAGTCTGTAGCAATATATCTAGATGGTGAACCAATTTCAACACCAACCGTAAATGAAGCTATATCAGGTGGTAAAGCTCAAATTTCAGGTAACTTTACTCCAATAGAAGCAAGAACATTAGTTGGACGTTTAAATTCTGGTGCACTTCCTGTGCCAATAGTTCTTATTTCTACTCAAACAATTGGGCCTTCTTTAGGTTCAGAGGCTACAGCAGCTGGGGTTAAAGCAGCAATTCTTGGATTCTTAGCTATCGCATTATTCCTTATAATCTGGTACAGATTACCAGGTATGATTGCCGTATTTGCTCTCTCAATGTATGTAGTAATAATGCTATCACTATTTAAACTTGTTCCTGTTACTTTGACAGCTGCAGGCATTGCCGGATTTATTATTTCGATAGGAATTGCGGTTGATGCCAATGTTCTTATTTTTGAACGTATCAAAGAAGAACTTCGTAATGGTGAGGGTATCTCAGATTCAATTCACCATGGTTTTAAAAGAGCATGGTTATCTGTTCGTGATTCCAACATTTCTAGTATGATTACGGCTGTTATTTTATTCTGGTTTGGAACATCTCTTATTAAAGGTTTTGCGTTAGTATTTTTAATAGGTGTGATTGTCTCAATGATTTCAGCTATTTCTATAACAAGAATATTCCTTTATTCTCTTAATATTAAAAAGAAAAACAAATTTACTGGTTTTCTGTTTGGGTCGGGTTTTAGTAACGCTTCAACTATAGCTGCACACGCAGTTTCAAAATAATATGTTTATAATTAAATACAAAAAAATATTTGTCACAATTTCAGCAGTTCTTGTTTCTCTTTCAATCATTTCTATATTGTTTTTTGGATTAAATTTTGGTATTGACTTTAAAGGAGGTTCTCTTTTGGAAGTAGAATATAAAAATTCAAGACCAGAACAAACAGTAATAGAAGATGCAATAAAACCTCTTTCTATTGGAGAAATATTGATTCAGCCTATGGGTGATATTGGTTATAGTATTAAAACACGTGATATAAATGAAAAGGAACGCGGGGATGTAATGAAGGCCTTAGGAAGTGATGCCGTAGAAAAAAGTTTTACTTCTATAGGACCATCTGTTGGAGCAGAGCTTGTTCGTAAATCTGTTATTTCATTTATTCTAGTAGTTATAGGAATTATTTTCTGGATTGCATTCTCATTCAGAAAAGTTTCAAGACCTGTATCTTCTTGGAAATATGGTTTTATGGCTATAGTGTCATTGATTCACGATGTTACAATTTCAGCTGGAGTATTTGCCTTCTTGGGCTATTTAACTGGTGCTGAAGTAGATACACTCTTTGTGGTTGCAATACTAACAGTACTTGGACTTTCTGTTTCAGACACAATAGTGGTGTTTGATCGTATTCGTGAAAATATTCGTATTGGACACTTTAAAACATTTGAAGAGACTGTTGGTAGAAGTTTAGATCAAGTTTATTCTAGATCTATTGCAACCTCATCCACTGTTATTATTGTGCTTCTAGCTTTGGTATTTTTAGGACCATCAAGTACAAGAGTTTTTGCTATAATGCTTACTGCTGGAATGTTCTTTGGTACATATTCCTCTATTTTCTTAGCAAGTCCATTATTGGTTATATTAAATAATCTTCAAAATAAAAAGACTAAATAATATTTTATATCAAAAAACCTTCTAGTAAAATAGAGGGTTTTTTGATATAATATGAGAGTAGTTTTAAATTATAAAGTCGGTTTATTAAAATTAAAATGTATTATCGTGTTTCAATCAGCTTACGCACGTGCGAATTAGCAGATTCAAAACTTGGTAATTTGTAAAATCATATGTCTATCTTATATATTGTTTTAGGTTTAATAGTTGCCTTAGTTTTATTTTTTGTTGTTAAATATAACGGATTTATTACACTAAGAACTCGTGCTGAAGAAGCTTGGTCTGATATAGATGTTCAACTTAAGCGTCGTTACGATTTGATTCCCAATTTAGTAAATACTGTGAAGGGTTATGCAACTCATGAATCTGCTACTTTTGAAAAAGTTACAGAAGCTCGTTCAAAGGCAATGCAGGCAGGAACTATTGCTGAGAAAGGAGAGGCTGAAAATATGCTTACTGGTACTTTGAAATCTCTTTTTGCTATTTCAGAAGCTTACCCAGAACTAAAGGCTAATACTAATTTTCTTCAGCTTCAAAGTGAATTATCTGATACTGAAAATAAGATTATGGCTTCCCGTAGATTTTATAACGGTAACGTTCGTGATTTCAATACCGGTGTTCAAATGTTTCCTGGAAATATAATTGCAGGCATGTTTAAGTTTACAAAAATGGATTTCTTTGAACTAGAACAAGATAGTGTTGAAAAAAATCCCGTGGAAGTAAAATTCTAAAAATAGCTATATTTTTTAAGATATGAAAAAAACAAAAATAACTCTATGGATTAGCTTACTATTCTTTGGGTTATTTTTTGTTTTTACCCACGATGCAAATGCTGAAGTCATTCGTGAGTTTTCTTCAACTATTAATGTATTACCTGATTCATCTATTTTTGTAAAAGAACAAATTACTTATGATTTTGAAGATGTTATTCGTCACGGAATTATACGAACTATTCCTTTATATAATTCAAAAAAAGAACCTCTTAAAATAGAGGTCATTTCAGTTATAAATGAATTTGATAAATCATATGAATTTAATACAGATAGTACAAACAATTCTTTTTCAATAAAAATAGGTGATACAGACAGAATGGTATCTGGCATAAAAGAATACATTATATCGTATCGAGTTTTGGGTAGTATTACATACTATGAAAATTTCGATGAATTATATTGGAATGCAACTGGTAATGATTGGCAAGTAAAAATTTTGAAATCAGAAGTAAAAGTAATTTTGCCAAATAATGTGTTTTCTATACAACAATCTTGTTATTATGGAAAATTAAATAGTATTAAAAATTGTTATTTGTCAGATACAAATACATTTTTTTCAGGAGATATTCTTAATGAAAAAGAGGGGTTAACTGTGGCAGTTGGTTTTCCAAAAGGAATAGTCTCTGTCTATAAATCACAAATTGTGAAAGAAAACTCAAAACCATTTGAAATTTTTTGGCCTATTATTATTCCTACAGTAGTTTTTATTTTCATGTTTATTAATTGGTATAAAAAAGGTAGAGATGAAAAGGGAACAGGGGTTATAGTTCCCCAATATGATGTTTTTGAAAATCTTACCCCACTCGAAGTTGGAGGTATTATGAATGGAAGAATTGATAATCAGGACATTTCAGCAGAAATAATTTATCTTGCTACAAAAGGGTATTTAAAAATTAAACAAATAGATGAAACATGTGATAATTTTTTATGTTTGATCTCTAAAAAAGACTACGAATTTACTCTTTTAAAAGAAATGGGATTGCTTACAAATTCTTTTGATAAAAAAATCATGAGGGCAATATTTGATGAAAATGGAAAAGTAGGAGGGGTTTCAAAACTTTCAGAATTAAATAATAAGTTTTATAAATCAATTACTAGTATTAGTAACGCTGTATCAGAAACTCTTTTAAAGAAAGAATATTATACAAATTTCCCCAAATCAAAAAATAATAAAGATAATCTAATTTTTACTATATTTATATTAGGTATATCAATCTTTGCCAGTCAATTCTATATTTCAGATAATAATTTAGACCTACTTAAAAAAATATTAATATTTACAACATCAATTCTTTTGTCAGTTTTAATTCGTTATATTTTTAATCGTTTAATGACAGCAAAATCTCATAAAGGAGCCCGTGCTCATGAATATTTTTTGGGTCTAAAGGAGTATCTTCAAATTGCTGAAAAAGATAGACTTAATTTTCACAATGATCCCGGTAAAAAACCCGAAACATTTGAAGTTCTATTGCCGTATGCTATGGTTTTTAATGTTGAAGAATTATGGGCAAAAGAATTTAAAGATATTTATAATATTGAACCAAAATGGTATGAAAGTAAGTCCAGTAGTTTTAATGTAATTAAATTTGGTCATGAAATGGCAATGTTTAGTTCTTTGGCAAATATTTCTATATCAACTTCACCTAGTAATTCAGGAAGTGGAGGATTTTCTAGTGGAAGTGGCGGCGGAGGGTTTTCAGGAGGAGGAGGCGGTGGCGGGGGAGGAGGAAGTTGGTAAAATGGAGTCATTATACTTAAATCAAAAATGTAGTATAATTGTTAAGTTTAGAAAAATTATAATTTAAAATATAAAAATAATGAAATCATTCAAAATAATATTAATTTTAATCTCAGTAGGGGCTATTTTTTATTTTGGATGGAATTTTTTACAAAATGAGGGAATAGATTCAAATGGAAATAAAATACCAGTTATCGATACAAAGATATTAGGAAATGAGAAGGATTTAGTTTCTTTTTCTGTAGAGCCTGGAAGTAGTGTTTCAGGAATTCTTGCGGTTACAGGGTCAGTACAAGGCGGTTATTTTTTTGAAGGTAATATTATAATAAATATTCTAGATTCTGATAAAAAAATTATTAGAAAAAGTAATGGTAATGCAATAACAGATTGGACCACTATAGAACCAGTTGGTTTTAATGCAGTGATTGATTTTACTTATCTTCCTTTGGGTCCTGCCTTTATAGAAATTCATAATGATAATCCTGGGTCACCAAATGAAGGGATAGATAAAAGTATTTTAATACCAATAATTATTAAATAAATAAAATGGCAACATTATATACACATCAAGGACAAAATATACGTAAGACTTGGATGCTAATGAGCATCTTTTTAATCATTGTTATTGGGCTAGGATTTGTTTTTTCCCAGATGTATAATAATTCAAATATTTTATACATTTTTGTAATTTTTTCTATTGTTATGAATATAGTAGGGTATTGGTATTCAGATAAGATAGCTCTCACTATGGCCGGAGCACACCCTGCAACAAGAGAAAAATATTTTGATTTTTATACGATTGTAGAAAACTTAGCAATTACATCGGGGTTACCAATGCCAAAGATTTATGTTATAGAAGACCCATCTCCAAATGCATTTGCTACTGGACGTGACAAGAATCATGCTGTAGTTGCTGTAACGACAGGTTTGCTTTCTATTATGAGTAAAATAGAGCTTGAAGGAGTTGTAGCTCACGAAATGAGTCATATAGGTAATCGTGACATGCTTCTTTCTACTGTTGCGGTAGTCCTTGTTGGTTTTGTATCAATCGTTTCAGATATGATAATTCGTACTACACTTTTTGGTGGTAGTCGAGATAACGATAGAGGAGGGAATATGTTTGCTATCATTGGGATAGTTCTTTCTATTCTAGCTCCAATATTTGCAACATTAATCCAACTCGCTATTTCACGAAAACGTGAATATTTAGCCGATGCATCAGGTTCACTTCTTACTCGATATCCTGAAGGATTAGCTTCAGCACTTGAGAAAATTAGTCAATACGGAAGACCAATGAAAAGACAATCAACAGCTATAGCTCATCTTTATATAGCAAATCCAACTGGTTCGGGTGCATTTAGTAAAAAAGTTGGTAATTTATTTTCAACTCATCCCCCAGTAGAAGATAGAATAAAAAGATTAAGAGAAAGTTTATAATTATTAACTTACCTCGCCCTGGGCGTGGTTTATCATAAATAAAATATGAAAATATTTACACAAATTAAGAATAGTGTTTACAACAAGGAATATTATAGTAACATTGTTTTAAATCAATCACTTAGAGAATCAGTAAAATATTTAGCAAAACTTTCTTTACTTATAGCTTTGCTCGGAGTAATTATTTTTGCTTTTTCTATACCTTCTTTGTCTAATCAAATTAAGAAAGGAGTATATTCTTTTGTTGCGGAGTATCCAGATGATCTTATTGTTTCAATTAAAGATGGAAATGCAACAGTAAATCAACCTGAACCATACTTATATAAAATACCTGATAATTTAATTAATTCAAATGATGCTCAGTCACTTAAGATTGATAATTTGGTCACTATCAATACATCTCTACCTTTTAGTTTAGACAAATTTAAAGAGTATTCAACGTTTTCTCTTATAACAAAAAAAGAATTAGTATTAATGCAATCAGAAAAAGGACAAGTAAGAATTATGCCGCTCTCTGATTTAGGTAATTTAGAAATAACTAAAGCTTGGGTTTTAGATAAAGAGGGGATCTTTACAAAAATATTACCATGGATAATGGCTATTTTAATTCCGTTAGTTTATATAGCCACATTTATGGGAATTTTTATTGGTACAATTATAATCCTTTTCTTTTATGCAGCTATCACATGGGCATTACTTAGAACAAAAGGAATTAATGCCAATTATATGAAATCCTATCAAGTTTCATTGCATGCTATTACTATACTTTTAATTATAGGTGTATTTAGTAAATTTTTAGGTCCCCTAGATAACTTTTTTGTTCGGGCAGTTATTTTAATGGCCATAGTTTATTTTAATTTTGACAATAATTCAAATTTAATTAAAACAGAAATATAGTAAAAAAATAAATTATTTGCTTGTTTTTAACAAAAATCACTAGAACATATTTTCTAGTGATTTTTGTTAAATTCAGCTTGGTAAAAAGGCAAATATTTAGTATCATATCTCCAGATGTTCTTTTAAAAGTAAGGATTTTTTTTATTAATTTCCTTACTCATAGCATTACAAGATTCTTCTGAATATTGTAATGCTCAGCCCAGCTTTTAGCTGGGCTAGGGAGAGATGCGTGAGTGGTTTAAACGGCAACCCTGGAAAGGTTGTGTATGAGTAATCGTACCGGGAGTTCGAATCTCCCTCTCTCCGCCAGCATAAAAATGAGCCCAACTTCACGTTGGGCCATTTTTATTTGGCGGAGAGAAGCACGACAACTGCTTGTCGTGCGGGGGAGATTCGAAAGACTTTTCCTTGCCGTAGGCGGAAAAGTACCCGCCGCAGTATCGGCGAATCTCCTTCTCTCCGCAAATTAAAAACACCCTTTATTGGGTGTTTTTAATTTGCGGAGAGAAGAAAGACAATGCTCATTTAGTAAAATGACCTACTGGGTTGTCTTTCGGGGGAGATTCGAAAAGCTTTTCCTTATTTTCTAAATCTACTGATTTATAAAATGGAAAAGGTGTACTGAACCTGTAAGGTTCGAAAAGCGTACTCGCGGTCTCCCGGGAAAGATTCGAAAGACTTTTCCTTGCCGTAGGCGGAAAAGTACCTCAACTAGTAAATTGACCTATTGGGTAACGCAGTATCGGCGAATCTCCCTCTATATAAAAGGTAGGGAACTTTTGATATAATCAAAGAATGAATAAAAATGATTTATTTGGGCAAGCTTTATACGATAAATATAAAGGTGAAAATGAACCTTTTTATATTGAAGTGCGTGGTGAAAAACGTGAACATAATATTGATAGATATTTTCGCTCAATAAAAAAGTTATCTGGTTATGAAAAGAGTCTTATTTCTATGTGTTATGGGAACATACTAGATGTTGGTTGTGCAACAGGTAATTACATTCCAGCTATGAAAAAAATGGGAAAAGTTATTGGAATAGATATTTCCCCTAAAGTTATAGAAATTGCAAAACAAAATGGAATTAAAAACTGCACAGTTAAAAATATATTTTCTTTTAAAAGTGATAAAAAATTTGATAATATTACAATGCTCGAAAATAATTTAGGAATGGGAGGAGATGTAAAAGAAACAAAAAAACTATTAAAAAAACTGTCCAATCTTTTGAAAGATGAAGGTCAAATTTTAACAATTCTATCAAAAAGATCTGGTAATAAAGATTTCTTAATTAATGAATTAATCCCAATATATAAGGGGATTAAAGGAAAAAGTTTTAAATGGATAAATTTTAATATTATATTTTTAAATAAATTGTGCAAAGAATTATCTTTAGAATTAAATGTATTAAGTGCTAACAAATATTATTCTTTAGTTAAAATTACCAAAAAATAATATTTGCTATGCATGATTGTTTTTTAGTAATTTTGTTCCTATAGCGACCCATACAGTCCGCCAGCATAAAAATGAGCTCAACTTAGGTTTGAACTCGTGGTCTCTCTTCATTTAATATTATATTTATAGGGTATAATTCCCGCATTTGTTGAAAGTAAGAAACTTTTGGTATACTTATCTAATGAAAGAATCATTACCTATAAAAGAATCATTTCATTCACAATTAATTAAAAGTGATATTGAGCGTCCAGGCTCTAGAGAGTTTTATGAAATAATTGATAAAAATGGAAATAGTAAAGTTATAAGAGAAGAGAGTTTTGAGGAAATAAAAGAAAGATACTCAATCAGTACAGATCCTGTTTTTGTTGCAAATTTAGGAGAAAAATTATTTCGTGAAGTAGAAACAAATTATAATATAAAAGCGCCAGTAGATTTTTTTGTGGATAAGAATAAAGATGGAAAAGATGTAATTTATTGCACTACAGATAAAATTAAGGGGGTAGATTTAGAAAAAGCAGAAAAAACACCAGAATTTTTAAAAAAACTTGAAGAATTATATATTTCCATCTCTAGGTATTATTTAGATAAATTAAATAGTAAAGAAGCTCATTTGGCTGATTTAAATAATATGTCTCAATATATGTATGGAAAAAGAAAAGATGATAAAGAGCCTCAAATTTATCTTGTAGATACAGATTTATATTTAAATAAGGGAGACGCCTTTCTTTTACATAATGTTAAATGGCTAATTCTACATATGCCCAAAAGATTTGATGAAGCTATTAATAATATAAAAAAAATTTTAGAAACACCACTTGCTAAAGATATTAGTGATCGTGATAGGTTGAGAGCTGAAAAAGAAATAAAAGAATCATTAAATTTACTTAATGGAACATCAGCAATAAATTATGAATTAGACGAGGAAGGATTTATTCCATCCTCTCTTTACTAATAAATATATTTTTTGCAGATGATTATACTATCTATAGTAAAATAATTTTATTGTGGTTAAATAGTCATTCTTTTTAAAGAGATTAATCCCCAGCAAAATTAATCGTTGTGTATTTTAAAATTTAGATGTTATAATTGAAATATGGAAAACTTAAAAAATAACAAATTTCTATTTATTAGTGGAGCAATAATAGTGTTCTCTTTATTAATTTCTGCTGCTTTCTTTATATCAGCTCACGATTTTTCAAAACAAGGATCTTATGTTGAAGTAAAAGGTCTTTCGGAAAAAATTGTAAAGGCTGATACCGCAATATGGTCTTTAAGTTTTGAAGTAAAATCAAATAACATCGATACTCTTTATTCAGATATAGAAAAGAATATCACAACAATAAAATCATTTCTAACTGAAAAGGGTTTTGAATCTTCGGAGATAAATGTTGCACCTGTGAATATTTATCAAGATACTTATAAGGATGCTGCATTTAGATATAATTCAACCAATCAAGTTTCAGTTTATACAAAAAAAGTTGACCTTGCTAAATCAACATCTAACGAAACATTGCTTTTAGTAAAGAGTGGAGTTGTTTTGAATCAAAATTTCATATCTTTTGAATTTTCTGATTTAAATAGTATTAAACCTGAAATGTTGGCTGAAGCAATAAAAAATGCGCGTGATACAGCCTCACAGTTTGCTCTTAACTCAGGTTCTTTAGTGGGGAGCGTAACTCGTGGAAATCAAGGTGTTTTTGATATTACTGATAAAGACCCTGGTTCTCCAGAATATAAAAAAATTCGTTTAGTTTCAACACTTAGATTTTTACTAAAATAAAAATTTTATGAAAAATATTTTTGACCAATCTCCCTATCAATGCCGAATGGATTGGGGGGTTAGGGGAGTTCAAGAAGCTTCTAAAAGAGGTGATATTATTGTAGTTGTTGATATATTGAGTTTTTCCTCTGCTATTACAAATGCTGTACATCAAGGAGTAATTATTTATCCATTTCCTAGAGAAGGAGATATAAATGAATTTGGAAAGCAGGTAGATGCAGAAGTTTGTATATTAGAAAGATCAAGAGCTCGTGAATTGGGTTTACCTTCTTTATCTGCTACCTCATTTAATGAATCACATAAGAATAAAAAATTTGTCATATCTTCCATTAATGGGGCTACTTGTGTAAAAGCAGCAGGTGAGAATAATTATATTTTTATAGGATGTTTCCTTAATGTTTCTGCTGTTGCAAATACTATTAATCAAATTCAAAAAGAAAAAAATATAAATATTACAGTAATAGCAAGTGGTGAAAGATGGAGTAGTGATGAAGGTGAACCAAAAGAATTAAGACCGAGTATAGAAGATTATCTTGGTGCGGGTGCAATACTTGAATTACTCGACGGAACAAAATCACCAGAATCAAAAGTTTGTATTTCAGCCTATAAAAATTCTAAATCAGAATTAAATGAACTTATATTAGATTCAAGTAGCGGCAGAGAGTTAATGAATATTGGTTTTCCAGAAGATGTTAAATTTTCAAGTCAGTTAGATATTTTTACAGAAGTACCTCTTCTTGTTAAAGATAAAAACGGTTATTCTTTTTTTAAAAATTATATAAATTAAAATTTATATTAATCATAAATATGTTATAGTTAAGATATGAAAAAAGATAACATAGAATATGTTGATGATGATACGGAGTCAATAAAAACTCTAATCAGATTAAGAATTCCTTCTCTTTTATTAGGGCTTATCTTAGGGGTTGCTTTGTCTTTTATGACGTCAAGATTTGAAGAAGTTCTAGCAAAGAATATATCGGTTGCTTATTTTATTCCATTTGTTGTTTATATTGCAGATGCTGTTGGTGCTCAAACTCAAAGTATTTATAGTAGGGATTTGAAATCTGGTAAAGCACGATTTAAAAAATATCTTTTTAAAGAAAGTATTCTTGGCGTAGTTCTAGGTTTAATTTTTGGTTCCATAATTTTTCCAGTAGTTTTATTTTGGTTTAATTCGTTTGATCTAGCTTTTGCTGTTGCTATGTCTGCATTTTGTGCTGTATCTACAGCTCCACTTATTGCGCTACTTGTTACTGAAGTTTTTGAATTAGGTCATAGAGACCCAGCAGCGAGTTCAGGACCTATATCAACGGTTATTCAAGATACAACTAGTATTTTAATATATGGGCTTATTGCGTCCGCTATACTTTTGTAATTTAGACTTCTATTTTAAGAATTTAAATAATTATTTATATTATAAAAATGAATACTAACCCAAATGCAAAAAGAATATTATGTTTTGGTGACTCAAATACAAGAGGGATGATTCCTATTTTAGGCGGGTTTTATCCAGTATTAATTAGTTGGCCAGGTCAATTACAAAACATACTTGGTAATGATTATGAAATTATACCTGAAGGTTTATATGGCAGAACTATTGTTGCGGAAGAAGATGGTAAACCATTTAAAACGGGTATTACACATTTAGAAGCAATACTAAAGAGTCACATACCTCTTGATTTACTAATAATAATGCTAGGTACTAATGATATAAAAGATAGACATAATTTAGATGCTTTACAAATATCAGAACATCTTAATCAAATTATTTTAAAAGCAGAAGGTATTCTTAAAAATTATAAAACAAAGATTATGATTATTTGTCCTCCCGCAGTAGTTACTCCTAAGAGCGGAATTAAACCAGAAAGAATGTCTATGGGCTCTCTGACTTTTAAAAAATTACCAGAATTATATAAAAAAGTGGCAGAAAAAAATGATTGTTTATATATAAATGCAGGGGACTATATAATTTTGAGCGATACTGACGGATATCATCTAGATGAAAAAGGACATAATAAACTGGCTCAAATTATATCAGAAGTAATTAAAAAGCAATTTTAATCATTTAAATTTATGCGTAAGAGCATGGAGATACAACGGAGTTGGTCCTTTGATCGAATATAAAATCAAAAAGATTAACTCAAAATTGTGGGTCATTCCCGCTTTTAATTTTGAAAATGATACAAAAAATTTGATGATTGGTGTCGATATAAAGATATAAATCAAAGAATAAAAAATGAATCGAAAAGAGTAGCTCCAAAAGCTACTCTTTTTATTTGATAAAAATTTTTCATAGATATATAATTAATGTGTATTTAGTTTAACAATTTAATTTATAAATATTATGAATAATGGATTTATTTGGTCAAGTGAATACAGTGTTAATATTCCAGGAATTGATGAACAGCATAAAGAATTTTTAAATATTGTTAATGATTTATTAAAATTGGTAGGCGATACACCATTTATAGATCAAGAAGCAGAATTTTTATGTGAAAGATTGGGTAATTATGCTTTGTATCATTTATCAACAGAAGAATATTTATTTGCTAAAACAGGGTATACAGAATCCGCTGAACATATACTTTCTCACAATTTATTCAGAGAAAAAGTAAAATATTTTGAAGATAAAATAAAAGATAAAAATAAAGACAAGAAAGAAGTTGTAAAAGAAATGGCGGAGTTTTCAGGAGATTGGTTGATTCATCATATTCTAATAATGGATAAGAAATATTCAAGATTATTTAATGAAAAAGGAATTTTATAACAAATAAATTAAATCATAAAATAATCTACTATTAATTAGTAGATTATTTTACTTTTTGTGAAAAAATGATACTATAAAAAATAGTGGAATAATCTGTTCCACTACTAAGTTTCATATTGTATATTCCTATATGATACTTAGTTAATTTAGACAAAAAATACAATCAAATAAATTTTTGCAGCTATATATTAATGATTAGTGTTCAAAAAAGACTAATATCACAAATAATTAAGTAGTTAATACTGATACTGGGGAAAATCTGAATCTTACAGTAATGGAGCTATAGAAGCTTCATTTTTCAATTGTAGGTGGTAGATATATCCGTCTGATCAAGCAAAACTTTGGTATTTTATACTGAGACAATTTATTGTGCCCAAATTTATTAATTTAATTTTTTAATTTCATGATTCCAGAAAATATTAAAAGTAATCTCAAATCAGGATTAACTGTTTCTCTAATATCTATACCATTATCAATATCTCTTGCTGTTGCCTCAGGGGTAAGCCCATTAGTAGGTATTATAACTGCTATTTGGGCAGGGATAATAGCGGCTATATTTGGAGGAAGTAACTTTAATATTATTGGACCAACTGGAGCACTTTCTGGATTAATAGCGACTTATGTTGTTTTGAATGGTATTAGTGGGTTACCAATGCTTACAATAATTGTTGGTATTTTCATTATAGCAGCTTATCTTTTAAGATTGGAGAAATATTTAATTTTAATTCCATCAAGTGTTATTCATGGCTTTACCTTAGGAGTAGCATTTATTATTGGTCTAGGACAGTTAAATTTTGCACTCGGTCTTCAAAATCTTGTAAAACATGAAAAGTTTTTTGATAATATATTTGAATCTATTAAAAATATTTCACAAATCTCCTGGTTAACTTTTGGTATTTTTTTACTTTTTTTAATTGGGTTACTTTTATTTAAAAAATTTATAAAAAAAATGCCGGGAGCTATAATTCTAGCACCACTTGGTATTTTGATTGGTTATCTTGGGGAGAAAGGTTTTATAAATATTCCACTTCAGACGCTAGGAAGTAAGTTTGGCGATATAAATTTTAGTTTTTTTGAGCTCCATAATTTTGCGTTTTCTATACCCATGATTGAAACTGCAGCCATAATAGCCATAATAGCTATTTTAGAAACTATGCTTTCTGCAAAAATAGCTGATGGTATGACAAGAACGAAACACAATGGAAGAAAGGAAATGTTGGGTCTTGGTTTAGCCAATATCGCTTCTGGTTTTGCTGGCGGAATGCCTGCAACCGCTGCACTTGCTCGTACCTCTTTAAATATTAAAACTGGAGCTAATCATAAAGCATCCGCAATCATTAGTGTTGTAAGCGTCTCGATTATTTCGCTCTTTTTATTAGGATATTTTAAATACATTCCACTCGCAGTTATTGCAGCAATTTTAGTATTTACTGCTATTCAAATGGTTGAAATGGAACATTATGAAAAACTATGGAAATATGAAAAAAATGGTTTTTATGTATCTCTTTTTGTTGCATTAATAACTATTGTTATTGATCCTATTTTTGGGATACTTCTTGGAGTGTCTATCTCTCTTTTAGTATTTGTAGATAGAATTTCTCATGGATATTTTAAATTAAAAGTTAATAAAATAGATAAAGGTATTATTGATTCTGATTCCGGTGTAAATTTGAAAGAAATGAAAGGGGATGCTGATGTTTTACTTTATTCTTTTAGTGGTAAATTATGTTATATAAATAGCCAGGCACATTTAATGCGTTTTGAAACGAACTTGGTAAAATATAAATCTATTATTTTACGATTAAGAGAAGTTAATTTTATGGATACAGATGGAGTAGAAGCACTGGATGAAATAATAGATATTATTGAGGGAAGAGGGCAGAAAGTTCTTCTAACTGGAATTAGTAGAAATAATCTTAATTTATTAGAACAATTATCGGATGGATATAAAAGATTAAAACAAAAGGGATTAATATTTAAAAAATCTGAACAAGCTTTAGTTTTCCTCGGTGTTCCTCTCCAAGATAAAGAACAATAAGACAAATTTATATATAATTATTTAGTTACGAAATAATATTGAAATGGTATAATTACCGCATGTCTTTTTTAGAAATTACTCGTGGTTGGTATGCACGTTACGAGAGGCCTATTTCGTCTCTATCGCTCGTTTTTGGGTTTGTTTTTGACGCTGTAACATTAAAAAGAGTAGACACTTTATGGGAGATTTCGTGGGTCCTATCTCATCTTGTTATTGTCGGTTTATTTATAGTTCTCATTCATACAAAAGAAAGTGAAATTGGTGATGAAAAAAATCCAAGTAAAGCACATTTTTGGTATGTAAATATATTACAATTTTTCTTTGGAGGCATCCTCTCTACTTATTTAGTATTTTATTTCAGAAGTTCAGATATTTTTGCGACATGGCCATTTATATTTTTGCTTTGTGCTGCTTTTATTGCCAATGAGTCTTTAAAGCGTCATTATATTCGATTTAGTTTTCAAATAAGTTTATTCTTCTTATCTGTTTATTCTTTTTCAATTTTTCTAGTGCCCATAATCCTTCATAAAATTGGTATGTGGGTTTTTTTACTTTCGGGATTAATAAGTTTAATTATTATCATTTTATTTATTTATTTATTATTTTATTTTATAAAAAAAGAGTTTACTGAGAGTAAAAAATTAATAATATTACTAATTGGAGGTATTTTTATAACTATTAATTTTTTATATTTTACTAATTTAATTCCACCGATACCACTTTCTCTAAAAGATGGGGGAGTTTATCACTCTATTCAAAAAAATAAAGATGGTAATTATGATGTAACTTATGAGGATTATGGATGGAAAGGATATTTTAAATTTTACCAAGATTTTAATAAGGTTCCTGGGTCAGCCATTTATATTTATAGTGCTATTTTTTCTCCTAAAGATCTCAATATAAAGATTGTTCATGAATGGCAATTTTACGATAAAATGCAAAAAAAATGGATAAAAGATGCGACTATTGAATTACCTGTTGTTGGTGGAAGAGATGGGGGTTTTCGTACTTATTCAATGCGTTCAAATTTAGCATATGGAAAATGGCAAGTAAATGTAAAAACAACAGAGGGGCAAATTATTGGACGGTTAAGATTTAATATATTATATATAGACCAAGATTTGATTCTTACTAGTGGGGTCAAAGAATAAATAAATCATTAATTATGAGCTTTATTAACAATAATAGTTTATAATAGAACTTGTAGTGAGATCTGTGAAGAATGGTCGTTTTAGCTGGCTTTTGATATTTACCGATAAATAATACTAACAATATTTTTATAGGTAAATTATTTAATGCAGTTTTTTATTTTTTAAATAATTATATTTATATGCTTACCAGTATTGCAGTAATTTTATTAATTCTATGGCTTCTTGGTTTTATTGGATTCCATGTTATAGGAGGATTTATTCATATACTTCTTGTAGTAGCTATTATTCTATTTTTAATTAGAGTTATTCAAGGAAGATAATAGTTTATTTTTTAAAAACCACAAGAATTATTCTTGTGGTTTTTAAAATATATTTAATTAAAATACATCCAATATTAAAATCAAAAGATAAATAGAGATTAAAAATGAAAAAACAAGAACAGTCCCGAATATTTTTTCTGATGGATGCTTACTTTCCTTAAAAAATAAAGAAATAAAAGAATAACGAGTAATTAATTTTTTAAACCATTTTTTACTATTTAAATATTCAATAAATTTTACACTACCAACCTTGAATGAATTTTTTAATGAATGATCTTTTTTCTTGATAAACCAATAGTATAAAGCAGTAATGAATATTACTATAAGTATCAAACTTAATCCACTAGACCAATTTTTAAATATTCTAATAATCAAACTTCCTGAGAAGTAACCTAGAAAAACATTTAATATTGCCCATAAAATACTACTTAAAATATTCCAAAAAATAAAAGGACCTTGTTTCATCCTTGATAAACCGGCAATGAAGGGGATGATAGCTCTGATAGGTCCAAAGAAACGACCCCAAAAAATACTTTTATTTCCATAACGAATAAAAAATCTTTCTCCATGATTTAAGATATTCGCATTTAATATTTTTTTATTTTTTACCCAATCTCCACCAAAGCGTCCAAGGGAATAACTAAAAAAGTCCCCTAGGATTGCTCCAATAGAAGCAAAAAATATTATATCCCACGCATTCAAATAGTCTTGAGAAGCTAGAAATCCTCCTACAGAAATAAGAGTTGCTCCTGGTACAAACATTCCAACAAAAGGGGCTGATTCGATAAAAGCTAAAGTAAAAAATAGCCAGTTCCCGAGCCAGGCAAATTTAGTTAAAAGATTTAAAAGTAATTCTATATCAGGCATAAGATTAATTTACCAATAAACTATATCATTTTATCCGTCATCTTTCCATTATTAAAGAGGCATATTTATGTTACAATATTACCATGTATATTGTTTTTACCTTATCTTTAATACCAGTTGTAATTTGGTCATTAATGGAACCAATAGGGCTCCGTTTTTCAGATTTAAATTCCATTACTACTAGCTTAGGACAAGTTCTAGGATTGGTTGGGATGGTTCTTTTCTCTATAAATTTGATATTAGCAGGAAAGTTAAAATTTTTGGATAAATATTTTAAGGGATTAGATAAAGTTTATATAAATCACTCTAGATTAGGAGCGATTTCTTTTTCTATGTTGTTATTTCATCCATTATTTCTTGTTGTTAAATATATCACTATCTCAACACAGCAAGCGGCTATGTTTTTTGTACCATTTACAGATATGCCTGTTACCTGGGGAATAATTTCATTGTTTTTGATGATTATCCTTATTAGTTTTACTTTCTATATTAAATTAAAATATCATATTTGGAAAATGTCTCATAAGTTTATGACTCTAGCATTCTTTTTTGCTATTATTCATACTTTATTTATATCGAGTGATGTATCAAGGAATAATTTTTTAAGATATTATATTTTGATTTTGGCTGCAATTTCTTTATTAATTATTATTCGTAAGGCAATATTTGATTACTTTATTAATATAAAATTAAAATATAAAATTAAGAATATTTTTGAGTTAAATAAAGATATAATTGAGATAGAGATGGAGCCATTATCTGGAAAAATGAATTTTATTTCTGGGCAGTTTGCTTTTTTTAGTTTTTTTGGATTAGGTATAAGTAATGAATCTCATCCTTTTTCTATTTCATCTTATGAAAAAGAAAATAATTTAAAAATAACTGTAAAAAAATTGGGTGATTATACTAATATACTTAATAATTTAAAAATTAATGATGGTGTTTTAGTTGATGGTCCATATGGTAATTTTTCTTATAAAAAGGCAGAAAACAAAAATCAAATTTGGATTGCAGGTGGAATAGGTGTTACTCCATTCTTAAGTATGGTAAAGAGCTTAGATTCTAATTATAATATTGATTTCTATTATGCTGTTAAAGAAGAAAAAGAAGCAGTTCATGTAAAGGACTTTGAAGAAATTTCACAAAAAAATATAAATTTTAAATTTATATTATGGGATACAACTTATAAGGGGTATATAAATAGTGGATTGATTTTAAATTTAAGTAAGAGTTTAGATAACAAAGATATTTTTCTTTGTGGTCCTCCAAAGTTTATGGAAAGTCTAAAAAATCAGTTTATTTCTTTAGGTGTCGATATTAAAAAGATTCATTACGAAAATTTTAGTTTTTAATATATGAAAATTTTATCTACAATCTCTTTATTTATATTTGGTGTGGTGCTTACCTCTATTCTTACCGCAGGGTTAGTTTTTTATCAAAATAATAAATTATCAAATCAGGCAAATAATCAAGTTAAAAATTCTATTAATAATATAATTCCTGCTGGTGAATCTATTACTTTGGATATAAAAGAAATTTCAAAACATAATGTGCCATCTAATTGCTGGATAATAATTAGTGATAAAGTATATGATATTACGAGCTATTTTGGTTCTCACCCAGGAGGAAACAGTACCATGTCTCCTACGTGTGGTGTGGATGCTACTGTAGCTTATACCACAAGAGACCCAAATGCTAAAACAAGCAGTGGAAGTGTTCAGCATTCATCAGATGCGAAAAATTTATTAAATGATTATTATATAGGAGATTTAAATCAAATCATTGTAAATAATAATACACAAACAAATTTAACAGAAACAACAAATTCTCAAATAGTAAAACCTCAAACAAATAATTCAATTCCAATTAAAACTAATGTTATAGTAACACCTCCTTCAGGGAATGTAACATTAAATATGACAGAAATTTTAAAACATAATAAGTCAACTGATTGCTGGATGTTAATAAGTGGCAAAGTTTATAATATTACTAGTTACTTTGGATCTCATCCCGGAGGTAATAGTCCAATGGCTGCTACCTGTGGAGAAGATGCTACGGCTGAATATGCAACTAAAAATCCAGGAGCAACGACTAGCACTGGGGGGCAATCTCACTCGTCTTCAGCAGCGGCTATGTTGGGTAATTATTTTATAGGTAATTTAGATCAGGTTATAGGTCAAAAAAATATTACTCAAACAAATTCTGTCATTGCCCCAACTTCAACAGATGATGATGAAGATGATGATTAATTATATTTAGATAAATTTTTGTGTTAGTATGTCTCTACTGAAGAATTTTATTAGTTGGGGTAATTATAATGTTTTAATTAGATAATTTATGAAACTCAGTTTAATAATCCCAACATATAACGAAAAAGACAATATTAAGAAGCTTATTTTAGCACTCCTAGAAGAATTTGATAAAAATAAAATTGAAGGTGAAATAATTGTTGTTGATGATAATTCTCCAGATAAAACTGGTGAAATTGTTGAGGATTTAAAAATTCAATATACAAATATTAAAATTATTCATAGAAAAGGGAAGCTTGGTCTTTCATCCGCTGTGTTAGAAGGTTTTAATGTTGCTAGTGGTAATATCTGGGGAGTAATGGACGCAGACTTAAGCCATCCAGTTTTAAAAGTAAATGAAATGTATCAAGCAATAATGAAAGGCGCAGATATTGTTGTAGGCAGCAGGTATGTGAAGGGAGGTAAAATAGAAGGATGGAATTTGGACAGAAAATTTTTATCAAAAGGAGCTACTATTCTCGCTCGAGTTTTTACAGAAGTCATGGATCCAATGTCTGGATTTTTCATGTTTAAGAAGGAATTTTTTAAAAATCAAGAAATAAACCCAAAAGGTTTTAAAATTTTATTAGAATTATTAGTAAAATTAGATTTTAAAAATATTGTAGAAATTCCTATTACTTTTACAAATAGAACAATGGGTAAAAGTAAGGCAGCAACAAGGGAAATTATTTTCTATTTAGAAAACTTGATTACGTACCTTCCTTATAAAAAAGAAACAATATCAGAATTTTTTAAGTTTGCTTGCGTCGGATTAATTGGAACATTTGTAAATATAATAATTTTGTATTCATTTACTGAATACTTTGGTATTTATTATATAATGTCTGCTTTTATTGCTTTTGTTGTTGCTGTAACAGTTAACTTTATTCTAAATAAAATATGGACTTTTAGAGAGGAATTTAATCATGATTTTTTTAAAAAATATATAAGATTTTTTTCTGTTAGTTTAATCGCATTATCTATTAATATCTTTTTCCTTTATATTTTTACCGAATTTTTTAAAGTATACTATATTATTTCACAGGTTATTGCTATCGGAGTTTCTTTAATAATAAATTTTATTGGAAATAAAATATGGACATTTCGAAAATCATCAAAAATTTAAAAGACTATTGGATGAAAATAGATAAGATAGATAGATGGATTATTTTATTATTAATCTTATCTTTTTTAATCAAAGTATCTTCTATTTTTTATTTACCGTTTAGAGGTTGGGATGAAACGGTATATTTAAATTTAGGTTATGATCTGAGTAAAAATCCATTCAGTTATTCTCTTTTAGGTAGCGGATGGAGTGATTTCATACCATCTACTGATATTATTTATGGTTGGCCAAATATTGGATTTAGAGCTCCATTATTACCTTATATTATTTCTATTTTTTACCTATTAAGATTAGATTTCTTGATCCCGTTAATTATTCCGTTAATTACAACTTTTAGTATTTTATTAATTTATAAATTAGGGAAAATACTTTTTAATAAAAATGTTGGATTATACGCAGCCATTTTATTTTCCTTGGTCCCAATTCATATATATTCAAGTGGAAGAATTTGGACTGATGCTTTTGTTGTATTTTTTATTTTATTGACCTTCATTAGTTTTTGGAAAGGTTATGAAAATAAAAATAATAATTACAAGGTATTATTTGGTTTATTTTTAGCATTATCATTACTTGCTAGATATACTACATTATGGATAGCTCCGGTATTTCTTTTATATTTTATTATTAGAGATAAATCTTTTAAATTTTTACAAGATAAATATTTATGGTATGCAGTTTTGGTTTTCTTTTTGACTTTAATTCCTTGGTTTATTTATGGGTTCGTATTTTATAGTAATCCGCTTGGTGGATTTATTCATGGGTTTAAAGCGTCAGGTTACTGGGGAGGGGTACAGTCATGGAATTATTTCTTTGAAAATTCTTGGCGTATTTTTTCAATAACAGGAGTCTTTTTTGTCATATCGTTATTTTTTGTTTTCTTTAAAAAATTATTCTTAAAGAAAGAAGTATATATACTTTTAATTTGGATTATTTTCTTTTCTACTATCGTAATGCTGATGCCTCATAAAGAGGATAGATTTATAATGCCCATAGTACCTGTCGTTTGTTTAATTTCTGGTTTATTTATAAGTAAACTTAACAAATGGAGAAATTTATTATTAGGAATAGTTGGTATTATTTTAGTTTTTTCTTTATGGAATTCAAATAAGATTGAGTTAAAAAATTCAAATGATTTAACATTAGCTTGTTTTTCTGAAGGAACTAAATTTTTAGCTAGTAATTCTATTTCAAAAAATTCCTTAATTATAACAAACCAAGATCCTATTGCTCATTACTATACAAAAAAAGATATATTAATTTATCCGAGTCCTTGGAATTTGTGTTCAATTGAAAATGTCATTGGTTATGAAAATGTAAATAGAGATGTTTATATATTCTTTGCAAATTATGATATGCTCATGGAAAGTAGTATAAAAAATGATTTAGATAGTAATCTAAAAAAAGTTTTTGAGTGTTCAAAAGAATATGGATATTCTGCTATTTATAAATATAATTAGTTTTTAAATTGTAAAAATTTATGTCACATCAAGGTAATACATGGGAAAAAGAATATAGAAATCCATTACTTGTAACAAAAAATGAAGGTCCACAAGCTGACACTTTGCGTTTTTTAAAGTTTCTTAAAAAAGAAGAAAAATATAGAGTAGAAGATAAAGTGATATTAGATCTCGGGTGTGGAACAGGTAGAAATTCTAATTATTTAGCTGAAAGAGATAATAAAGTAATAGGTATAGAAATTTCTAAAACGGCTTTAAATTTAGCTAAAGAAAGAGCTAAAAACTTAGGAGTAGAGGTGGATTATAGATTGGGAGACATTGGTGAAAAATATATCATAGATGATAATTCTGTTGATGTTGTTTTAGATATTACATCATCAAATTCTTTGAACGAAAATGGAAGGGAAATTTATTTAAATGAAGTTAATAGAGTTTTAAAAAAAGGAGGATATTTTTTTGTCAGAGCATTGGCAAAAGATGGGAATAAAAATGTTAAAAATTTATTAAAGAGTAGTCCAGGTAGAGAATATGATACATATATAATAAAAGAGATAGGATTAACTGAGAGAGTTTTTTCTCGTGATGACTTTATAAAAATATATAGTAAATATTTTAAAATTATAAATTTAGAGAAGAAAACCAGCTATACAACATTTAATAATCGTATATATAAGCGTGATTATTGGCTCGCTTACATGAGCAAATAGATCTCTAAATTTGTACAAATTTTAATCTGTATATTTTATATGAATATAAGATAATAAAATATTGGGGTGGGATAAAATAGTGATATAATAGAAAGATGACTAATATTGGAGTATTTGATTCAGGGGTTGGAGGATTGTGGATATTAAAACATTTACAAAATGAATTACCCGAATATAATTATGTTTTTTTTGGTGACCAAGGACATGTACCGTATGGGGGGAGGTCAATGGAACAAATATTAAATTTTTCTATAGAAATTACAAAGTTTTTAATTAATAAAAATTGTAAAATAATAGTCATAGCTTGTAATACTGCATCAGCTGCATCACTAAAATATCTACGTATTCAATTTCCCGATACAATTTTTATTGGTATGGAGCCTGCAATTAAACCTGCGGTAGAAATTACCCACACTGGCAAAGTTGGAGTTCTTGCAACCCCAGCAACTTTTCAAGGAGAATTATATAATTCTGTTGTAGAGAGATTTGCACAAGATGTAGAAATATTTAAGGATACTTGCCAGGGCCTAGTTTTACAAATAGAAAAAGGGGATTTAAATGGAATTCAAACTCGAAGCATTTTAGAGAAAGCACTTTTACCAATGATTAAAAATAATATTGATACAGTTGTTTTAGGATGCACTCATTATCCTTTTGTACTTCCGTTAATAAAAGAAATAGTCGGAGAAAAAGTTAATGTTATTGACCCAACAAATGCAATCGTTCGTCAGGTTTCTAAAATGTTGAATGAAAATGATTTAAGAAGTGAGTCTTTAAATAATAATAAAATTGATATTTTTACCTCAGGTAATATAGAAAATATGAAACCAATTTTATTGGAATTATTTAATAAACCAATTAAGATTAATAAAATAGACTGGAAGAATGATTTAGAATTAAATAATTAAAATAAAAAATGAGTGACATATTAATTGATTTTGAAAAAGCATACAAGAATTTAAATAAAGCCCAACTTGAAGCTGTGGATACAATAGATGGCCCTGTAATGGTTGTGGCGGGTCCTGGGAGTGGTAAGACTCAGATATTGTCTTTGAGAGTCGCAAACATATTAAGAAAGACAGATATACCCCCTCACGGGATACTCTGTCTTACTTTTACTGAGGCCGGGGCTATAAATATGCTAAATCGACTAAAAACAATGATTGGAGTCGAAGCGTATAAGGTTAATATTTTTACTTTTCATGCTTTTGGAACAAATATAATCAGTCGTTATCCAGAATACTTTTTTAATCAGGCCAGGCTCTCTCCAGCTGACGAACTTATTCAAAGAGAAATAATGACAGAGATTCTAGAAAAACTTGAACATAAAAATCCTTTTTCTAGTTTTCATCCCGAAGAAGGATATGTATTCCTAAAAGATATTTTATCTAGAATTTCACAAATTAAAAAAGCCGGCCTCACTCCAGATGAATTTGATTTGATAATAAAAAATAATAAAAATATTTTAGAAGATATTAATTCTTCTTTATCCTTGGTATTTAAAGATAGATTATCTACTAAAATATTTCCAGAAATAGAAAAAATGTTACATAAGTGGGAGAAAATAGACACCACTTCTTTTCCGTCAGATTATTTTAAGCCGATATCAAGTTATCTCATATCGTCACTCAAGAAAGCATTAGAAGAATCTATTGCGGAAAATAAAACAGGGCCTATTGGTGAATGGAAAAAAAAATATACTACGGGAACTAATGATAATATTACTTTAAAATCTTTAGAAGCTGGAAATAAGTTAGAAAACCTTGGCTATATTTATAAAGAATATAAAAATAGATTATTTGAGCGTGGCTACTTTGATTATGATGATATGATATTGGAAGTTATAGAGGCCATAATAAAAAATGAAAATCTAAAAGCAGAACTTCAAGAACAATTTCTTTATATAATGGTGGATGAATTTCAGGATACAAACGATGCGCAAATAAGATTAATTCGATTACTTTCAGATAACTTTGTAAACGAGAAGAAGCCAAACATAATGGTTGTGGGAGATGATGACCAGGCAATTTATCGTTTCCAAGGCGCAGATATTTCTAATATTAAGGATTTTCATTTAGTTTATGAAGATGTTAAGATTATAGTAATGACAGAGAATTATCGTTCTGGTCAAAATATTCTAGATCTAGCTCGTGACATAATAGTTACAGGATCAAATAGACTTGAAGACATTATTAAAGGTATAAATAAAAAATTAATATCAAGTGGAGATGAAAACAAAAAATTTGAAGGAGAAATAAAAAAGATAAAATTCAAAACAAAAGAGCATCAGTATCACAATATCGCTCTTAAAATAAAAAATTTAATAAAAGAAGGACATAACCCAAAAGAGATAGCTGTAATTTCTCGTAAACACAGAGAACTAGAAAATCTAGTTCCTTTTATGCACCACTTTAATGTGCCCATTGTTTATGAAAAAGAGCAAAATGTTCTTGCTACTCCTCATATTCACCAGCTTATTACAATGTGCAAGTATTTAAATTTTATGGATTCAGAGTCTCCTTATTCTGGAGATAGTTTATTGCCAGAAATTTTATCATACCCATTTTGGGGTTTATCATATAAAACAATATGGGATATTTCAATTTTATCAAAAACAAAAAGAGACGATAAGGCTTCCGATACATCTTGGCTTTCAGTTATGCTTAATTACAAAGATGAGAAGGTAAGAGAGATAGCAGAGTTTTTTATTGAAATGGTAGCAAGGTCAAAATATGAACCAGTTGAATATATATTGGAAAGTTTAATAGGAAAGAGTAATTTGAAACTTCTAGATGAAGAGAATGAAATTAATGAAGAAGCAATAGACAAAAATAATAATAAATTTATAAGTCCTTATAAAGATTATTATTTTAGTAAAGAAAAGTTAGAAAAAAATAAACCAGAATATTTAAGATTTCTTTCAGGTCTAAAGTTTTTTATTGGTGCGTTGCGTGGACATAATTCAAATAGCTTATTAAAGATATCTGATTTAGTAAAATTTGTAGATATACATGAGAGTAGTCATATACTTTTAAATGATACGAGTCCATTTACTGGAGCTCTTAATGCAGTGCAGTTAATGTCTGCTCACAAATCAAAGGGATTAGAATTTGAAACAGTTTTCCTTTTGTCTTGTCAGGATGATAATTGGTCAAAAGGAGGGATGAGAAATAAGATACGATTACCAGAAAACCTTCCCATTGATCTGGCTTCTGATGAGTCTGATGATGACTTGAGGTTATTTTACGTTGCTCTTACAAGGGCTAAAAAGAATTTATATCTTTCCACTTATTTATATAAAGATGATGGAGGTGAATCTGTTGAGGCTAAGTTTTTGAATAATGATTTGATTAAAGAGGCAAAAGAAAATCAAAATGAAGATTTAAACACAAGTTCAATATTAGAGACCACGACACCAAATTATACTGATAAAGTATATATAGAAAGTGAAAAAGCTTTTCTTTCTCCTCTGGTAGAAAATTATAAACTCAGTGTTTCTCACTTTAATAATTATTTAAATATTTATTATGGAGAGGGGCCAAAGACATTTTTTGAACAGAACCTTATTCGTTTTCCACAACCAATGAGTATTTCAAATATATTTGGTTCTTCTATTCATAAATCGATAGAGCTTTGTATTATAAAGTATAAAGAAAAAGGAATAATACCTTCTAAAGAAGAATTTATAAATTTATTTGAGAAGGATTTTAAAAGAAAAAGAATAGGGGAGATGGAAATGGAGAAATATTTAAATAGAGGCAGAGAGGCACTAAGTATTTTTTATGATAAAAAAATAAAAGAAATACATATCACAGATAAAACTGAAGTAGACTTTGGGAATGAAGGAGTAGTTTTAGAGAGGGCACACATAACAGGAAAGATTGATTTACTTCGAATATTAGAAGGAGATACAATAGATGTTTTTGATTTTAAGACCGGTCATTCGATTCCTGAAAAAAATAAAGATGAGCAAGATAAAATAAAAGAGTGGAGCTATAAAAATCAGATTATTTTTTATAAATTGCTTATTGAGAATTCAAAAAATTACAAAAAATATAAAATGAGGAAGGGAATATTTATATTTGTTGAACCTGAGAATATTAATGGGGTAGATTATATAAATGAGAAGGAAATAGAATTTACAGAAGAAGATGTAAATAGGGTCAAAAAGTTAATAGAAATAATATATAGTAAAATTAAAAACCTTGATTTTGTAAATATAGACAGATATCCAAAAACAGTGAAGGGAATTGCCCAATTTGAAGAAGATCTGTTGTCGGGTATAGTTTAATTTAAAAAAAGTCATTTATATGCTATATTAGTAACATATAAATATAAATTTATTTTATGACTGAAACTGAAGTTCACAATATAAATATTTCTTATGATGAAACCCATTTTCCCACTTGTCATTTTATTGAGTATCTAAAAACAAGGGAGATGAGAGAAAAAGCAGAAGAATATTTTGATTTAGCAAAAAAAAGTTTTGACTTTAAGATTGAAATTAAAGGAAATCAAGGATATGATTATGACCTAAAATATATAGGAGATGATAAGTATAATTTGAGTTTAATAAAAAAATAAGATGGAAAAAGAATATCTAAAAGGAAGTTTACATCCACTAACTCTAACAATGAATGAGGCTGTTTCTATATTTAAAGATTTAGGTTTTTCAGTAGAGGTTGGTCCAGAAATGGAAGATGATTGGCATAATTTCGGAGCTTTAAATTTTCCAGATGATCACCCAGCTCGAGACATGCAAGACACTTTTTTTGTAAAGGATAAGGAGGGTATGGTTTTACGCACTCATACTTCAAACACACAAATAAGATACATGGAAAATTTAGTAAATTCTGGAGGGAAGCCTCCTTTTGCAATTGTTTCGCCTGGAAAAGTTTTTCGCAATGAGTCTACTGACTCTGGTCATGAAATGCAATTTTATCAAATTGAGTGTTTAATGATAGGAGAAGATATATCAGTTGCTCACATGAAAGGAGTATTATTTGAATTTTTCAAAAGATTTTTTATAGGAGACAATGTTGAAATTCGTCTTAGACCTAGTTTTTTTCCTTTCGTTGAACCAGGATTTGAAATTGATTTAAAAAAAGGAGAAAAATGGTTTGAATTATTGGGGGCAGGTATGGTTCATCCCAATGTACTTGAGAACTGTGGAATCGATGGAAAAAAATACCAGGGGTTTGCTTTCGGGGTTGGTCTAGATAGATTAATGATGATGAAATATAAGATTCCAGATGTTAGATTAGTTTATCAGGGTGATTTAAGGCTTAATCAATTTTAATTTATGCTTATTTCTTATAATTGGTTAAAAAAATATATCAGTGATATCCCTAGTGCAGATGAGATTGCAGATCTTGTAACATTTAAACTTTGTGAAATTGAAGATGTAGAAAAATTACCAAGTGGTGATACTGTTTTTGATTTAAAAATTTTACCGGATAGAGCTCATGATTTGCTTTCTCATATGGGTGTTGCTCGGGAAATAGCTGGATTATCTGGAATTGATTTTAAACTTCCTGAATGTGAAAGGCCTAAACCAAATCAAACAGATTTAAAAATTGATATTCAAACCCCTAATTGCCGTAGATACATGGGGCGTATTATACGAAATATAACAGTAAAGCCGTCTCCAGAATGGGTAGTTAATTATTTGAATTCTATTGGTCAGAGAAGCATAAATAATATAGTAGATGCAACAAATATAGTAATGTTCGGTTCTGGTCAACCTATACACGCTTTTGATTTAAAACAATTATCTTATGAAAGAATTATTATTAAAGAAGCTAAAAATGGAGATGAAATTAAATTAGTAGGAGCAGAAAAAACATCTGTTATTTTAAAAGAAACAGATACGGTTATTACTGATGGAAATAAAAATCTCGCTATTGCTGGAGTTAAAGGGGGTTTGGATTCTGGAATATCTGATAATACAAAAAATATTTTAATAGAAGTTGCTAATTTTGAGCCTATCTCAGTACGCAAAACTGCAAATCGTTTAGGAATTAAAACGGATGCCTCAAAAAGATATGAGAATGATTTATCAGCATCTCTTTGTGATTTTGCTATGGATGAAATATCGGCATTAATTTCAGAAATGTGTCCAGATGCATCGTTTGAAGAGATTATTGATGTATATCCTAATCCGCAAAAAGAAAGAATTATTTCTTTTGATTCAGAGTATATATCTAAAATGTTAGGATTAAATATCAGTAATAAGGAAATAGAAAAAATATTAAAAAATTACGATTATAAATTTGAACAAATAAATAATGAATGGAAGGTATTAGTTCCATTAATGAGATTAGATATAACAGGAGATTATAATTTTGTAGATGAAATAGGTCGTGCTTATGGTTATGAAAAAATTATTCCCTTAATTCCTAAAATAAATTTTCAAGGAGAAGATAATAGTAATTGGGAAAAAATTTTCATATCAAAACAAAAACTTATAGAAGATGGGTATAAAGAAGTAATGACTTATGCTTTTAAAGATAAAGGTGACCTTGAAGTTTTAGCCTCAGCTTCTGATAAAAATTTTTTAAGGACGAATCTATCTGATGGCTTAAAAGAAAGTATTTCTTTTAACCAGAAAAATTTACCATTACTTGGATTAGATGAAATAAAAGCTTTTGAAATCGGTACTATCTTTAAAAAGAACGGAGAAGAAATTCATGTTGCCTTTGGAGACAAGAAAAAAATAACAGAAATGACATTAGATGAATTTACTTTATTGCCTGAAAACAAGGTTTTTAGATCATCTTATTTTATTGCAAAAGAGCCTAAAATAAAAGATCTAACAGATATTAAATATGTTCCGCAAGTATTTAAACCTTGGTCTGTATATCCATTTATTACTCGAGATATTGCTGTATGGGTACCAGAAGGGACAAAGCCACAGATGCTCATAGATATCTACAATAGCTTTGGTACCGAGCTTTTAGTTGTGGAACCAAAATTATTCGACTGTTTTACAAAAGAAAAAAGAACATCTTTTGCCTATCGTTTAGTTTTTCAATCTTATGATCGAACTCTAACAGATGAAGAAATAAATCTAATTATGTCTGAAATTACCAGTAAAGTTATTTCCAAAGGGTGGGAAGTCAGATAAATCCTCTAATTCGTTCGTGACTATAAAAAACAATAAAATTGAATATAAAAAATATTTACTAGGAATTAATATATTTCTAGTTTTGATAATAATTATTCTCATTATTTTTTTAATACCAAGAACAAAAAAAGAAAATAGTATAAATATTACTCGAAATTTACAAGGTTCTTTTTCATTAACAAACCCTATTTTAGATTGTGAAATTGATAATAATTCAAATGTTACTATCTTCTCTAAAGATGTTAATGAAAAAATAGAAGAACTTAAAAATCAATATAATCTGGAAAATATTTCATTTTATTTTCGTGATTTGAATAATGGTTTATGGATAGGTGTAAACGAGAAGGATATTTTTTCACCAGCAAGTTTATTGAAAGTTCCCGTATTTATGTCCTTGTTGTATGAAGCAGAAACAACTCCATCAATTTTGGATAAAAAAGTAAAAGTTTCTCAATCCGATTTTATCCAGAGCGTTAGTCCTAATATAGTTTCTGGTAATTTATTAGTTTTGGATAAGGAATATTCTTTACTTGAAGTGGCAGAATCAATGATAGAAAAATCCGACAATACTGCTATCACTATTTTACTCAAAAATATAAAAGAAGGTGGAACGGACAATGTTTTCAAATCAATAGGGATTCCTTTAGATATGTTAAATAATGATTTTGAAATTAGAGTTAAAGATTATGCTGGGTTTTTTAGAGTATTATTTAATGCAACTTATTTAAATAGAGAGATGTCAGAAAAGGCATTAGATATACTTTCTCGGACGCAGTATGTTGACGGTATTGTTGCAGGTGTTCCTAAAAATATTACTGTTGCTCATAAATTTGGAGAAAGAAATATTGGTGGTATTGAAGGACATACTCAACTGCATGATTGCGGTATAGTATATTATCCCAGTAAGCCTTATATTTTTTGCGTGATGACTCGTGGTAAAGATTTTATAAATCAGAGTAAAGCAATCAAAGAATTATCTAATTATATTTACGACGAAGTAGATAAAGATGATGATGCTAGTCTATAGTTTAAATATTATTGTTTGGTTAAAAATAAATATATAGATATAAGTATTAAACCATTTGTTTATAAGGGTAAATTTAATAATAAATATTAGTATTTTATATGTTTTTTTGATATAATACTCATAGTAATTGTCCTGCATAAAAGGGCATTTTAAATTATTTTTATGGTAAAAAAAGAAGAAAAGGTTAAACAAACAGGTAAATATGGAGCAGAACAAATTTCAGTCCTTGAGGGCCTTGAGCCAGTTCGTCGTAGACCTGGTATGTATATTGGTTCTACTGGAATCGATGGATTACATCATTTAGTTTGGGAAATTTTTGATAACTCTCGCGATGAAGCCATGGGAGGATTTTGTGATCATATTGAAGTGGTTCTTCTCCCGGATAATTCTGTTCGAGTAGTTGATAATGGACGAGGAATTCCAGTCGGTATTCATCCTAAAACAAAAGTTTCGGCTCTTGAAACAGTTATGACGACACTTCATGCAGGAGGAAAATTTGGGGGAGATGATAGTGGTTATAAAGTATCTGGTGGTCTTCATGGAGTAGGAGCATCTGTAGTAAATGCACTTTCTATTTATACCAAAGCAGAAGTTCATACAGAGGGAGGTAAATATATCCAAGAATATACTCAAGGTAAACGTAAAGCTGCCGTTAAAAAAGTTGGCACTTCTAAGCATCACGGAACAATAATTACCTTCAGGCCAGATGAGGAGATTTTTAAACAAGTGAAATTTGATTTAGATACAATTATAAATCATTTACGTCAACAGGCATATTTAGTAAAAGGCTTGCGCATTGAAATATTGGATGCGAGAGAGTGGAACCCATTAACAGGTGGTAAAGGGGTAAAAGATGCCAATGATATTTTTTGGTTCAAAGAACTTGAGCTTGAAATTCCATCCACAACATTTTACTTTGAGGGCGGGCTAATTTCGTTAGTTAAATTTTACAATAAAATTGAAAAGCCAATTCATCCTAGTGTTTTTTATATCGAAAAAGAATTGGATGACGTTGGAGTAGAGGTGGCGTTACAGTATGTTGATAATTTTAGTTCTGACATTATTCCTTTTGCTAATAATATTCATACTCCAGAAGGAGGTACTCATGTAACTGGATTTAAAATGGCTCTTACTCGTGTCATAAATACTTATGGTAAGAAGAATAACTTAATCAAAGAAGCAGATGGAGGTTTTACAGGAGATGATGTATTAGAAGGGCTCACTGCTGTTATTTCTGTAAAGCTTCGTGAAATTCAATTTGAAGGTCAAACAAAAGCAAAACTAGGTTCTACTGAAGCCCAGGGGGCGGTTGCTACTGTTTTTGGAGAAGCGTTCTCAGCCTTCTTAGAAGAGAATCCAGATGAAGCAAAGTCGATGATAAATAAATCTCTACTTGCTTTACGTGCTCGCAAGGCTGCTAAGGCAGCAAAGGACTCAATTTTGAGAAAGGGAGCACTCGAAGGTATGACTCTTCCAGGAAAACTTGCAGATTGCCAAGTACGCGATGCATCTTCTGCTGAACTATTTATAGTGGAGGGAGATTCTGCTGGTGGTACTGCTAAAATGGGAAGAGACAGAAAAACTCAAGCGATACTTCCTCTTCGTGGAAAAATATTAAACGTCGAACGTGCTCGATTGGATAGAATGTTAGGTAGTGAGCAGATTAAAAATCTTGTTATAGCGATGGGAACTTCTATTGGGGATACTTTTGATCTTGAAAAAATGCGTTATCATAAAATAATTATTGCAACCGATGCCGATGTGGATGGAGCCCATATTCGTACTCTTATTTTGACTCTTATGTATAGATATTTTAAACCAATAATAGATGCAGGATATATTTATATTGCTCAGCCACCACTTTTCAAAATTAAGAGAGGGAAGGAAATAATGTATGCATATACCGATGAAGAAAGAGATAAAATACTTGGTAAGGATGCTGTCTCTTTAGCTGAATTACTTGCTGAATCTGCAAATGAAGAAGATGGAATTCAGGTAGAAGAAACAGATGAAGAAATTGAAGTAAAGAATAAAAAAGCTGGAACTAAGATTCATATTCAGAGATATAAAGGTCTCGGAGAAATGAATGCTGAAGAACTTTGGGAGACAACAATGGACCCAAGTAAACGTGTTCTCAAGCAAGTTACAGTTTCTGATGCAGAAAATGCCAATAAAGTAATTGATATGTTGATGGGAAGTGAAGTTCCTCCTCGTAAATCTTTCATTCAATCACACGCTAAAATGGCAAATTTGGATATATAAGAATAATTAATAATTACGAATTAAGAATTACGAATCATAAATTTAAATCCCCCGAAAGCTAAGCTTTCGGGGGATTTAAATTGAATTAAAAAATTGTGTTATAATAAAATTACATGTTTAAATTCTTAAAAGTAAAATCTAAAAAAGTGAAGGGTTTTACGCTTATTGAATTATTGGTTGCGATTGCTATTATTGGAGTTTTATCAAGTGTTGTTATAGGATCTTTGAATAGAGCTCGAATGAGAGGTCGTGATTCAACAAGACTTATGAATATGACTCAAATGCAAATAGCGCTCGATTTATACCATCTAAATAATAGACAGTTTCCCAATTCTGATTTTCTTGGATGTGGAGGTTGGGATGCTTCAGGTATATCAGGTACTGAAACAAGTGGAACTTTTACTACCGCACTTGTTAATGGTAAGTATTTACCTCAACATTTGAGTGATCCGTCAATTAATGATAATTGTGGTAATTATAGATATTATCGTTATCCTCCTCAGTTAGGATGCGAAGCAGGTTATTTTTATGTTCTAGGTGTGGTTAATATGGAAACAAGTGGAAATCCTTACCCGAATAGTCCAGGTTGGTCTTGTCCTGGTAGTAGAAATTGGCAAGGTGAAATGGAGTGGGTAACAGGAAAATTTGAATAAATAAAAATCCCTCATTATGAGGGATTTTTATTTACTAATTCAAAGTTCTATTTTTAATTTCACTTAAAAGTTTTTCCAAGAATTTTTCAGTTGTAATTCCTTCAAGTTTTTCAGTTCTTGTTTCAACTGTTATTAGTCCAGATTCTTTTTCTTTATCACCAATAACAATCATATAGGGAACCTTTTGCATCTTTGCATTACGGATTCTTTTTCCTAGAGATTCATTCGAATCATCTAGTTCAACTCGGATGTCAGATTCTTGTAAAGCTTTGTATACAGTATCCGCATATTCTTTTTGATGTTCTGAAATAGGCAAAATTGTAACTTGAATGGGTGATAGCCAAACAGGATATGCTCCAGCAAAGTGTTCTATCATAACTCCCATAAATCTCTCAAGTGAGCCAGATATAGCGCGGTGTATTACTACTGGTCTCTCTTCTTCACCACGCTCATTTATGAATTTTAATTCAAATCTTTCAGGTAAATTAAAATCGCATTGAATAGTAGCAAGTTGCCACTCACGTCCAATTGCATCTTTAAATATAAAGTCTAACTTTGGGCCATAAAAAGCTGCCTCATCACGAGCGATTTTATAATTTAAATTATTTTCTTTGGCTGATTGTTCAAGTGTTTCTTCAGCCTTATTCCAATATTCATCAGTTCCTAAATATTTACTTTTATCATCACCACGAACAGAAAGAGTAACTCTATATTCATTCATCATTCCCATTGTTGTATAGAAAGATTTTATGATTTCGACTATAGTACTTACTTCTTGTCCTATTTGTGAAATTCTGCAAAATAAATGTCCATCATCTTGTGTAATAGCACGAACACGTGTTAACCCCGAAAGTTGTCCTGCTTTTTCATAACGATATACAGTTGCAGCTTCAAAATATCTTACTGGCATATCTCTATATGAGAATTGATTGTCGGAAAAAATTTGCATATGGTGAGGACAACTCATAGGTTTCATGTAGAAGTCTTCATCCCCACCTTTTACTCGGAAAAGTTCTTCTCCAAATTTTGCAGCGTGACCAGAAGTTTCATACAATTCTTTTTTTGTAATATGAGGTGTCCACACTTGGCTGTACCCTTTATTTTTATGAAGACTCCAAAGAAAATTTTCAATTTCTTTTTTAATAATCATTCCTTTTGGTTGAAGAAGTGGCAATCCAGAACCAACAAGTTCAGAAATAGTAAATAACTTTTGCTCCTTTCCTATTTTTCTGTGGTCTCTTTTCTTTGCTTCTTCTTGCTGTAATAGGTAAGCATCAAGTTCATCTTTTGTATCAAATGATAAACCGTAGATACGAGTAAGCATTTTATTTTTTTCGCTTCCACGCCAGTAGGCTCCAGCAATACGCTCAAGTTTAAATGAATCAAGAGGAATTTCTTTTGATGGATTTTCTGCATGTCCTCCACGGCAAAGGTCTGTAAAATTGCCACAAGTATATAGAGTTATTTTTTCACCACGAGAAATGATTTCTTCAATGAGTTCTAATTTGTAAATATTACCTTTAAATATTTCTCTCGCTTCATCTCCTGAAACTTCTTTGTGTGTAAATTCAGTCCATGAAGGCAAATTTTTCTTCATGGTTTTTTCTATTGTAATTAAATTTTCATCACTGATTTTATCTGTTCCGAAATCAATATCATAATAAAATCCATTATCTACTGATGGCCCCAGTGTGAGTAGGGAATTGGGATAATGCTCGTGAGCAGCTTGCGCTAGTAAGTGAGCGAGTGTGTGACGTATATGAGATAGGTGTTCGTTGTTTTCCATGGTATTTAAACGAAACAAATTATTTTATAAAAAGGTCTCAATCAGTAGATTGACCTACTGGGTGGCTTCCACCATTCCCTCATCCGAGGACCTTTTTTAGAAAAACAATTTGTGTAGTTTTTTTATTAATTTATAAATTAAAATCGCCCCGACAAAAAATGAAAAATTCATTTTTTGTCGGGGCGAGTCTCATCGCGGTTCCACCCAACTTTGTTCTTTATATTATATAGATTAGCCTTTCGGTTCCAAGCATTGTCAGAATTATGGTTGGTAGCCATAACAATCTCTACTTTTATAATATATCCCTTTTTTAGATAATATAACATATTGACTTATTATGTTTAATATGTTACTATGAGCGTAAGTGGGTTTATGCAGTTGCATATAGAAAAGCCCTAAAAGAATTATTTAAAAAAGTCCTCTGATAAAGTAAGGAGGCATAAAGCTATAGAAGCAAATATTTACGAAGAGATAACCAATAAGATTGGTTTACTTCATTCACAGGGATTCGACAGAATCCATCTTCCAGGTGGAACTGCAAAAGACGGTTCCTTTTATGTTGGAGGTATTATTTTTCGTTTTAATCTTGAAACGAAAAATGTTGAATTTTTAGGAGTTCCCTATAATTCAAACTATCACCTAAATGGTGAGAGTGGCCACAATAAAAAATCTGGAGAGTTTCAGGAGGATGCATTTATCAGAGAAACTCTCGAAGAAACTGGATTACAGATTCTTCCGAGTAGTTTAAAAGTACTCTTTCAAAAGCAAATTCCAGACAATCGTCCTGGAAAAACTGATAAATTTCACACTAAAATTTTTTATTTAGTGAAAGAATTTACCGGGAATTTGTTTACATTTGACGGTCCAAATCCAATTGACGGCGAAACAGCCGCTCCACTTTGGGTTCCGGCTCAATTGTTTGTTAAAGTAGTATTTGGCGGTCATTTAAAAGCCGTTAAAATTGCTATCCAAGAATTGAGTATGGAAAACCGTGAGTATGCAATCTCCTTAATGAACCTTTTGTAATAATTCACATTATGTTCATGTTAATAAAATCTAAAGGTCCGACATTTAATGTTCGGACCTTTTCATTTGCGTTTTTAATGAAAATCAGTATACTATCTATATGGTTATACGAATGAGACATACACGTTCCCATACAGGGAACCGAAGATCACATCATGCGCTAAAAGCGCCTGTTTTTACTACATGTACTAACTGTGAGCAGAAAAAAGAAACTCACATAGTTTGTAAGCATTGTGGTTTTTACCGTGGACGTAAAGTTCTAGATGTGGTTAAAAAAGTTGAAAAAAAACAAGCTAAGAAAAAATAGTTCATAAAGTAGAAAGTTCTAAAGTTTGTAAAGTGGAATTAAGGCATGTGTTTTATTGCTTTATAACTTTAAAAACTTTATAACTTTTAACTTACCTATACATTATGGCAAACCGGCACCTTTCACGTTCAATTGTTTTACAGACACTCTTTGAGTGGGATTTTGCTGTCTCAAAAGACACAGAGCCAGAAGAGATGCTTGAAAGAAACATTGAAGAGTTCGGTCCAGGGCTTGATGATTCAGAATTTATGACTGAGCTTTTTCTTGGTGTTGTAAAGAAGAAAGCAATAATAGATGAAATAATTGAAAAAGCAGCACCTGATTGGCCAATAGATAAAATATCTGTAGTTGACCGAAATATTCTTCGTATAGGATTATATGAACTTCTTTTTGGTGACAGAACTCAAGTTCCACCAAAAGTTGCTATAAATGAATCAATTGAACTTGCTAAAAGTTTTGGGGGAGAGAATTCTAGTAAATTTATAAATGGAGTTCTTGGTGGAGTCTATAAAGAAATAGGAGAACCAGGGAAAGATGATGTTGGTAAAAAAAAGAATAAAGTTTTTGAGACTGACCCAGCTAAATTTCCAATAGAAAAAAAAGCAGGGGCGGTAGTCTATGCTTATAATAATGGCGATATCTATTTTGCTTTTGTTCACGATGTTTTCGGTTACTGGACTCTTTCAAAAGGAAGCATAGAAGAGGGAGAGAATGAAGAACAGGGAGCCATTCGTGAAATAAAAGAAGAAATGGGTCTTGATATTAAAATTAAAGAATTACTTGGACGTAATGAATATATAGCCAATCATCCAGAAAAAGGAAAAATTAAAAGACAAGTAATTTTCTTTTTGGCCGAGTCAGATTATAGTGATATTGTTCTTGAAAAAGGTACTGGTGGACTTGATGATGCCCGTTGGTTTTTGATAAGTGAAGTTCCAAGTCTCAAAATGTATGACAATATGATTCCTCTTTTGACTAAAGCGATAGAAATTTTAACAACAAAAAAAAGCTAGCCCTTAGAGACTAACTACTTGAAAATAATTACCATGATAGATTTCTCACAATTTGAAACAAAAACCAAAATAGTTTTTAATGATAAAAAATTATTAGAACAAGCATTTATACATCGTTCTTATATTAATGAAAATACTGGATCCAACCTTTGTCATAATGAACGTTTGGAATTTTTGGGTGATGCAGTGTTAGAACTTATTGTTACCGACTATTTATATAATAAGTATCCTGATAGAGATGAAGGGGATTTAACTGCCTACAGGTCATCCCTTGTAAATGCAGTAATAATAGGTGAAATTGCTCTTTCTCTAGGAATGAATGAGTATCTTCTTTTGTCTAAAGGTGAAGCAAAGGATATTGGAAAAGCCCGAGGTTATATTCTTGCCAATACTTATGAAGCCTATGTTGGAGCGGTATATTTAGATCGTGGATATGAAGTCGCTCGCGATTTTATTGCAAAAACTCTTTTTAATAAAATAGATACCATTGTTGCAAAAAAATTATGGCGAGACCCAAAAAGTTTAGTTCAAGAAAAATCTCAGGAATTTTTAAATGTAACTCCGGCTTATAAAGTGCTTCATGAAGCAGGACCCGACCATGATAAACATTTTACAATTGGAATATTTTTTGGTGACAAGCTTATCGCTGAAGGAAAAGGAAAATCTAAACAGGAAGCTGAGCAGGCTGCTGCTCATAAAGCATTAGAAATTAAAGAATGGTTAGATTAAAATGACTCTTAAATCAATTGAGTTAACAGGATTTAAATCATTTGGCAAAAAAAGCATTGTATCTTTTACAACGCCGATTACTTCTATTGTGGGACCAAACGGTTCAGGTAAATCAAATATAGTAGAAGCAATACGTTTTGTACTAGGGGAACAATCAATGAAATCTCTACGTGGTAAAGGAGGGATAGACCTAATCTTTAAGGGGTCAAAAGGCTTGTCTTCTTCAAATCGAGCGCAAGTTCTTATAACTTTTGATAATACTAATAAAATTTTCTCTTTTACAAATAGTGGACTTGGCGTGTCCCTAGATTATGATGAGATAGTAATAGGTAGAGAAGTATACGCAGATGGGGCAAATAAATATTCTATTAATCATACAGAAGTTCGCCTTAAAGATATAATAGACTTGCTCGCTTCTGTTAATATTGGAAGTTCTGGTCATCATATTATTTCTCAAGGAGAAGCTGACCGTGTACTTAATGCCTCAAATAAAGAGAGAAGAGGAATGATAGAGGACGCACTTGGATTAAAAGTGTATCAATTTAGAATAAAAGAATCGACACGAAAATTAGATAAAACTTTAATAAATATAAAAGAGGTTCAGGCTCTCAGACGTGAAATTGCTCCGCATTTAGTATTTTTAAAAAAGCAGGTTCAAGTAGTAGAACGTGCACGTGAAATGCGCGAGGAACTTCGAAATCTTTATAAAACATATCTTTCAAATGAAGGTACTTATATAAATAATGAGACTCAAAGATTAAATATTTTAAGTAATTCGTTAAATGAAAAAGGATTATCCCTTGATTCTCGTATAAAAGATTTACAAGAAAAGAATAAAGAAAATCAAGTAGAAAATATATACTCTAAAGAAATAGGAGAGAATGAAAACAAGGTCTCTATTATTAGAAATGAAAAAAATGAATTAATTCGAAAACTTGGACGTGTTGAGGGGATAATAGAAGGAATAGAACATCAATTCTCTCGAGTAAAGGAAGTGAAAAATAAAGTAATAGGAGAAAGCGAATGGAGGAATTTTATTTCCGACATGTCTTTACAAATAGATGAAGCAATTAAAATAGAAGATTTACCCAGTGTTATTAGTGTTCTTAAGAATATTAAATTACGCTTAGAAGAATTTTTTGATAATAAAGATATAAATGAGGTAGAAAATATTTCAATTGATGATAACGTTGAATATAAAGAAGTATTAAAAACAAAAGATGAAATTTTAAACGAAATAGAAAAGAAGCAGGTAGATGAAAGAAATCTATTAGATATTATTTCAGTTTTAAAACAAAAAGAGCAAGAAAACCAAGCAACGTATCGTGATGGAGAACGTATTTTATATGAATTATTAAAGGAAAGGAATGAAGTTACTTCAAATTCACACACTCTTTCTTTTGAAGAAGAGAAACTTTCAATGATAAAAAATTCATTTGAAATCGAGCTCACGGAAGCGGGTGTTTTAATAGGAAGAGAAATAATATCTTTTGCACAAATGCATGTTGATGGTGATATTGTTCGTTCTTCTCAGGATGAACTTCATCGTAAGATAGAGCGTATAAAGATTAAGATTGAAGATGCTGGTAGTGGAGGAGGTGGTGATATTATAAAAGAATATGAAGAAACAACTGAGCGTGATACGTTTTTAGCAAAAGAAATTGAGGATTTAAATAAAAGCATAAAAGATTGTAATCTTCTCATTCAGGAATTAAAAGAAAAATTAGATGCCGAATTTAAGAGTGGTGTTGAAAAAATAAATAAACAATTCCAAGAATTTTTTGCTTTAATGTTTGGAGGGGGAGGAGCTTTCCTTTCTATCACTATGGAACATAAAAAACCAAGGAAAAATGATGAAGTAGCAACAGAAGAAGAAGTAGAATCAAGTGAAGAGGAGGAAGAAAATGAAATTGGTTTTGAAAGAGGTATAGAAATAAATGTGAACCTTCCTCATAAAAAAGTAAAAGATTTACATATGCTCTCAGGAGGAGAAAGATCACTAACTTCTATTGCACTGCTCTTCGCAATTTCACAAGTAAACCCACCACCATTTTTAGTCCTCGATGAGACTGATGCAGCCCTTGATGAGGCAAATTCTCGTAAATATGGAAACATGTTGGAAAACTTATCCAAATATTCTCAGCTTATAGTTGTAACACATAATAGAGAAACAATGTCTCGAGCTCAAGTATTATATGGGGTGACAATGAGTGCCGAAGGAGCTTCTAAGCTTCTATCTATTCATCTTGAAGACGCTACATCATACGCTAAATAAAAAACCCTACATAAATAGGGTTTTTTATTTGATTAATTTTTAGATTTTGATTTAAGCGTACGCTTTTTTGACTTTTAGACTAAATTATGATATAATAATTAAAAATTTAAAATATATTTTTTAAATTAAAAAACAGAACAATGATGAACAGGTTCCTTGTAATTATGCTACTTGCTATTACAGCAGTATGTTTTGTTTTGACAGAAAAACAAAACAAGATTAATCCTTCACGTATATCTACTAAAGTGGTGGATATAACTACAGAAAAAGACTTACTTTCTCAATCGACTATTTCTGAGACAAATTTAATTACAAAAGATGATTCAAACCCTTCTTCTGTAAAAAAAGTCAAAATCCTTAATAAGGATATTCAAGAAATGGTAGATCTTATAGTTTTTTTAAATGGGATTCAAAATCCTAATTTAATTAAACCGAATCAACTTCTTTTATGTCGGTTCCCTGACAATCGACACTTCGAGTTTTACGAAGAGGTGGGGACAGGGCAATGTTTGTGGAGTATGGTCAAAAATTTACTCGAAGTTACGAATGTTTATAGACCAACTTATAAATCTCATTAATAAAAAATGTAGTTAAATAACTACAAAAAACCGTCATAATCATGGCGGTTTTTTATATTTAATATGAAAAATTACAATGAAAGATATTCACTAATAGTTTGATTCTTTTCTATTATTTCTTTTGCTTTTTCTATGCCCACATAGCGATAATGCCAAGGTTCAGATTTATAACCGGTAATATTTTCTTTACCTTCTGGATAACTTTGAATGAAACCATAAAGATGTGCTTTACCTCGAAGCCAAATATTTAGAGGTGCATCAGCACTGTTTATTTTAGGATATTCAGCTAGATCAACTGCAGTTCCTAGTTGGTGTTCAGAGTAACCTGGTTTTGCCATGGAAATTAAAATATTTTCTTCATTATTTTTCAAAGCATCAGAAAACATATTTTTTTGAGTTTCATAACTTCTAAATCCTGATATTGCTTTTATCACGTATCCTTCATTTTTGGCATCTTCTGTCATAGACTCGAACGAATCTTTAGCCTCTTTTATTAAACAAATGTCGTTTCTTGCGCTTGATTCCAAATTTAATTCTCTTAAATTTTTAGGAATATATCCTATATCTTCAAGTCCAACTTCTTGCCCTATATTTAATAAAGACATATCTAAATATTCTTTATCGGGTTCTGGACAAATGTCTTTTATTTCTTCATCTTTTTTTTCTATTTCTTCCTTATTAAAAATTCCTTCCGGCTGAAATTTTTTATTTAAAGTAATTATTTTTTGTTCTGTTTCTATTAAATTTTTTCCATCATATTTAACAGAAAAAAACATTCCACGCATAGTATCTTTTGAAAAATATTGATCAAAAATAAAGTTTCCTAAGGAGTAAACAATAGTTTTACCTTTGTATTCTTCGATATCTTCCATTACATGAGGATGGTGTCCTATTATCATATCAGCACCATTGTCTATTGCACTGTGTGCTAAATTTTCTTGACGGCTATTATGCACAAGTTTATATTCATCTCCAAAATGAATTGAAACAATGAGCACGTCACATTTTGTTTTGGCATTTATTATAATTTCTTCAAACCGAGGGTCACTAGCTAGTAATATGCCCGGAGTATTTTTCTTTGCTTCTATCCAATTTGGTCCTACGTCTGAAAAACCCAAAAAACCAAATTTAATTTCATTTTTTTCTATTATAGTTGGGTTCTCTACATCTTCTTTGTTGATACCTGCTCCAGTTTTTAAAATTTCATTTTCTTCTAATCTAGATAAGGTATCTTCAAATGCATCAGTATTCCAATCACCAACATGGTTATTTGCAAAAGAAACAATGTCAAATCCGGCATCTTTTAATATTGGTAAAACCTGGGGATCCATTCTAAAAGAATATTTACTTCCCACATTATTTCCTACATCTGATACATCTCCTTCAAGGTTTCCAAATAAAATATCAGAATCTTTTAGAATACCAAGGTTTTCAAATAGTTTACTAAAATCTCCACTAAAATTTTTATCAACAGAATTTTTTACTCCACGTGTAAGCATCATATCCCCAACAAAAAATAGAGTAGTAATTTTTTTTTCAGGTATAACAATTTCTTTTTTTTCGTATTCAAATGCATCTATTGCTGAAGCAGTTTGTTGACCTGGTTTTAGATTGTATAGTTTATTTATAGAAAATATACCAACAGTAAAAAATATTACTGAAATAAATAACGATATTAAAATTATTTTAATATTTTGATGATTCATCCAGAATTATTTTATTTCGTAATCAATAGTTTTTTTATTCATATCAGCATTTTTAACCACAAATTTTATAGTGTCACCAAATGTATATTTTTTATGAGTTTTCTTTCCTTTTATACTCATTCCTTCTTTATCAAAAGTATAAAAATCATCTTTTAGGTCTCTCATTCGAACCATCCCTTCGCATTTAGTTTTTTTATCCTCTATATATAAGCCCCATTCTGTTACCCCAGTAATTATTCCTTCGTACTTTTCACCTATACGACTAGACATATATTCTACTTGTTTATATTTGATAGATGCTCGTTCTGCATCAGCAGCTTCTTTTTCTCGCAACGATGCATCTTGGCTTATTTTCTCGTATTCAAACCACTTTTCTTTTGGAATAGCTTTATTTTCCAAAAAATCAGAAAGTAGACGATGAACTATAACGTCAGGGTATCTTCTGATAGGGGAAGTAAAATGAGTATAATATTTAAAACCAAGACCGTAATGACCTATATTTTTAGTTGAATAAATAGCTTTTGCCATTGTTCGAATAATCGCGCTATTAATAGTATTACGCATTGGGCTATGTTCAAGTTTTCCAATCAAGATATTCATTTCTTTTGAGGGAATTACTCCGTTTTTTAAAATAACTTTATAACCAAGTCTTTTCAAGAATGCTGCTAAGTCTCGTATTTTATCTTTATTTGGTAAATCATGAACTCTATACAAGAAGACTCCACCTACTCCCGGCTTTTTACTAGACATATATTCAGCTACACGACGATTGGCCAGAAGCATAAACTCCTCGACTAATTTATTTGTATCACCACGTACTTTAGTATAAACAGAGATCGGAACACCTTCTTTGTTTAATTCAAATTTAACCTCGTCTTGCTCAAGAGAAATAGCCCCTTCATCAAAACGTTTTTTCAAAAGTTTTTTTGCTACATTATTTAAAATTGAAAGTTCTTCAAAAAGTATTCCACTTTTATTATCTAAAACCTTTTGAGCTTCTTCATAGCTAAATCTTTTATCTGAATGAATGATAGTTCTGCCAAACCATTCATTGTGGATTGTACCCATTTTATCTAATTCAAAAATAGCTGAAAATGTTAATCTATCAACGCGCTCATTTAAACTACATATTCCATTAGAGAGTTCTTCTGGAAGCATAGGGATAGTGCGGTCTACCAAATATACAGAAGTTCCTCTGTGATTGGCTTCAATATCTAATTCAGTGCCTAATCTTACATAATGAGATACATCTGCAATGTGAATACCAATTTCATAATTTTCATTTGGGAGTTTTTTTAACGATATTGCATCATCGAAATCTTTTGCATCAATTGGATCTATTGTGAAAGTAGTAATATTTCTCATGTCTCGTCTATTTTTTATATCATCTGCAGTAATACCAATATGAGAAATACTTTGAGCTTCTTTTAAAATAGAAGGAATAAAACTTGCATTGAATCCTTTTTCAAGTGCGATAGCTTCCATTTCCGCATTATTTTCCATTGGCATTCCTAATATTTTTTCAATTTTTCCTACAGGAGCTTTTTTTGCATCTTTCCAATCAGTAATAATTACAAAAACTTTTTGCCCTATTTTTGCTCCATTTAAATTATTTTCTGGAATTATAATATCAGAATACATTTTCAAATCAGAAGGAATAAGAAAATATATATCATTCTCTTTTTCTAATACTCCCGCGTATCCTTTTTTTGAACGATTAAGTATGGCTGTAACTTCTCCGCTTAAAGTCCCATCTCTTTTTTTAGGATGCAACAATACGGCAACTGTATCGCCATTACAAGCAGTTCGGAGAAAACTATGGTCGATTTCTACTATTTCATCTCCTCCACCAATACGAACGGACCCAGTACCGCGGGCGGATATGTTTATGATGCCTTCAATATGGCGGTCAGAATGTTTATTTTTAGTATGTTCTTTCATCTCGTTAGAGATAGGAAGTCATTAGACTTCCGTATCTTATTAATTTTTATTTTATAATATGAATATTATAAGTATTCTAGTTTCCTGTTAGTATATAACATACGCATCTCTAACGGGATTCATAATCGGATTATAGCATAAAACCTTGATTAATATATTAGGCTGTGGTAGTATGACGCTATGTTAAAGATAAGACTACAAAGAATAGGGCGCAAAAATGATCCAGCTTTTCGGGTTCTTTTGACAGATTCAAAAAATTCTGCAAAGAGTGGTAAATTTTTAGAAATCCTAGGTTCATATAATTTGAAAAAAGGTGAGGTATTATTCAAGCAAGACCGCGTATCTTATTGGATTGGTCAAGGAGCACAGGTATCTGATACAGTTCACAATTTCCTTGTTCATCAAAAGTTGATTCCTGGTAAAAAGAAGAATGTTTTATCAAAGAAAACTCCAACTAAAGCTCGCAAAGAACTTAAAAAATAATTAAATTTAAATAAAACACCACAAGCCTTGCTTGTGGTGTTTTATTATTGCAAAGAAAAAGAATATTATGATATAATCAAAAATAGAGCAGTTTGTAGTCGGTACACTGCGAAAGAATTTAAGAATAATACTTTAAAAGATATATGGCAGATGATAAAGCATTTTTAGAATACATTGTGAAAGCCTTGGTTGATAATCCAGATGATGTGAAAATCGATCGTACAGTAGATGAGATGGGAGTATTAATAACCATGACAGTTAACTCTGCAGATATGGGTAAAATTATTGGTCGCCAAGGAAATACAGCAAAGGCAATCAGAACTTTACTTAGAGTTATTGGTATGAAAAACAATGCTCGTGTTAACCTAAAGATTAATGAACCAGAAGGTGGCAGAATTGAAACAGTTACTGAACAACCTACAATGACAGCAAGTGAAGCATCAAAATCAGTAGATGCAGCGCTTGATGACCTTAAGGGTATCTAGAGATAATTACGAATTAAAAATTAATAATTACGAATTAAAGAAAAGCCTCAACCTTCGTTTGAGGCTTTTCTTGTGCTAGTATGTAAATTAAAGATGAACTATTGGAATCAGACAAAGTCTTATGAGTAATGGTCTGGCCGAGCTTCCATCTTTGAAAAAGAATATATTGGCGAGGAGATCCGAGGACCTTACGAATACCCAGTAGGTCATTTTACTAAATGAGGAGCTTTGTCTGATTCCAATATTTTTTAATTATTCTAATAAATATTTTTTTAAATGCATTTTCACATTATAACTTTATTTCCAGAGATGTTCGGCTCATATTTAAATGAGTCTATTTTAGGGCGGGCAATTAAAGAAAAAAAAATCAAAGTTACTTTTATTAATCCACGTAAATTTGTAACTGGTAAATATAAAAAAGTTTGGCCAGACGGAAATGTGTCACTTCAAGTAGATGATAGACCTTATGGTGGTGGTCCTGGTATGGTAATGCGAGCTGAGCCTATAATTAAAGCAGTAGAAAATGTACAAGCTACGATTCTTAAACGATTTTTAAAGTCCTCGGACGAGGGTAAACGAGGGGCCAGACTTGAAAAATCGTTTAAGAATCTTCGCCCAAGGGTGTTAATCGTGAATTTTGTTCCAAGTGCAGAAAAATTTGATACCAAAATGGCTAAAACTTTTTCACATAAATATACAGACATAATTATGATTTGTGGTAGATATGAGGGAATAGATGCTCGTGTAGATAAAATTCTTAAAACTAAAAAGATTTCAATAGGGGATTATGTACTAACCGGTGGAGAAATTCCAGCCATGATATTGGTGGATTCTATTTCTCGTCAAATAGAGGGGGTGCTAGGTAACTTTAATTCCCGTGAAGAAGAGAGGGTTTCTTCAAGTGAAATATACACTCGCCCAGAAATTTTAGTTCATAATAAAAAGAAATATAAGGTACCTCCCGTTTTATTATCTGGGCATCAAAAAAATATTGAAGAGTGGAAAAATAGAACAATATAGTAAATATTTGAAGCGTTTTATATATTTAATTTCTATATAATATTGACATTTTTGATAAAATTTGTTTTAATATACAAAATTTGTAAAATTATAGAACATGAAAGATAAATTGAAGTTGATTTATGATGAGCCGATTACAATTGGTTTTCCTTCTCTAGAGGAATCCAAAGATCTAATTGAGGAAAGGTGGGGTAAAAATGTTTTATCTCATAATTCAGTTTATATCCCTAAAATTGGAGACAAACTAAAACTCTTTGGGCCAGTTAAAAATAAATGTCCGCACTCAAATGAGTTTGTTCACTTTGTTCAGCACAAAGGTTTATTTCTTCCCAACGCTTATGGTTTAATTATCGTTGAAAGTCTAGACTCTGTATGTGATTTTATTAAAGCCGGTACTTTTTTGATGGGGATTGACGATAAAAGGAATTTATCATTTGAAAAGCATTATGGTCATGTAGTTCCAGTTTTGCTAAAAAATGGCCGTAATTCTTATGAATATCTTAAGTTACCATGGGCGATGGTATTAGAAGCTGATGAAATATTCCCGGCATTTGAACCTTCCTAAAAATGAAATTTTGAAAATCCGCGTCCTTGGGCGCGGATTTTTTGACTCTATTTGACAAAATAGCTTAAATAGTATAGGATGATACCCAGATTGAACAGATTGAGTTATGGCAAATCAATCACTCGTTTTATAAGTTTTTAACTACGCTTGTGTTAAAAAATATCATTGCCAACAATTATAAATAGAAAATAATACCGAGGTTTGGTCACCTTTGTTTTTTCTAGTTTTTATATATTATTATGAAAAAAACAGCTACACGAGAGAAGAAGTATTTTGCGCGTTACAAGAAGCCATTAGTTCCGTTTCCAAATCTTATAGAAAATCAGTTGGTTTCTTTCAACTGGTTAATAGAAAGTGGTTTGAAGGAAGTTTTTAAGGAATTTTCTCCTATTAATGATTATTCAGAAAAGAAATTTCAATTGGACTTTACTTCATTTTCTCTAGGAGAATCTAAATTTGATGAAGAGTATACAAAAATCAACAAGCTAACTTACGAAGGTGGCCTTAAAGCTCGCGTTAAACTTTTAAATAAAAGTATAGGTACTTCAAAAGAGCAAGAAATTTTTATGGCAGATGTTCCTTTAATGACCAAACATGGAACATTTATCATAAACGGAGTTGAACGTGTTATCGTTCCTCAATTAACAAGAAGTTTTGGAGTATTTTTTACAGAACAAGAATTAAAAGCAAAAAGATTTTTCGGAGCAAAAATAATTCCTGCTCGTGGGGTCTGGATAGAAATTGAATCAGATACTGATGGTGCTATATATGTACGTGTAGACAAGAAAAGAAAGTTTTCAGTTACTTCACTTCTTCGTGTTCTAGGACTCGATAAAGATGAAGCAATACTTAAAGCTTTTGATGATAACGAAGAATCTTTAAAGGCCATCAAGATTTCTCTTGAAAAGGATCCTGCAAAAACTATTTCTGATTCATTTATTGAAATATATAAACGTCTTCGTGATGGAGATTTAGCAACAGCTGATAATGCTCGTGAGTTTATTACAATATTACTTTCAAGTGAGAGATATGACCTTTCTCCTGTTGGACGTTTTCGTTTTAATAAGCGTTTTGAAAAGAGTATGGATGATAAAGAAATGGAACGCCGCACTATTTCCGCAGATGATATTGTAACTATTGTTAATAATATAATTTTATTAAACAATGATTTACACTCAAAAGCTGATGATATTGACCATTTGGGTCAACGTCGAGTTCGTTATGTTGGAGAAATGATTCAACAAAAATTCCGAATGGGTATGTCTCAAATAAAGAGAAATATTCAAGACCGTATGTCTACTATAGATGTAGGAACAACACTTCCAATACAAATAATAAATCAACGCCCACTTCAAGCTCGTATTAAAGAATTTTTTACTGCGAACCAACTTTCACAATTCATGAACCAAGAAAATGTTATGGCGGAAGTAGAACACTTACGTACTTTATCTGCACTTGGACCTGGAGGATTAACTCGTGAACGTGCTGGTCTTGAAGTTCGTGACGTACACACATCTCACTATGGACGTGTTTGTCCAATCCATACACCTGAAGGTCCAAACATTGGTTTGATTCTTCACCTTTCAACTTATGCCAAAATAAACGAATTTGGAATAATCGAAACTCCATACGTAAAAGTTAAAAATGGAAAAATAACTTCCGAAGTTGTTTATTTAAATGCGCTTGAAGAAGAAAAATATAACATTGCTCATGCCGGAGTTGACTATGATGAGAAGGGTAATATTTTAGAAGATAAAGTTGAAGCTCGTCTTAAAACAAAACCAGGCATGATTGCAAAAGAAGAGATAGATTTTATTGATGTAGCTACAAACCAAGCTTTCTCTGTAGCCACTTCGATGATTCCTTTCTTGGAACATGATGATGCTCACAGAACACTCATGGGAAGTAACATGCAGAAACAGGCTCTTCCTTGTATTATTCCTGAAGCACCATTGGTTGCCACTGGTATGGAAGAATTAGCAAGTCGTGATTCTGGACGTCTAGTTATATCTGAAGTAAATGGAGTTATTTCATATGTAGATGCTAAAAAAATAACAGTCAAAGATGACAAAGATAAAGATCATACATATCCATTAATTAATTTTTCTAGAACAAACAACTTTTCAATATTCCACCAACGTCCAAGTGTGTCTTTGGGAGATAAAATAAAAAAAGGTGATGTTTTAGCCGATACTAGTACTACAGACCGTGGACAAATTGCATTGGGACAAAATGTTCTTATTGGATTTATGTCATGGGGTGGAGCAAACTATGAAGATGCTATAATTCTATCTGAAAAATTAGTTAAACAAAGTAAATTTACAAGTATTTATGTTACTGAGTTCGTTTGTAATGTTCGTGATACAAAACTTGGACCTGAAATAACTACTCGTGATATTCCTAACGTGGGTGAAAATAAATTAAAAGATCTTGATGAAGATGGAATCATTGTAGTAGGTGCTGAAGTTAAAGAAAATGATATTTTAGTTGGAAAGATTACTCCAAAAGGAGAAACAGAACTTACTCCAGAAGAAAGACTACTTCGTTCTATCTTTACTGAAAAAGCACGCGATGTTAAAGATACATCACTACGACTTGAGCATGGTAAACAAGGAAGAATCATTGGAGTAAAAATATTCTCACGCGATCAAGGACACAATCTTGAGTCAGGTATTATAAAAAGAATAATTGTTGAAATCGCACAGCTAAGAAATATTTCTGTTGGAGATAAACTTTCAGGACGTCATGGAAACAAAGGTGTTATTTCCGTTATTTTGCCAGAAGAAGAAATGCCATTTATGGCAGATGGTACTGCAATAGATATTATTCTTACTCCGCTTGGTGTTCCTTCTCGTATGAACTTGGGACAGATTCTTGAAATGCATTTAGGATACGCTGCTCACACACTTGGGTATCAAGCTATCGTTCCTTCTTTCTCTTCAGCAACAGTTCCTGAAATTAAAGCTGAGTTAGTAAAAGCAGGACTTCCAGAAAGTGGAAAAGTTACACTATATGATGGACGTACAGGAGATGCTTTTGACCAAGATGTAGCAATCGGTTATATGTATATGCTCAAACTTCACCACATGGTAGAAGATAAATTGCACATGCGTTCTATTGGACCTTACTCATTAATCACACAGCAACCTCTAGGTGGTAAAGCACAAGGAGGAGGACAGCGTTTTGGAGAAATGGAAGTATGGGCTCTTGAAGGACATGGTGCTGCTTATACACTTCGTGAAATGTTAACAATTAAGTCTGATGATATTGTTGGTCGTTCACAGACATTTGATGCCATTATTAAAGGTCACCCAATCGGTGAACCAAATGTTCCCGCATCGTTTAATGTTTTATTAAATTACTTGAGAGGTCTAGCATTAGATGTTGATCTTAAAAAGTTAGGGAACGATTAATAGCTTAAATATCTAATATTATGAAAACAATTGATACAACAAATTTCGACTCAATAGTTCTGAAACTTGCATCTCCTGAGACCATTAAAGAATGGTCATACGGTGAAGTAACAAAGCCAGAAACAATAAACTATCGTACAGGACGTTCTGAAAGAAGTGGTCTTTTTGATGAAAGAATCTTTGGTCCAGAAAAAGATTACGAATGTTATTGTGGTAAATACCGACGCATTAGATATAAAGATATTATTTGTGAAAAATGTGGAGTTGAAGTAACTCGCTCAATAGTTCGTCGTGAACGTATGGGTCACATTGAACTTTCTTCTCCTGTTGCACATATTTGGTTTTTACGTGGAGTTCCTTCTCGTATGTCAGTACTTTTGAATATTCCAGTAAGTGATCTAGAAAAAGTAATATATTTCGCTGGATATATAATAACAAATGTTTATGCTGAAGAAAAAGATGTAATAGTAAAAAATCTAGAAAGTGAATTTAAATCAAAACTTAAGAGCACAAACAATGAAGAAGAAAAAGAAAAACTAAAAGAACTTCTATCAAGTACAAAGAAAGAAATAGGGGAAATAGTTCCTGGTAAAGTTTTAAATGAAATTGCTTACCACCATTTTGGTCTTAAATATGGAAGTTGTTTTGAGGCTAGTATCGGAGCAGAAGCAATATTTACATTATTTAAAAATATGAATTTGGAAAAGCTTAAATCTGAAACTGAGAGTATGCTTCCAAAGGCTTCAAGTATAGATAAAGAAAAACTTGAAAAGAGATTATCTCTTATTCGTTCAATGATTCATTCTGGTATTCGTCCTGAGTGGATGTTTCTAACTGTAATCCCAATAATACCACCTGCTCTTCGTCCAATGGTGGCTCTTGATGGTGGACGTCATGCAACTTCAGATTTAAATGATTTGTATCGTAGAGTTATAAACCGAAATAATCGTTTGAAAAAACTTAAAGAAATTGGTGCTCCTGATGTTATTTTACGTAACGAAAAGCGTATTCTACAAGAAGCAGTTGATGCTCTTATAGATAACTCTATTGCTAAACAAAATGATTCTCAGGCAGTTTCTCAGTCTCAGAAGCGTGCACTTAAATCACTTTCAGATAACTTAAAATCAAAACAAGGATTGTTCCGTCAAAATTTGCTCGGTAAACGTGTGGACTATTCAGGACGTTCAGTTATTGTTGTTGGTCCAGGATTAAAACTCAATCAATGTGGTCTACCAAAACACATGGCACTTGAATTATTTAAACCATTTGTAATTTCAAAAATATTAGAAACAGAACTTGCTTTTAATATTCGTGGAGCAAACCGTTTAATAGAAGAAGGTATTCCTGAAGTTTGGGCAATACTTGAAGAAGTTATTCGTGGTAAATATGTTCTTCTAAACCGTGCTCCTACTCTTCACCGTTTAGGTATTCAAGCTTTCAATCCTATTCTTATTGAAGGTAATGCTATTCAAGTACACCCATTGGTCTGTGCGGGCTTCAACGCCGACTTCGATGGAGACCAAATGGCTGTTTATGTACCACTTTCTGATATGGCACAAATGGAAGCAAAAGAATACATGGCTTCAAATAAAAACTTACTTAAACCACAAGATGGTTCACCAATTGTTATGCCTAAAATGGATATCATTCTTGGCTGTTATTGGATGACAAAATCTGTTGATGGAGAAAAAGGAGAAGGTATGGCATTTTCAAGTCCAAACCAAGCTATTACTGCTTTTGATTTAGGAGTTATTACTTTCCGCGCAAAGATTAAAGTTCTAGGTACAGAAAAAAGTAGATACAGTGCATTTCAAGATAAACCTTTTGAAACAACTGTTGGAAAATTATTCTTCAATAGTATTTTCCCAGATGATTTCCCTTATTTAAATGAGGAAATAACTATCAAACGTATGTCCCTACTCGTAGATGAACTTATTGTTCATTATGGTATAGATGAAACTCCAAAAGTTTTGGATAAAATTAAAGATTTTGGGTATCATTATGCAACTTACTCAGGAGTTACTTGGGGAATAGATAATGTTACAGTTCCAGAAGGAAAGGGTGTTATTGTTGCTAAATATCGTAAAGAAGAGGAATTAGTTCGTGAACAATTCAACGAAGGTTTGCTTTCTGAAAATGAACAATATCAAAAAGTTATTGAAATATGGGAACATGCTAAAAAAGAAATTGAAAAAATAATTCCTGCAACATTAGATATAAAAAGTTCAACTTATGATCTTATAACTTCAGGAGCCCGTGGTAATATGGGTTCTCTTGTTCAGATGTGTGGAATGAAAGGTTTGATTGTTAACACATCAGGAGAAACTCTAGACTTTCCAATTATTCCATCATACATTGAAGGATTATCTCCACTTGAATATTTCATCACTACCCACGGTTCTCGTAAGGGTGCTGCAGACACGGCTTTAAATACTGCTAAAGCAGGATACTTAACACGTCGTCTAGTTGATGTTGCTCAAGATGTTGTTATTACAGAAGAAGATTGTGGAACAAAAAATGGTAAAAAAATAATCGCTGTAGATGGAGTATTTGCCAAGTATATAAATGGACGTGTTTTACTTGCTGATATAAAAGATAGTGAAGGTAATATTTTATTCAAAAAAGGTGCTTTAATAACAAAAGAAGACTCAAGATCATTAGAGAAGTCTGGTGTAACAGAAGCATTAGTTCGCACCCCTCTTTCTTGTGAGACAGTTCATGGAATTTGTAGAAATTGTTATGGTTTAGACCTTGGTAGAAACTGTATGATTGAACTTGGACAAGCAGTAGGAATTATTGCAGCTCAAGCTATTGGTGAGCCTGGAACTCAGCTTACTCTTCGTACTTTCCATGCTGGAGGAGTCGCTACTGTGGATATTACTACAGGTCTTCCTCGTGTTGAAGAAATTTTTGAAAGACGTATTCCTAAGAATCCAGCTATTATTTCAGTTTCTGATGGAGAAGTTGTTGATATTACAGATAATGGAAA
>JBBRWS010000008.1:0-58853 GCA_038249055.1 Minisyncoccia bacterium
CCGTGTCTCAGTCCCATCGGTGGGGGTCAGCCTCTCAGCTCCCCTAAGCGTCATAGCCTTGGTGGTCCATTACACCGCCAACTAGCTGATACTTCACAGGCCTTTCCCTAAGCGAAAAACTTTACTCCGGAGAGACTATCGTGTATTAGCTCACCTTTCGGTGAGTTGTTCACGACTTAGGGGGAAGTTCCTATGTATTACTACCTCGTTCGCCACTAACTTTAAACGACCTTTGAATTGATATAATCGCATCATTGGAAAAATAAAGTCCGTTCGACTTGCATGCCTTATCCACGCCGCCAGCGTTCATCCTGAGCTAGGATCAAACTCTACTTAAAAATAGAACGGAACAAAATAAAGAATACTTTATCGACATCGACTCGGACGATATAAAAATGATTACATTTTTATTCGCTCCTCGCTTGTCGTTAAAAAAAATACTTTGTTACATTTACTGGTTTCGTTCCACACGCTGTGGAATATATCTCGCATCCTTGCGAGAATTATTATCTCTCACCTGAGAGATAACCTTGCTTGATTTATGATTGTTCTCACAAATAACCTCGTCTTTTAAAAAGATTACTATGAGAACTTTACCTATTCAAATTTCAAAGAAATTAAAACAGTCCGATATAAACAGACTGTGGAATCCATTATATACATATAAGAAAAGAAGTCAAGGGTTTTCTATATTGCTATATATAACAAAATATCCCCTAATATAAAGGGATATTTGTCTTATTTCTTATTATTACTGCAAGGGATTATAAGGATTAGGTCTGTTCTTTAAAAAATTCTTTATATCTTTGATTTTTTGGGCATTCTCTTGAGCAGTATCATACATATCTCTATTATCATTATTTGATGTTAATTCATGATATTCTTCAATCTTCATATCATCAATATACCATTGACCATCTTCTTTTTTGGTTAGTTTTTCTGAATTTAAAATTTTATATTGTTCTGCTATCCTAGTTTTTTCTTTTTTAAATAATTCATCTACATCATTAACAGGTTCATCTTTTTTAATATTTTGTTCAGGCTCATCTGGAATATTTAATCGATATTGCCCATCACTTTCTACACCAGAATCTATATTTATAGAATTTATTTTTTTATTTTTTTCCATCCCGTTATAAGCAGGTCGCGGTCGTATTTTTTATAAAAACCGTTATTTGCATAGTTAAAAATTTAATAAATAATTATCACATCTCGCTATAAACCGTGACTGCGGCTTCTAACGGGATCCATAGTTAAATTATACTACTAAATTTTAAAATCAAATACATTTACAAAAACCATTTTTTCTGTAATAATTACAGTCAGTTAACTTGCCCTGTTAGCTCAGCTGGTAGAGCAGCTCCCTCTTAAGGAGATGGTCGGGGGTTCGATTCCCTCACGGGGCACAAAAGTGAAAAAAGAAGCAACGAGTAAGTTGCTTCTTTTTTTGATTCCCACTTTTGGCCCCGTGAGGGAATCGAAAAACGGAGGCTGTCGAGCTGAGTCGGGGTCGCGAGATTTTTCAGTAGAAAAATACTTGTGACCGATGAACCCAAACTGCTTTGCTTGCGTGAGGGAATCGAAAAGCTTTTCGTTCTCCGATACTCATTGGAGCGAAAAGTACCTGAACATGCGAATGAGTACATTCGCCTACTGGGTCGTGTTCGATAAGCGTACTTGCGGTCCCTCACCTTATTTAACCTATTAATAACTTAGTAACCCATCAATACAAGACGGGTCGTCTATATTTAATTTACTACAGTTATTTTTAATTTTTGTATCACTATAGATACTAGTACCTAATGATAATAAATACATAACTGTCACAAAAACTAAAACAATAAAAATTATTGTTACAACAAATATTTTACTGATTCCTTTATTATTATTCATTAATTTTACTTTATATTTAAAAATATTTATTTATTATTTTCAGAAACTATCAAATCAAACATTTTTAAAACATCCGGATTATTTGAACGAGTTGTCACTGGAATATAAGAAAGATTTTTAGGATTAACTGGATTAGAAGGAGTGATATATTCACCAACCCATTTTTCTCCATTTTCTGATTTTAAACAATATGCTTTAGTCATTGAATCTTTATCATTAGAAAATGATATATTCGAACAAGTATTTTGCCAACCAGCTATAAAAATAGAATCGTTTTCAGAAAAAGACTTTGGTGGTTTTAATAAAATTCCTGTTTCATATCCTTCACTACCAATACTTCCTCCTTTTATACTTTCTACAGTCCAACAGTTTGGATACTTAACTGTATAAATTCCATTATAAGTTAACCAAGTAGAACAATTATCTACTGCTATATTTTCATTAGAAATCAAATTTGTATTACCTTCTTCTAATAATTGAGATTCTTTTATTTTTACTTCTTTATCCACTTTATTTGAATTCCTTCCCATCAAGTAAGCAGTACCACTCATTGCAAAAATACCAGCCACTACAGCTATAATCATCATCAATGAAAACCCTTTATTATATTTCATATATATTCAATTAATGCTAATAAATAATACTACTCCGCATATGAACACCTAAACCCTTCAAATTTTCTATCTGTTGGATTAGAAATATCAAGAGTTATTTTTCCTTCTATTTTAGCACCTCCCATTTTCATATACTCCTCAACCCTACTACAATTTTCTTTATTAGGAATATCATTTGTCTTACGCCAATAATTTAATATATTTTCTTTTAATTCAAACAACCCGGCAGAATAATTATCGCTAAATAATTTTTCACGTTTATCTAAATCATAAATTATAAAACTTCGTGATGTCCCTGTTCCCTCATCTATAATTAAAAGATTATCTTTTATATAAGAAAAATGCTGAGCTCGATAACAATTAAGACCATCTGTACAACTATTTTTAATCTCAAAATCATCCTCTCCTACTTTATAGTCACAATCAATTTTTTGTTGTTTATTTATTTTAAATTTTACTAAAATATCATCTCCTGCATTACCAGATAAATCAGCACGAGTTATAATAAAATATTTAGACCTATCGTAACAATTATTTCCATTTAATGTAAAATCATTAAAAACTTCTTTACTGTTTAATTCTTTGATTTTATTTTCACGATTAATATTATTCTGCTTCAACCAATATACTCCCCCACTTACTACTAAAATACCTGCTATTACTGATGCAAGTGCTACCATAGCAAAACCTTTGTTGTATTTCATAATTCAATAAATAAGATTAATAAATATAAACTCTTTAATTATATACCTTTACTATAATTTTTCATATTAAAATAATGAGTAGTGAAATCAAAATCCACCTATAACAAATTTGTTACAGGTGGATTAATTTACCGAAATCATAAAGTATAATTCATCTTATTTAGTACCACATCCACACTCACAACTTCCATCTGGTTTTGTGTGAACATGATCACATGTTGGACACTTTGTTTCTTCATCCATAGTAATTTTAAAGTTAATTTAAATAAATAATACCACGACCTTTGTCTCTATATAATGATATTATATTTAGATAAAAATGCAATATATTTTTTAATTACAAGTATTTTATACTACTTTCTTAACAACTTTATTAACTCGTCCATTAAATCTTTTATGGATTCATCGTTATAAAGTGAAAGTGTAAATACTGGTTTTTTAAGTTTTAGAAATTCTTTCTTTATTTTTTCAATCTTTTTAGTATCATCAATAAGGTCTGTTTTGGTTAAAATAATTACCTCTTCTTTTTCTAAAAGAGTTTTATCATAGGCTCCCAATTCTTTACGAATATCTTTATAAACTTGCATTGGTTTTTTCAGTCCAGCTTCGCCATCCTGACAAGCATTTTCAAGTGATACTAAATGAGCTAACATTCTAGTTCTTTTAATATGTTTTAAAAACTTTATTCCGAGACCTTTACCGCTTGAAGCTCCTTCGATAAGACCTGGAATATCAGCGATAGTAAAACCGAAGAAATCTCCCAAATTTGGATCTAGCGTTGTAAATTGATAACTACCTATCTTTGCAGATGCATTTGTTACTGCATTCAAAAGTGATGACTTGCCTGCATTAGGTAAACCAACTAAACCAACATCAGCAAAAAGTTCAAGTTCTATTTTAAAATTACCTTGTTCACCTATTTTACCTTTAGTAGCTTTTGTTGGGGTCGTATTAATAGAAGTCTTAAATTGCTCATTTCCCCATCCTCCAGGACCACCTTTGAGTAATAATTCTTTCTGTCCAACTTTATCAAGAGAAACTGTACCACCACTTTCCACGTTTGTGATAACAGAACCCACAGGAAATTCTATTAATAAATCCTTTCCATCTTTACCATGACGACTTCCACCTGCTCCTTCTTCTCCATCATATCCTTCAAATTGTTTTTTGTGTTTATATTTAGAAAGTAGGTTTATATCATTAACAGCAACGGCATATATACTGCCGCCTCTTCCACCATCCCCACCATTTGGACCTCCTTTATCAATAAACTTTTCACGACGCCAACGAACAACGCCGTCTCCACCGCGACCTGCTTTTGCATAAAATTTTATTTCATCTATAAACATATAATATAATTGTTGATTAGGTTCTGTGTCTTGCTTCGCATAAAATAAATTGATTTTCGCTGTCTCGTAGGGCCCCTCTGGGGTAAAGAGCAAGAAAATTAAATTATTTTGGGCGAAGTTATATAATACAACTTACGCTAATAATGCCTTTTCAGCAAGCTTTATGGCTCCTTCTTTTGATTTAACATGAATCAAATATCCTGACTTGTGACAAAAAATAACATCATCTACCCCGGTTACTTCTCTTAATTTTGGATCCCCATTTGTAAATCCGCGCCAGCTTTCAGGAAATAATTTTCGGCTTTCCATAGTATCTGAGGTTACACTGACCGTCTCAACCTTCCACTCATCACTATGGCCACTTGGACAAATATAATATAGAGGTTCAGGAAGTCTAGGAAGTACATCTCTAACCAAAAATCTATGAAAAGGCTTACTTAATATTATAATTCTTTTATCTTGTGCCATATTATAATCTTCCATTATAATTTTTTCTCCTTTAATATTTGACTGAGCAACTTTAATCTCTCTTTCCAATAAAGGAATAATTTTCTTTACTTCTTGTTCAAAAATTTTATCTACATTATTCACATCTTCATCCCAAGTAGGATAAAAAGCTTTAAAAATATTATTAACTGTATACTGCTCTACATCTTTAAATTTGGACACTGTCAAATCCATACCATTATCTATAGCGTCTATTGGTTGAGCAAGTTTTTTATCTATCTCTAATGCAACTTCTTTGGAACCACAAATTTTTTCACCATAAGTTTTCCATATAAGACCGAAAGATGAATAAGGAATACCATTTTCTCTATTTCCAGCACCTCCTCTTTGATGATGATCAAAAATATTATTAGTAGGATTATAATCTCCCCCTACATCGTATACATAGTCGGCCTTTTTAAAAACTTCTGAGTCACGAGTACGGATGATTTTAATATTTCCATTATTTAATATTGAGAGCGCAGCTGTAGCAAAAAGATCGTCAGTATGAAATGCTCCGTTGTGTGTTACACATATTTTCTTTTTTTTAAAAAATGACATATATTTTATTCCTCTATTTCCTGTAATTCAAATAATTCTATCACAAATGCAATAATTTTTTCTAAAACGAAAAACATAATAAAGAATATAAGTATTATACCAAGAAAATTACGAACGTCACGACTAATTGAAAGTGCAGTCAAACTAAAGAAATACCCTATTGAAAGCATCGCGATTGTCCAAGTTAAAAGAGAAGATGCTTCCGCTTTTATAAAAGTACGTAATTTTATTTTCTTATACCCGGCATAGATTAATGCAAACCAATATATTCCAAGTATCAAAAATCTAGATAAAAATATTGACCAAAAGGGTTTTTTTAGAAAGTTTGGTAAATAATATTTTATACGATTTTCCGTTTTAATTAAAAATCTTTTATCAGAATGATTATTTTGTAAATAGTATCCGATACCATAACCTACAATTGATTTTATGCCTCCTCCAGCAATTGTAGCTAAAAAAGCAAAATATAAATTAATAGAACCCAGATGCGCAAAAATTCCAGCAATAATTACCATTATCTCACCTTCAACCACTACCCCTAAAGTAATTAACAAATATACGATATTCGCATGTTCAGCAACAAATTGTTTAATAAAACCGATAGTCAGCATAATATATATTAATCAAAATGGAATATTTTACCCAATATCCAATTAATGACCGAAACGATTAATGCTCCCATAAAGGCTGCATAAAATGTTGTGACATGAAAACCATCAATTAGAGTTCCTAAATACCAAAAAATAGCTCCATTAATAATGAGCGAAAATAAACCAAGAGTTATAAGATTGATTGGAAGTGTTAGTATATTAATAATAGGTTTAATAAACATATTAATTAAAGTCAAACAAGCCCCCACAATAAGAGTAGTCCATATAGGGTCAACAGATATTCCAGAAATAATTTTCGTTGTAATAAAAACTGCGAGAGACAATATAATCCAACGTACAAAAATTTTCATTATCCTAAACTTTTTATCAAAATAACATTATTGCTAAGATATATTATTAAATAAAAAGCAAATTAAATTTATAATAATTTTATTAAAAAAGTTTTAGTGAATTCATTCACCAAAATAATTTAAATAAATAATTTATCGACAGCTTCTTTAACCATACCACCGTCTGCTTTTCCTTTTAAATCCTTCATAAGAGATGCCATGAACATTCCTTTTTTTGTAACATCTTTAATTTCTAATTCATCATATTTAGTTTTTACAAATTTTTCTACTTCAGTAATATCCATTAATTTGGGTAAATATTCTTCTATAATGGCAAGTTGCTCTTTTTCTACATCAACTAAATCCATACGGCCACCTTTAGTAAATTGTTCAATGGAGTCTTTACGTTGTTTAGAAGAACGCGTAATAACAGCTAAGGCCTGCTCATCAGATAACATATCTTGTGGTGTTTTTCCTGTGGCTACTAATTCATTTGTAAAAGCAGTTATAAAACCTCGCATAACTTCAAGTCGAACTGTATCACGAGCTTTCATTGCTTCTTTTAAATTGTTTTTGATTTGTTCATGTAATGACATGCTTATATTGTATCATAAAGGTGATATTTAAGTAAAAAGATGTAGCCAGTTTTAATCAATTAAAGAATACAGGCTTAAATATTCATTCATTGATTTTTTATTTGAAATTATCGATAACATATGACGTGCTCTTATAGAACGAGTATCATCTGGTTGGTTCAAAAGATTTGCACATTTTCTATAGGTTAAGAGCCAAAGAGCTGAGCTTAATAAAGCATTATTAATTTTACCGTTTATTAATAAATAAAAATCTAGGGTTGATTTACGAATTGAATAAGGAATTCCCTCTGATGTTCCCCTTTCTGGTATTAAATAAAAAGCTACATCAAAATACTCTGGAATAAGTTCAGGAAATGGATCGAACATTGTAGGATTTTCAGTCGCAAAAAAATGGCGAGGGCTAAAATCCATATTTCCAAGAAATGAAGAAGTTGTAGCATTTTCTTTCAAAATATTTTCCATATGAGAATTAGCAATATTTTTCCATTCTGTTTCAGGAAATTCTTTACATATAACATCAAATTTATCTGAATTTACAAATTCAAACTCTAAATAATCTTTCAGTAAAAGAATAGGACCTACGAGCTGATTACCCTTCTCCACAAAAGGAAATCCAAATCCAACACCAGAAACCTTTTGCATTCTATTTAAAGCTGTACCCATTATTTGTCCAACATCTTGTAAACTAATAGAATTATCATCTATCTTATTTTTAATAGTTAAACCATCAAAATAATCCATTATATAATAAGATGATTGATCTTGATCTCCCTCTTCATAAATATTAGGAACAGTGACTTCTACTTCTTTCCATTTTTTAAGTGAAATGATTTCAGATTTTAGTATTTTATTTCTACTACTTGTTTTTAATACATATCTTCTCCCGTCTAATAATATCAATTTAACAACAATAGAACTTACCCCCTCCTGATAAAACTCAACAGAAATATTATTAACTTCTGACAAAAATGAGGATTGATTAATAACAAAACTGATATAATTATTAGCATTCAATCTGAATTCCTTGTCTTTAGATGAAGCCCAGTTTTGAACAGAACAATTATTTAAGAAGGTAATATTTTTCATATATGGATTATAGCAAATATGTACTAAATTTATTACTTGATTATATTTTATAAAGCAAAAGCAGATGTGTAAAAAAATGGGTTCATATATAATAGTCTTCTCAAAGGGGCTTTGGAGCGCAGCGGTGCTAAAACTGAAAAAATTTTTAGCAAAAATTTTGATTTAGTAAAATCACCTACTGGGTTGTACCCTTTGATAAGAACTATTTTGTTTGTGTTTATTAAGGTGATATTATATAAATATGAAAAAAATTATATTTTTAGATACAGAAACTACAGGAAACGAACCAAAAAAAGATTTCCTTTGTCAGTTAGCATATAAAACAAAAGATGAAACTTTTTGTGAATTATATAAACCTGCTATTCCTATTCCTCCTGAAGCTAGTGCAATAACCCACATAACAAATAAAATGGTAGCAGACAAAAAAGTTTTTAAAGAGAGTCCTGAATATAATAAAATTAAAACTTTACTTGAATCCCCTGACTCAGTTATGGTGGCCCATAATAATAAATTTGATTATGAAATAATTAAAAAAGAAGGAATAACTCCAGCCAACACTATTTGTACACTTCGAGTAGCTCGCGCTCTAGATAAAAATAATATTATTCCTCAATATAGACTTCAGTACTTGAGATACTATTTAGATATAGATATAGAGGCAAGTGCACATGACGCACTCGGAGACGTACTCGTTCTTGAAAAATTATATGAAAGATTACTTGATAAAATAATGAAAGAAGATGGTATAAGTGAAGAAGAAGCAATTAATAAAATGATAGATATTTCAAGCAAACCGTCTATTATGAATTTATTTAATTTTGGAAAACATAATGGTAAAACAGTAGCTGATGTAGCTCGTGTGGATCCAGGATATTTAGAATGGATGCTTAATCAAAAAGAACAAAGTGGGTCTGATAATGAGGAGGATTGGATATATACACTAAAACACTATCTCGGTAGATTACTATAGAATTATGATACAATAAATATACGTGTCCCGTTTAAAATTTAATGAAACTTAATATTTTCATTAATATGTAGACATGTAAAGATTTTAATTATTAAATATTATCAATTAATAAATTTTATTTGGGATGGAAATATTAACAATTGTTTTTCTTGGAATACTCATTGCCCTTGTCATAGGATTATTTTTTTATCTCAAAAAAGAAACCATCGTAAAGGATGACAGCTCTGTTCAACTTCTTCTTACTCAAATAAATGAATTATCTAGGAATATAGATAGTAAACTCGGTGAATCACAAAAAGAAATGAACCAGTCTATTCGTATGCAATCTTCAGAAACATCAAGAATAATTGCAGATATTACTGAGAAAATTACACGACTAGATGAAACCAATAAACAAGTCGTTTCATTTGCTGACCAACTTAAGAATCTACAAGATATACTTAAAAATCCAAAGCAACGTGGAGTCTTAGGAGAATACTATTTAGAAACGTTACTTAAAAATACTATGCCTCCTGGATCCTATCAAATGCAATATCCTTTCCCCGATGGAACAATAGTAGATGCAGCAGTTTTTGTAAAAGATAAAATTATTCCTATTGATTCAAAATTCTCACTTGAAAATTATAATAGAATCTCAGAGACAAATGACAAAACAGAAAAAGACCGTCTTGAAAAAGTTTTTGTTAATGATTTAAAAAATCGCATAGTTGAAACTGCTAAGTATATTCAACCAGAAGAAGGTACTATGGACTTTGCATTTATGTTTATTCCACACGAAGCAATTTATTATGATTTATTAATAAATAAAATTGGAGCAATCTCAGAAGATACTGAAAATTTAATTCAACGTGCTGCAAGTAAATACAAAGTTATAATTGTTTCCCCCACTTCATTTCTGGCCTATCTTCAAACTGTTCTTCAAGGATTGAAAGCTATGCAAATAGAAGAGAGCGCAAAAGATATTGTAAAAAGAGTTGGAGAACTAGGTAATCATTTGAGAAGTTTTGAAGAAATGCACCAAAAACTTGGTAACGCCCTAACCACAACAGTAAACCATTTTAATAAATCAAATCATGAATTTAGAAAAATAGATAAAGATGTCATGCGAATCACAGGTGATACTATCAGTATCGAAACTCTAACAATAGAAAAGCCACAAGAAGAAAATTAATTTTCAATAAAAACCCTCGACAAAATCGAGGGTTTTTATCTTGTAAATATATAAATTTGTGTTATTATTCGGGAAAACTTTCTTTCAAAAAATAACTAAATTTGGTATGGAAAATAGTAAAGAATATCCCAAAATCAGACTAGGAGGCATGGGGATTAATATCTCCGATTGGTTTCTAGCAAGAACTATGTCAATGCTTGACCAGATAGGGACACTGTCTGGGACCGCGTTAGACATTGTAGTTGCCCGCATTTTACAAAATGGCGATACTGGTGGTCATATCAGGAGAGCCTTAGCACACTTCCCTTTTCCTCTATTTGCGGAAAAAGTATTAGATGAGTATTTTGTAAAAGATGGAATAAAAAAAGGTTCTTCTTTTAAGCCAGTACCTTTTTTTACTATCAATCCCTCTAATCTTTTAATAGCTCTGACAGTTTGTGCAAATTATGCATTTGTCTGGTTAGCAAAAGAGGAACACGAGAATCCGATAAGTATTAATTATCTGGAAAAAGTATCAATGCCTCACATCTATGCTATTACAGGAGCTATGCTTGCTGGAGTAGACGAGATATCAATGGGGGCAGGAATCCCTTTGCAAATTCCCAAAGTTATCAATGATATCTTTGAAGGAAATGTTGTGAGTTATAATATTCCTGTTATAGGAAAAAATATCACAAAGTATGAAATGAATTTTGATCCAAAAAGTTTTTTTGGAGAAGATCTTCCTTCTCTTAAAAAGCCCAGATTCCTTCCAATAATTTCTTCAAACTTATTGGCAACAATGTTTACCACAAAGCTTCCGGATGAAAGTGTTTATGGTTTTGTTATCGAAGAGCCTACTGCTGGTGGGCATAATGCTCCACCTAGAAACAAAATTGACTATGGAATAAAAGATGTAGTTAATTATTCTGAAATAGCCAAACTTGGTAAACCGTTTTGGATTGGAGGCTCTTATGCAACCCCAGAAAAACTCAAATGGGCATTATCTGTTGGCGCAAAAGGAATTCAAGCTGGATCAATCTTTGCACTCTGTGAAGAATCTAATATGGATTATTTAATCCGTAGAAAGGTTTGTAAACTTGGTTTTAATAATGAGTTACATGTTAAAACTGACATGCGGGTATCTCCAACTGGATATCCTTTTAAAGTATCGAATGTGCCTGGAACTCTCTCCGATGACTATATATATGAGTTAAGACCTCGTATCTGTGATCAAGGATGCCTTCGCACTCTTTATGAAAAACCAAATGGAACTGTTGGCTATAGATGCTCTGCTGAACCTGAATATTTATACACTCATAAGGGTGGAGAAATTGAAGATACATTAGGTAGGGCTTGTCTCTGTAATGGATTGTTGTCTGCCTGCGGATTAGGTGACAAAGAATTCCCAATAGTGACCCTCGGAGATGATTTTAATTTCCTTGGAAAACTTATGAAAGATGAAAATGATTCATATTATGCAAAGAACGCTGTGGATTATCTTCTCTCTAATAAATTAGTTATTTAATTTAATTTAATTAAATTCATCAACAAAAAAGCCCCCGAAATTCGGAGGGCTTTTTTATTTTTAATTTAAAATTTTTGTAGCAATTACCAGCGCATCATGCCATTATTATTTCCGTAGCCATTGTTGTAATTATAGTAACCATTATTATAACCACTGTTATAACTATATCCATTGTTATATCCGAAGTTGCTACCGTATCCATTATTATAATTATTGTAATAACTATAGCCATTATTATAACCGTAATTATTTATATATCCATTATTGTAGTTATTGTAACCGTAACCACTATTACTACCATAGCCATTGTAGTTGTTATTGTAACCATAGCCATTGTTATTACCGTATCCATTATAGTTATTATAACCGCAGGTTGTAAAACAATCATATGAACCCCCATAAGCAGATGCTTCACTTGGACTTAATAAAACACCAAAACCAATGAATAATAAAGATATTGAGAATAAAATATAAGCTTTTTTCATCCTTTTATTATATACCTTTTAAGTACATTTGTCAATAGCTTTTTATAAATTTCATTCTCCATAAAAGATAGTATCCGTAACTTTATCTTTTACAAGCGGATTGAATATAATCTTTAATTGTTATACAATTCATCGAGATACCCTATTTAACTAAGGGCATTTCTATAAAATATGTTTTGGTAAATAAATAAAAGTGCAAATTATTTATCATAAGTATTTTTATGACAACTCAAAAAATTATGGAGATTTTTTTTAATAATATAGTTCTTTGGCTTGAATCTTCAAAATATGTTTTGCTTTTTATTGGTACAATTTTTGAAGGCCCAGTAGTAATGATGGTAAGTGGATTTTTATATGGACTAGGTCAATTTGATTTTATACCAATGTATTTTGCTCTAGTAGCTGGAGATTTTACTGCTGATATATTGTGGTATTGTTTGGGTAGATTTGGAACACGAAAAGTATTATTCAAATACGGACATTTTTTGGGTATTACTCCGTTAGTAATATCAAAAGTAGAAAATCGCTTCAAACAATATCACCAGAAAATTTTAATTATTTCTAAACTTACAATGGGGCTGGGCTTTGCTTTTATTGTTCTCATAGTGGCAGGAATTTTTAAAGTTCCATTTAAAAACTATGTAATACTAAATTTAATTGGTGGTTTTATCTGGACAGCATTTATAGTCGCTATTGGATATTTTTTAGGAAATATTTATTTAATGATAACAGGACCTATGAAAATAATATTTGCTATATTTATTATTATCGCGTTTGTGTTAGGTTTAAGATATATTAATCAATATCTAAAGAAAAAAGAAATTTAATCAATAAAAATGAAATTAAACGAGAAGCGAAAAATTAATATCGCAATGGTTTGTGACCCAATCGGAAGTAATAAATCTGGTGTTGTTGTTTCAACATTACGCTTTGCAAAATTACTAAAAGAAAGAGGACATAACGTAATTTTTATTGGAGCCCGCTCTAAGGAAAATAAAACCCATAGTTACCACGAGGGCGTAAAAGCATATCGATTCCGAAGTATTCCTGTCCCAAAATCATCCGGATGGCATTTAGCCTTCCCTACTGTAAATGAATTAAAAAAAATATTTAAAGAAGAAAATATTGATATAGTACATATTATTTTACCGATGTCTGGCTCAATTATGGCAATAAAAGCAGCCCGTTCTCTTGATATTAAAATTATTGCACACTCACATTCTCAACCAGAAAATTTATTTATGGATATGCCGAAAATTATTCAACCGGCGTTATCGAACCTATGGAATTCATATCTTACCTGGACATATGACAAAGCGGAATCATTAATCTATCCAACAGAGATGGCACGTGGTTTGCTAGATAAATTAAGCAATAAAAATAAGTTGAGTCATATCGTTAGTAATGGAATAAATACACAAGAATTTAAACCTAAACAAATTGGAAATTTTTACAAAAAATTTGGTATTCCTGAAAATACTATTAAATTACTTTTTGTCGGAAGACTATTCCCTGAAAAATCAATTGATACTATTATTAAAGCAGTACCTCATATTATAAAAGAAAATCCTAACACCCATATTATGATAGTTGGTGATGGATATTTAAAATCAAAGTTAAAAAAAATGACTCATGATATTGGTGCAAATAAATTTGTTACTTTTTTAGGATTAATTAGTGAGGAAGATAAAATACTAGCTTATAATGCAAGTGATATATTTATACTTCCTTCACTGGCAGAACTTGAAGGTATGGTGGTACTCGAGGCAATGGCTTGCGGTAAACCTATAATTATTTCTGATTCCAAAATGAGTGCCTCTCGTTTTTTTGTAGATAAAAATGGCTTTTTGTTTAATAAAGAAAATCCAGAAGATTTAGCAAAAAAAGTTAATATATTAATAAATGATTCAAACCTACGCATAGATATGGGTAAGGTTAGTCTGGAAAAAAGTAAAGATTATGATATTCAAAAAAGTGTTGATAAACTTGAAGAAGTTTATTATTTAACGTTAAACAGATAATAAATCTCGTAATAGAATTAAAATTATTAATTTAAAATTTTACCAATAGGATGGAAGAATTTATATTTAGAGAGAGTATATATTATAAGAAAAATAATTTTGATAAAGATAAGACTACTCTTATCTTTATTCACGGAGTCTCAGGTAGTTCATCAGCATGGATTCCTTATGAAAATAAATTCAAAGAGAAATTTAATATACTTTCTGTTGATTTAAGAGGTCATGGAAAATCTATTAAACCAAAAGAATATGAATCCTACAAAATAGAATTATTTGCCGAAGATATCCATAATTTATTAGAGTACTTAAATATAAAAAAAATTATTATAATTAGTCACTCCTTTGGTAGTCTTGTAACGCTAGCTTTTGCTGACAAATACCAAGACATGATAAGTGGTATTATATTTTTAAGCCCTCAATATAAGGTTGAGGATATGATTTCTGCAAAAATTATAAAACCATTTGTTTATGGAATTGTAAGCTTGTTACCTATTCCTAAATCAATAAAAGCGGGCAAACATATTGATTATTCAAAATATTTAAATAGTGGTGACTGGAATATACCTAGAATGTACGCCGATATAAAAAATACTAGTCTTACAACGTATCTTTACTGCACAAAACAAACATATTTTTTTGACGGACAAAAAATATTAGAAAAAATAATAGTTCCTACACTTATAATACACGGCAAAAATGACACTGTTTTCCCCGTAAAATATGCGATGGAAATAAACAGCATGGTAACTGGTTCAGAAATAGTTATTATTGAAAATACAAATCATATTTTAGTATTAAATAATTTTAATGAAGTATCTACTTTAATAGAAAAATTTATTAAAAAAATAGACAATAATTTATTGGACAAAATTAATTAATAATTATATATTTATATAATTATTAATACTTACCATACATGAAGAAAAAAATATCCGAATATAAAAATCTTTTTATATATAAACAATTTTTGAGCTCATTGGGAGTGTCTATTGTTTTCTTTATAATAAGTATTATTATAAATTTTTATGCTGGGACATACGCAACAGAAAATGCGAGTAATTCAGTGACAGATATTATACTTTCAAATATAAGAGTATATGACGTAGATAATTTCTTTATATATGGATCATTTATATTTGCATTATTTTCTACTTTTATTTGTCTATATAAGCCAGAAAGAATTCCTTTTATAATAAAAAGTGTAGCTTTGTTTATTATAGTAAGATCAATATTTATTACTTTAACACATTTAGGACCATTCCCATCACAGTTAGTTATTGATTCCAATCTTCTTAATAAAACATCATTTGGGGCTGATTTATTTTTCTCAGGTCATACTGGTATGCCATTTCTTTTGGCATTAATATTTTGGCATGATAAACAAATTAGATATATATTCTTGGTTTTTTCCTTAATGTTTGCTACTGTCGTTCTTTTGGGACATCTTCATTATTCAATTGATGTATTAGCTGCTTTTTTCATTACTTATACTATTTTTCATATAGCACTATATTTATTTAAAAAAGATAGAAATATGTTTCATCATTTTGAAAATATATAAAACTTTGTTAATTAATTTAGGAGTTTAATAAGCACTGGATAAATACGATCAGCAATTATTTTATAACCAATATCATTGGGGTGTATTTGATCTGACATATATTTATCATTTCCAAAAAGTCCATCTAATACATCAGATACAAAAGATGTATGATAAACATCTCTTAGATTTTTAAATTCCTTACCAAAACGATCATTAAAAAGGGCTCCTCTTACTCCAAGTAAAATAACGACTGCTCCTCGTGATTGGATATTTTCAATTAGAGCTGCCAAATTTTTATGAGTCTCAACTATAGGTATCTTCCTCAAGCTATCATTTCCACCCAAAAGCAGAAGTACTATTTTAGGATTATATTTATCAAGTTGATTTATGCGAGCAATTCCATCTGCTGTTGTATCTCCAGAACGGCCCAAATTTATAATGGGCTTACCGATTTTAAGAGAAAGTAATGACACAAAATCATTCCCTTTCGTTGAACCATATCCTTCAACAAGCGAATCTCCAAAGGCAATAATATCGGTACCATTTGATGGATAATTAGTTATTGGTTTTGAGTGAAATATTAAATAAAAACTAAAAGCAATTAAAACTACTAAAATAATCCCGATAATTATGTGGCTACGTTTCATAACACTATTATATCAAAAAATGTTCTTTGTTTACATATTATAATTTGTTATAATATGTAAACAAAGAACTAGAGGCACAAGATGTCCGTAATCAATTTTGGTTCGGATTTTTACTGTCGGTATTTTAAAAAAGTACGATTATTTGTATAAATTCTAACCAAAACAGAAATAAATAACTAGAACAAAAATCTCTCGCGGAAGAATTCTATTACACTACTAAAAAAAATAAAGATATATTTAACAGGATGTTTTATAAAAAATATGAATGATAAAATAATTAAAATTTTAGCTCTTACTATTGGATTTTATGGAATAATAGTAATGATCGGTTGGATTTTTGATATTGATTCATTGACTAGAATTATCCCCCTAGGAATAAATATGTCCTTCCCTACCGCTTTAATGTTTTTCTTAAGTGCAATAGATATTTATTTTATATATCAAACTATAAAAAAAGATTCAGAATTATTTCATTTAATTATTTCGGGTATAGCACTTATAATATTTCTAATCAATATTACTATCTTAATGGGTGTTTTTTTGAATATTCAAACTGGAATGGAAAACTTATTTATACAAAGCCAGCAATATGAATCTATAAATACTACAATAGCCCGAGCACCTTCTATTTCTACTATGATTTGTTTTATTTTACTTGGATTAATCAACCTCTTAGCTTTATTTTCTAATTCCAAAAATTTAAAAAAAATTAAATTTTTAGGATATTGTATTTTTATAATTAGTTTAGTTGCCATAATAGGCTATGTGATTAAAATTCCTTTTCTTTATTATAAATTTAGTGATTCTACAATACCTATGGCTCTAAATACCGCGATGGCCCTTACCCTGCTAAGTTATGTTTTAATTACTATTAGTAAATTAGAAATAAAAAATGAAACTTAATACAAAATTTATTTTCTTTGTTTTAGAAATTGCACTTATTCCATTGGTATTTGCTAGTTTTATTTTTTTCTCAAATTACAAAATACAACTGGAACAAAATACCTTAAAAGGACTTGATTCAATTGCTCAAATCCAAAAAAATCGTATTGAAGATCACCTAAAAAATGATAAAACATTAATAGAATTATTTTCTAATAAGTCTGAATTACTTTCTTATATACAACAATTCAATACAAAACCAACTCTTTTGCTTCAAAAAAACATTGATAATATTTTAAAAGAAGCAAATGATGGCTCAGAAAATATAAAAAAAATATTAATAACAAATACCAAAGGAACAGTAATATCTTCAACAGACTCTTCTACTTTGGGAATAAATATTTCTTCTGAAGATTATTTCAATAAAAGTTTAAAAAATAAAAATTATTCTTTTTTAAATAAAGACGAAAATGATACTATATTCCATTATTTAACCGATTTATTGATTTTAAACGGAGAAACATTAGGAATAATTATTTTAGCTACTGATTCTGGTGATATAATTAATTTAGTAAATGACTACACAGGACTTGGAGAAACAGGAGAAACCTTACTAGGTAAAAATGACGGGAATGGAAATGCTCTGTATTTAGCCCCTATTCGTTTCAACAAAAATGCAGGGCTTAATCAAATTGTATCAAAAGAAAGAACTGATATAGCTATTACACATGCTATAAATGGCGAAGAGAATTTTTTTAACAACCTAGTAGATTATAGAGGCATATCAGTATTTGCAGCGACTCGTTATATAGAATCTGTTGATTGGGGAATTGTAGTAAAAATTGACAAAAAAGAAGCTCTAGCTCCAACCCAAAAGATGCAAGAATTATTTATATTGTTTATTATATGTATTATTATACTAATAATTTTTCTTACAATTCCAATTGCTCGTTCTATTTTAATTAAAGAAAAAGAATTAGATAAAAGAAAAAATGAATTTATTTCATTTGCCTCTCATCAATTAAAAACTCCAATTACTGCTATATCATGGAAGTTGGAAATGCTCTTAAAAGATAATAATATAATAGCTAACATAAAACAAAAAGAATCCATAGAAAAAATTTATGAAATTACTAGAGGAATGATGGCACTAGTTACAGAATTTTTGGAAATTACAAAAATAGAATCAGATAAATTTAATACTGAGAAAGGATATGTAGATTTACTAAAAATCTCGGATTTGGTTTTAGAAGAATTAGCAATTGAAATCTCTGATAAAAAAATAAATATCATTAAAAAATATGGAGACAATGTTCCAACTCTTAATATAGGAAGAGAACCTGCTAAAATTATCTTCCAAAATTTAATTAGCAATGCGGTAAAATATACTCCTCAAAATGGAACAATCGAAATAACAATCAAAAAAAATAATAAAGTTACTTCTATTTCTGTAAAAGATAGTGGATACGGGATACCAGAAAAAGACAAAAGTCGTATTTTCACAAAATTATTTCGTTCTGATAACATAAAAACAAAAGAACCATCTGGTACAGGACTTGGTCTTTACCTTCTAAAATCAATAGTTGAGAAACTAAACGGTAAAATCTGGTTTGAGTCGAAAGAAGGGATTGGGTCAACTTTTTATGTAAACTTAAATAATGAATAGCTACCTTTTAAAATAAAAATTTAATAATATTCAAATAATCCAGTCATTAATAATTATTTTCTATTTCAAATAAAATAATTTCTAAAACTTCTTTATTCGAAAGAATTTTATGATGACCATATTCTTTAATTTGAATATTTTTAGCACCTTCTAAGTATGAGCTAGTCTCAGGCCAAACATGATTATCAAATGTACCAAATATTGAAATAATCTTTTTATTAACCTCTTTTTCTTTGGATAATTTTTTTATAATTTCACTTTGAGGAGAAAGTTCTTTTAAATTTTTATGTGGTAAATATTTTATTATACCACTTCCCCCGAATGGAGTTGCTATGGTTATAACTTTCTTTACCTTCTTGTCCTTATTAAAAGAAACTAATATATCCTTTGCGATTATTCCTCCTTTACTATGAGCTATAATAATTATATTTTCTAACTTTTTATCATTTATCAATTCATTTACTAAATTAGCTGCTTTGTGTATTTCATCAGTATTATATCCTAAATTTTCGAGAACATATATAGGATGACCAAGTAAAGACAGCGGATCTGCAATCTCTTTCATAAAATACCACTTTTCAAATAATCCGGGAATAAGAATGATTGGATTTTTATTTTCTAAGATATATCCTAAATAATGAGATGGTGGCTTTGTATATAAAAAAGAAAAACCTTGCCTGTGAAAAGCATAAAAATAATCTCTAATCCAATGGTGTAAATTTTCCATAGTTTAATAAGTTTATTATATCAAAATTGAATTATTATAAAAATATAGCTATTGTTACCCTTAAAAAAATGATATAATTAAAATACAAAAAACTAGAGGTTCCAGAAGCCCACAATCAATTTTGATTCGGGTTTTTTAATTATTATTTTAATATATATAATATGTCTATAATAAAATGGGAGCCTTTTAGTGATGTGGATAATTTTTTTCAAGAATTACCAGTTCAACCATTTGGTAAAATCGGTTCAGATTTAGCAGTTGATTTGTATGAGGAAAAAGAAAACATAATAGCAAAAATGAATTTACCTGGGGTTGATCCAGATAAAATTGATGTTTCTGTCGAGGACAATATGTTACATGTTTCAGGTACTCACGAAGAAGAAAAAGAAGAAAAGAAAAAACACTATTACCATAAAGAAATTAAAAAGGGTTCATTTGAACGAGTAGTTTCACTTCCCCAGGCTGTAAAAAAGGAGGGCGTTTCTGCAGAATACAAGCATGGTGTTTTAAAAATTATTTTACCTAAAACAAAAAAAGAAGAAAGCGCCCATAAAATTAAAATTGAGGTTAAAAAATAAATAATATTAAAAAATCATCTTATAAAATAAGATGATTTTTTAATTACTTACCGTTTGGGACAAAATTAGAAAATATAATTATGGACAAATAAAATGAGAGACCCCAAAATGATAATCACCACTAGTAAGAGTAACCACACCAGGGGTTGGGACAGCTGAAGGATAGTCTAAAATACCATTTGGTCCTGTACTATGAAAAGTGTCGTAACCACATCCACCACTCTCACCTTCATTTTCATCAAATACATAAGGATTACCCCATGGATCAAGTGGTGGATTAGAAAAACCTAATTTGGACCAATTATTATTTAATATAATTAAACCAGCAGCATTTGAAGCATCATTTAATGGCAATGAATTTCTAAAGGCACAATCAGAACAATAATTACCGGTAATTTGACCTGTTGTATTTCCTAGTTCTAATCGCTTTGCAGATATCTGAACTTCTATAGAATGAGCATCTGCTTTTATTTTTGTTAGCTGAGCTTTCAAACGAGCAGAATTTAAAGAAGCCAAAATTACAGAAGATAATATTCCGATGATAGAGATCACAACAAGAAGTTCTATGAGGGTAAAACCTTTTTGAAAATTATTTTTCACTAAAATCATTATACAATATAAAAACAATTTAATTTAATACAGAAATGACTATAAACAAGTAAAATCAGGATCTTGATATCTAGAATACCAAACTGCTGCACCAGTTGATTCGTTTCTATAACCCAGAGCAAGACCAGATCCTGTATAACAATAATACTTATAAGCATAAGTTCCAGCTGGAGACATATCTCCAGTCATGTCATTTATAGGATCAATTGGGACTTGCTTTGTTATTCCTCCGGTCACCAAAAAATTCATAAATGTTGGAGATCCTAATGGTTGAGAACTATAATCCCAACCACCAGAATTTGCATCACTATATACACTTGTTCTAGGAATACCTCCATATTCAAGATGGTACATAACAAGCATTTTATAAATATTTTGTATATCTGCTTTTCTTACAGCATCTCGAGCTTTTACTCTAGCGCTGTTTAGAGACGCCAAAACAATAGTGGAAAGAGTGCCTACAATTGCAATAACAACCAATAGTTCAATTAAAGTAAAACCTTTTTGATATTTGAACTTAGACATAATTAAATAATTAATAATTTTTAGCATCAGGGGTATAAACAGAGAAAGATTTTGTTGTACCATTTGAATATTCGAGAGACTCAGGAACATTCCCCTCTACTGTAGTAAATATTACAAAATTATAATTATTATCATCATTTGATCTATAAACATAACAACCATTAGTTCCAATAGGTTTAGGGTCAAGAGGTAGGATACTAATATAATTTGGTGCAAGATTTGGAATATAACCTGTTGCTCCTGTGGTACCATAAGAACCATAATAAGAGCAATTTCCTCTCCAGCCTGGGGAATAAGGATACTTACCATTATCACTATAATATGTTTCTAAAGCTTTCTGTACCTCTCTTAAATCTGAAAGTCTTTTTGTATCTCGTGCTTTAGCTCTTGCAGAATTTAAAGAAGCTAAAACTACAGAAGAAAGTATTCCGATAATAGAGATGACAACAAGAAGTTCTATGAGGGTGAAACCTTTTTGAGAATTATTTTTCACTAAAATCATTATACATGATAATAAATAATTTTTAAAATTAGAGATATGGATTTGGGAACAGGGACCGCGAGTACGCCTTTCGGCTACCACGTAGCCAGGTACTTTTCGCTCTGGCTAATGCCAGAGAACGAAAAGTCTTTCGAATCCCTGACGCGACTGAAGCAGTTCAGTCGCTTTCCCAAGCAAATAAAAATAGCCCTTTAACAAGGGTTATTTTTATTTGCTTGGGAACAGGGATTCGAACCCCAATTAACGGCTTCAAAGGCCGCTGTCCTACCATTAGACGATTCCCAAATATATAAATACTTACGCTGACAAAAAAAGCCAAATATTTAAACTCCTATAGAATACCTTAAAAATAGTTATTTTTCAACTATTCAACGCCTATATAAAATATGATACAATATACGCATGCATATAAGTTCAACAGAAAAATATTTCTTGTTCACATTATTATCAATAACGATTATATTAACACTTTTAATTCTTTATCCTTTTCTTGCTATGTTTATATTAGCAGCAGCTTTTGCTGTGGTACTTAATCCTATCTATTTATGGATTAAAGTAAATATAGTTAAAAATATATCTTGGTTAGCATCTATTCTAACTGTAATCATTTTTCTTTTATTTTTATGTGTTCCGTTATTTTTTGTAGGTAAAGCTATCTTTATACAAACACAAAATATTTATTATAATATTGTAAACTCAGGAACTTCGGGTCATTTTATAGCAACAATAGATGCATCTATAACAAAATTTTTACCAAGTGGTTTTAATTTTGATATACATTCTAAAATAATAGAATTGGTCTCCTCATTATCGAGCAATCTAGCCAAATTTTTCTCATCAACTCTAAACTCTATTATCATGTTCATCTTAATGATATTTACTCTTTTTTATCTACTAAAAGATGGAGAACAATGGGAAAAAGGCTTACTAAAAATTCTACCCCTTCGAGAAGAAAATACAAATGAAATTCTTAAAAATCTTAAAACATCTATTAATAAAATATTTAAGGGATCATTTATAATAGCTATTTCACAGGGAATTCTTGCTTGGTTTGGTTTTATGATTTTCGGTGTTCCTAATGCTGTTATTTGGGCTGTTGTTGCAGGTATTGCTTCATTTGTGCCAACAATAGGAACTTCAGTAGTTTCTGTCCCTGCAATTTTATTTTTATTCTTTACAGGAATGCAAATGCAGGCTCTTGGCCTTCTTATTTGGTCCATACTTCTTATTGGAATGATAGATAATCTATTGAGCCCATATATAATTTCAAAAGATACTGAAATACCATCTTTGTTTATTCTTTTTTCAATTCTAGGAGCGTTGTCATTAGTAGGACCAATTGGAATTCTTATTGGTCCCCTAGTATTAAGTTTACTATATAGTCTTATTTCTATTTACAAAAAAGAAATTCAAGAATCAAACTGACATCCCAGCTATATATCCAGTAGTCCAACAAATCTGTAGTGAATAACCTCCGGAGTTGCGATTCAAATGCAATAAATCTCCAGTAACATATAAATTCTCATATAATTTTGAACGCATAGTTTTCATGTCTATTTCAGAAAGTGAAACTCCGCCGTTAACTACAACTGCTCTGTCGTACCCCATTAATCCAACTACAGTAATTGGTAGTGCTTTCAATAACTTTACTATCATACGTCTTTCTTCTTTTGTGATACTATGCACTTTTGTTTCAAGGTCCACAAAATTGATTACTTTTTGGAGAGCTTGAGCCATCCCCTCTGGAACGAATTCTTTTATAATCGTTTTTAATATTTTATTTTTATTTAAATCAAAGACTTTTATTATTCTATCTTCAAGTAAACTATTATTTGTATCTGGATATAAATCTATAAATGCAGTTACCTCACCTTTTTCTAAAAGTATATTAATTTTATTCGCACTATTTAAAATAAGAGGTCCAGAAAGACCAAAATGTGTAAATAAAATTTTACCTTTTTTTGAAAATTGATTTTTACCATTGAGACAAAAAGTTATCTTCATAAAAGAAAGCGTGGTCCCTGCTAAACTTTTAACCCAATCTTCTTTTATTTCAATAGGGACAATGTCTGGGGTCGGTTCTGTTATTGTATGCCCTAGTACCTCTAAAAATTTATAACCATCACCAGTTGAACCTGTTTCAGGATGTGACATTCCTCCTGTAGCGAGTATGAAAGATTTTGCATAAAATTGACCTTGATTGGTATTAATATTTATTATTTTATTATCATTATGAATAATATTTGAAACAATACAATTTGTCCTTATTTCTACCTTATTTTTTATTAATTCTTTATATAAAACATTAAAAACATCAACTGCTTTTTCTGATGCGGGAAAAACACGATTACGCGCTTGCACAACAAGTGGTAATCCTCGTGTTTCAAAATATGTGAATGTATCTTTAACTCCAAAAATAGAAAAAGGTGAATATAAATGTGGAGCTCCTTCTCCATAAACTTTAAGTAATTTATGAATATCTGGCTCATTATTTGTAATATTACACCTACCTCCTCCAGTAATTTTTAGTTTTTCACCAAGAGCCGTATTTTTATCTACAATTAAGACAGACAAAGAACGAGATGCGGATACAGCTGCAGCCATCATCCCAGAGGCACCACCCCCCATAATAATAACATCCCAAATTTTATTTTTATTATTTTTCAGCATTTAGAATTTTCAACAAAGCAAGCTCAAGTGGCAGTTCGTTTATGATAGAAGTGCGAAGCGATTGATAAGCATTAAGTAAAATCAAGAGTGTGGATGAAGATATATGTTCTGGTTTGGTGTAAACTAATTTTTCTAAATAAATCATGTCTCGTTCACTTATACTATTTTCAATAGATTTCTTTGCACTTGGTACATAACGAAGCATAAGTGCATATCGAAGCTTATATAAAATCATTTTTATATAAACACCCATATCAATATTTTGTTTAACGGCTTTTTCTATAGAAATAAAACCTTTTTCAATATCATTTGTTGCAATTGAATCTAAAAAACTATCAACAAGCGTGGTGTTAGGTGCTCCTGTAATTTCTTCAATTTCTTTTATATTTATTATTTTATCTCTAGAAAAAGAAATAACTTTTTGAAGAGTTCCTAATGCATCTCTAAACGCACCATCTGCAAGTAAAGCTATCAACTCTGCTCCACCTTCTTCTAATTTATAACCTTCTTTTTTTGCAACACTTGTAACAACTTGAGCGAGTATTACATCATTTGGTTTTTTAAAAACAAAACTCTGACAACGAGAAATAATTGTTTCAGGAATTTTTTCTAGTTCTGTGGTAGCAAGAATAAATATTACATGTTCAGGTGGTTCTTCAATTGTTTTAAGAAGTGCATTCCAAGCTTCTTTTGTAAACATATGAACTTCATCTAAAATATAAATCTTATATTTTGAATCAAAAGGTAAAGTTCGAACACTCTCATTTATATCTCTTACATCATCTATCCCCCGATTACTAGCTGCATCCATTTCATTAATGTCGTTTACAGAAGTTCCCAATTCACGGGCAATTATACGCGCAATAGTAGTTTTGCCTGTTCCACGAGGACCACATAAAAGGTAAGCATGAGCCACCTTACCAGCAGCCAAACTACCTGAAATAGCCTTTACTATATGGTCTTGACCCATAACTTCTTCAAAACTTTCTGGTCTATATTTTCTATATAATGCGATATTTGAGTCTTTCTTAGATTCTTTCATATTTGTAGTATAACAAATTAATGATTATTGAGAAATTTTTTAACTATAGCTTCTACTTCAGAAGCTATTTTTGTCTCCATTAATTCTACCCGTAATTCTTTCGCTCCATCAAAGCCATTTACATAGGCCTTATAATGTTTCTTCATAACAGCAAAGTTTTTATGTCCACCTAAAATTTTTTCAAATAATTTTGTATGCTCTATCATGACTTTTAATTTTTCTTTTATAGTTGGAACTTTCCCTGAAAATAACCAAGGGTTTCCAAAAATTCCTCTGCCTACCATTATCCCATCACAGCCAGTCTCGAAGGCAAGGAGCCTCCCCTGTTCCAAATCTTTTACATCACCATTCCCTATTATCTTTGTCTTTACTCCCATTTTATTTCTTATATCTACCACTTCTTTAACATGCTCCCATCTTGCAGGAACTAGTGACATTTCTTTACGAGTACGAGCATGAATAGTTAGTGCGTCTATATCTTGAGATAACAAAAATGGAATCCATTCACTAATTTGATTTTTATTGTAACCAATACGAGTCTTTACTGAAACAGAAATATTTTTCTTTTTTGAATCTTTAATTCCATCTTTAACCGCCTCTATTATCTCACCTGCTTTCTTCATATCCTTCATCATTGCTGCTCCTGCTCCTTGTTTCTCTACTGATCTATCTGGACAACCCATATTAATATCTATTCCATCAAAACCAAGAGACGCTACATATTTTGATGCCTCTCTCATTTTAATGGGGTTTGAAGAAAATAATTGAGCAATGATTGGTTTTTCTTTTTTTGAAAATATTAAATTATTCTTTAGTACCTCTCGTCCAGGACTTGAAAGTCCATCGGCAGAAACAAACTCTGTCCACATTACGTCTGGTTTCCCATATTTAGAGATAACACTCCTAAAAGAAGCATCAGTGACATCAGCCATTGGCGCTAAACAAAAAAACGGTTTTGGTAATTTATCCCAGAATTTTTTCATTTGTTTTTTAGGGAATTTAGAATGTACTCAGACGAATTGGTCTGGCCCCTCATCCTCCCTCGTCCGAGGACCTGAGTATGAATATTTTCTAAATTCCTTTATAACTAGAACTCATTATTATTGAAACTTATATAAGACCTTGTTATTAAAGCGAAGATCTATATATAAGAGCGTATTATACTTTGAATTAATCTCTTCGGCAAATTCTCTCTTTCTCATAGAAAGAGCAAGATTGTCATATATTGTTTCTAGTACATTATCATTCTTAAAAATTATTTTTGGGATAGAGTCATTTACTGCATGGCTCAAATATAATGAATTTATTCCATCTTGCCCTAATACTATGTAAATAGGGTTTAAACCAAGAGAATTAATTTTATCCATAAACCGGGTTAATTCATGAAAACGATTAACATCAATCATTTGTTTGCCGAGAGGACTAATAATATTTCCTTCTATTGTTCCATAATACTTAAAATATACATTTCCAGAAAAATATGGGGCCTCATCAAAAATAAATCCATCGTCATTTATAAAATAACAATTTTCTCCTACTTGCTCTATATCTTGAGGAATATTTGGACCACAATAAAGAGAAGATCCTACTCTTTCAATTATTTCAATATGTAAAGTTTTTAAATTATCACGATAGATAGAAAGTGATTCTATCCTTGGGAAATTTAAAATTAAATTATTATAAATTTGCTTATGTGGATAAATAAAACTATTTGCTCTAGAAAAAAGATGAAAATATTTACCTGAAATATCTTTGTAAATTTCTTCTTCAATATCTACTTTATCTATAATATGAGTACCAGTTATAACAACCTTATCAATAATTATATTTTTATTACCTGAAAAATAGGAAGTAGCCCCAATAATAGAAATGAGTAAAATAAAAAAAAGAATAGATAACCGAAACAAGCGAATACGGCGATTATGCCTTATTTCTATAATTCGTGGAGATGTTGGTATATCTCTCATATTAAATCTATGAAATAATATCTTTACCTAAATATTTTTTCAAAACTTCTGGTATTTTAATTGTACCATCTGCTTGTTGAAAATTTTCTACCAAAGACACTAATATGCGAGGGGTTGGAATAGCGGTACAATTAAGAGAATGAGCATATCTTGCTTTACCTTCTTCATCACGATACCGAATATTTAAACGGCGAGTTTGAAAATCATGGAAATAAGACGCGGATGAAATCTCGCGATATTTGCTTTCCTTTGGAACCCAAAGTTCTACATCATATTTTTTAACTTGACCCATTCCTAAATCCCCTCCACAATTAACAACAGTATGATACGGAATACCGAGTGATTCTATAAATTCTTCTGTATTACGATTTACTTCTTCATGATATTTAACACTCTCAGTATGAGAAGCAGCACAAATAACTACTTGTTCTAATTTATAAAATTCGTGAACTCTTATTAAGCCTTTTACATCTTTACTGTGACTTCCCGCTTCGCGTCTATAACAAGGAGAAAAACCTAAATATTTTTTGGGTAATTCATCTGCTTTCAAAATTTCATCAGAATGAAATCCCATAAGGGGAACTTCCGCAGTACCAGCAAGAAAATCACCATCTTGAGTTTTATATAAATCATCTTCACCTTGTGGTAAATAACCTGTCCCCATAAAAGTTTCTCTTCGGATTATGACAGGCGGTAACACTGGAATAAATCCTTTATCGGAAAAGAAATTAAGAGCATAATTCCAGATGGCCATAGAAAGACGAGCTCCGTCACCTATAAGAAAATATCCTCTAAAGCCATGAACTTTTGTTCCTCTGTCAAAATCTACCATTTTTAGATTGGTCATTAGTTCAATATGATCTTTTGCTTCAAACGAAAATGTTGGTTTTTCTCCCCAAGATTTAACTTCTTGATTGTCGGCATCACTCTCACCTTCAGGAACTGAAATATCTGGAACATTTGGAACTTGGAGCATAAAAGACTGCCAAACTAGCATAGTTGCACGTAATTCTTCTTCTTTATCTTTTAATTCATCTTTAACGAGACGCATTTCCTCAATCAATTGTCCTCGTGCTTCTTGGCTTAATGTTCCACCCATAGAAACACTCACTTTATTTTGCTCTCCACGCAAAAATTCAACACGAGAAAGAAGTTCTAATCTTTTTTCATCAATAGAAAGAAGATTATCAATATCTACTTCAATATGTTTTTTCTTTGCACCCTCTTTAATTATATCTTTATTCTCGCGAATGAATTTAATATCTAACATCCCAGTACTAAAATCTTATGACTAATTTTTCTCAATTACCCGACTGCCCTACTATCAATATATTTTATCTTAATTTAACTTAATCAAAAATTTAGTACGGGACAAGTAATATCTACAGTATATAAAAAAATATTATAATACACAAACAAATCTATATAAAATACAAAAATAGTCTTATCAGAGGGTCTTGGGAGGCTGTCGAGCCGAGCATGCTTAAAAGAAAACTGCTTTTCTTTTAAGGCGATGCCGTAGGCACATGTCGTTGTCGTAGACAGACATGAGTGGACATTTTTATCCTTTAAATATCCGTGCCCTCTGAGAAGACTATTCTTATATTTTATATATTAAAACATAGTGTATAATAATTAAATATTATGGAGGACATTTTTAAATTAAAACCAGAACAATTTCCTAATCCCCTACTTGAAATCCCCCAACCTCCAAAAACTCTTTACATAAGAGGAAAATTACCTGGCCCAGAATTAATATACTTAGCAGTTGTTGGTTCCCGTAAATACACTTCTTACGGCAGAGATATTTGTGAAAAGTTGATTCGTGGATTAAAAGATTATCCTATTGTTATTGTTTCAGGATTAGCCCTCGGAATAGATACTATTGCACATAAAACAGCGATGGAAGTAGGACTTACAACTATTTCTTTTCCTGGTTCAGGTTTAGACAACAGTGTTTTGTACCCAAGAACAAACATTCGACTTGCACAAGAAATAATAAACAATGGGGGTTGTTTAATTTCAGAATTCGAACCGAGCTTTATTGCCACACTTTATTCTTTTCCACAAAGAAATAGATTAATGGCTGGAATATCAAAAGCAGTACTAATAATAGAAGCTGAAGAAAAATCTGGTACGCTTATTACTGCCCGTATGGCTCTCGACTATAATCGTGATGTCCTGGCTGTTCCCGGCTCTGCATTTTCAGCAAATTCAAATGGAACCAACTGGCTAATAAAACAAGGAGCTACTCCTATAACTTCGAGTGGAGATATTTTAGAAGCTCTAGGCTTTGAAATAGAAAAACTAGAGATAAGTGACGAAGAAAAATATGCTGACTGTTCTAAAGAAGAATTAAAAATAATTGCACTACTCCATGAGCCAATGGAGCGTGATGATTTAGTTCGCGAATCAGGCATGAAAATAGCGGAGGCGAATGCATTGCTTTCAATAATGGAATTAAAAGATTTTATTAAAGAAGAATTAGGAGAGATTAGAAAAAAATAAAAAACATATTCGTACGCTATAGCGTACGAATATGTTTTTTAGATAATAAAATAAATAAAAATTACCTTTCAACCACGGGAAATACTTCCCCAGTATCTGGAATCATAAAATATTGATAACTTATTAATTGAGTCTTAATTAGATCGTCTGTGTTACCAACAGAGTGAGTATCATCCTCTGTAAGGAAAATTATTCTATCACCGTTATCTCTTCTTGTATCTTTCGTAAAATATACAAAACTACAATTAGCTTCGATGCATTCTCTAATAGTACTATTGGTCATATGTCCTCTATCTATATTATATTTTTCTGTATAATCAAAAATTTCTCCTGTATCTGCAATTCTAAATGTCCCCTTAACAAATTTATCAACAACCTCTCCTCTAGCATTTATCATATTTACACTATCTACAATAGGACTTGGAATAGGACCATTAGGGTCATATTTATCAGAAATAGATTTATTTTCATTATTAACTGAATTATTTTTAACAGTACTTACCCCACAACAATATGAACATGTTACAGGACCTTGATCTTCTTCTATGTAAAAATTTCCATTTTCATCAATCTTTATTCTATTTGTTAAATCTATACCACCAGGAATACAAGAAGCTTCTTTATCTGTTTTACCTTTTGATTCGCAAAATTGTTTAGAATCAAAACACTGAGAACGATCTTTGTATTCTTGTGTTACTATTTTTTGGTAAAAACAACTATATCCATCTCTTGAATTACCAACAAGCGCCCCTTCCTTTCCACATTGAACCTTTGATATAATTTTAACTCCAAAAATCATAACTAAAGGTACTACAACGGTTATAAAAATAATTATAGATAATATTATTACTAATTTTTTATTATTTTTAATCCATAATTTAAATGAGGCTATTTTTCCAACTTTTTCTCCATTCTCTATATTTTGTGTTGCATTATCTAAATTTTCGGAAATATTTATATTATTAATAATGAGTTTTTTTAAATGTTTGACAAAAGTTACCCAAATTATAATAGTAATAATCGATAAAACTATCCAAGGAATAAATGCGAGAATAGCGAAAAGAAGATTTGGAGTTAGTATTACTTGTAAAAACAAATAGGCAATAATATAAGCAAAAGAAATGTGGGTCCATTTAATTACATCTTGTTTAAAATTGTAAAGTTTATAAACAAATATTAAAGAAAGACAAATATCAACTAAATATAACCCCAGTCTTATAATATTTGCGGTAGGATTTGATAAAAGACCTGGAGTTAATAAAACATTAATGTTAATTAATCCTGAGACGAGAGACCAAAGAGTCCCTGTTATTCCCAATATAAATAAAACGAGAATTATCCAAACATAAACACTTTTTTTATTATTCATATATTTAATTATCTATTTATTAATGGAAAAACTTCTCCTGTATCAGGAATTAAAGAATATTGATAGCTAACTAATTCAGCCTCTTCAATTTTTCCTGTAAAAAAAATACTGGAACTATCTTCAGAAGCTGATAAACTATTTTTACTCTCTGGGTTAAGAAAGATTACAACAACACCTATATTATAATGAGGCTCATAACAATATTGTCCTCCACCCTTAACCCCCATACAAAGATCTTCAGAATAAGTTATAGTCTTATCTGACCCACCATTTTGAGAATATAAAATAGTATAAGTTGCACCGTCAGACATATCATGAGGATTAGGATAAGATACAACTTTTTTACCTTTTGAATAAAACTCAACTTTTATAATTTTTCCAATAGCTGGATTATCTGTGTCATTAAATCTAGCACCAGAACCATATTTTATATAAGTATCATCTACAAAATAAACTTTTTTACAATTTAATTTAACACAACTATCAATCGCACTTTCATAATCTAAGCTAACCTTTTCTCTGTATTCAAATGTTTTATCTTCGCCTATTTTTTTAAACGTCCCATTTATCCATTTATCAACAACCTCTCCTCTAGCATTTATCATATTTACACTATCTACAATAGGGCTTGGATAAGGGCCATTTGGATCATACTTAGAAGTATTCACTTCTTTAACTAATGGAACTATTTTATCTATATCCCCACAACAATAATTACAAGCAACAGGTCCGTCTTGTAAATATATAACTCCATCTTTTTTAACACTTATAACATTTTTTCCATAAGCACTACTAAAACCACAAAAATCACTCTTGTCAGTTTTACCTTTTAGTTCACAAAATTGTTTAGAATCAATGCACTGAGCATTTTCCGGCTGATTAATAAAATAATAAGAACAATAGTATCCACCATTACCATTACTAATAAGTTTTGCATTTCTACCGCATTCTATTCTTGCTTTTGTACTCATAAACAAAGTAGGACCAAAGATTAAAACAAGTATCACAGATATAATTATCAGAATTGTTTTATTATTTTTAACCCAAAACATAAAACTTGATTTTTCTTTTATTATTTCTTTATTATTTTCTTGACTATTATCTAAAACAACTGAAGAATTTTCTAATTGAACTTTCCTTATTCCTTTTAAATGATGAGTAAAAGTAACCCAAATTAATGCAATGACTACCATTAAAATTATCCATGGAGTAACTACAACTGGCAAAAACATTAGATAATTAAAAATCAAACCCAAAGAACTACTAAAAATAAAAAAATAGAAAAAAATATTAGTCCATTTGATAACATCATTCTTTAAATTATAAAGTTTATAAAAATATACAACTAGAATAAAAAGATTTACGAAATTAAAAATTACACTTAGAATAGAAACAACGGAAATTGTTAAAATGTGATGTTCTAAAAAGATATTAATGCTCATTAAACCTAAAATAACGGCAAAAATATAACTTATTATTCCCAATAATATTAAAGTTAAAATAATCCAAACATAAGAACTTTTTTTGTTAATAACTATTAACTGATTTTCCATATAGTTATTTTTTAATTTTTATTAAAGAAAAAATTGCTATTAATGACCATACTACTTGTAGCGTAAATGCTGGCCAAGCACTCTGTTGAAAAACATTAACTCCGACAAAAATAGCACCGAATAAATTCAATAATTGATATCTTCTGTCTGTTGCACTAATTTTATTATTAGAAACTAAAAAATAAGCTAATACTATTAAAAAAGTTCCAATCCAACCGATAGTTTGTGAAAATATTTCCATCTATTAATTGTATATTAGAATCAAATATTTATCAAAGAATTTGCAAAAAAATATGTTTTCGTGTAATACTGTGAATTAGGTTCTGGTATCTAGTTTCTATTTTTTAAAAACCTAATCACTTGTCACTAGTTCCTAATCACTAATTTATATGAAACTTTTAATTGTTGAGTCCCCTTCAAAAGCAAAGACAATAGAAAAATATTTAGACGGCGCATACACTGTGCGTGCTTCTGTTGGGCACATAAGAGATTTACCAAAATCAAATAAAGAGGCAATAGACATACCTGGTGGTTTTATACCTCGTTATGAAATATCAAAAGGTAAAGAAAAAGTAGTTTCTGAATTAAAATCTCTTTCTGAAAAAGCAACAGAAATAATGCTCGCAACTGACCCGGACCGTGAAGGAGAAGCTATCTCATGGCATTTAAAAGAATTACTTGATGAAGATAAAAAAGTTAAAGCTCCTATTAAAAGAGTAACTTTTTATGAAATTACAAAAGAAGCTGTACAAAATGCACTTCAAAACCCTCGTGACATAGACCAAGATCTTGTAAAAGCTCAAGAAGCCCGTCGTGTACTTGACCGTCTTGTAGGATATGATTTATCTGGAATCATTTGGAAAAAAGTACGATACGGCCTTTCTGCAGGAAGAGTTCAATCCCCCGCTCTTCGTATAATAATGGAACGCGAAAGAGAAATTCGTGCTTTTATTCCTGAACAATATTGGACACTAGAAGGAACTTGGGAAACAAATAAAAATAATAAAATAACTCTATCTTGTGTAGAGGAACCTAGAGATGAAAAAGTTGTAACTCAAATTCTTAAACTAGGCAATAAAGAAAAATGGTTTGTAAAAGATTTAAAAACAAGTGAACAAAAGAGGCAACCTCGTGCTCCCTTTACAACTTCCACTCTTCAGCAGACTGCTAGTACTAGACTTGGATTTTCTCCTTCACGTACTATGCAAGTGGCCCAGAAACTTTATGAACAAGGTTTTATTACATATATGCGTACAGATAGTACAAATTTAAGTTTAGTTGCTCAAAATCAAATACTTGCCCTCGTAGAAAAAAAATATGGTAAGGAGTATGTAGAAGCTCATGTATATAAAGCCAAATCTAAAAATGCACAGGAGGCACACGAAGCTATTCGTCCTACTCATATAGAACAAATAAATGCAGGTGCAAATGAAGAACAAAATAAACTTTATAAATTAATTTGGGAAAGAGTTGTTTCTTCTCAAATGTCTGACGCAAAATTATTAAAAACAAAAATTACTGCAAATATTAAAGAGGATGCAATTCCTGATTTTACTGCCAATGGTTCACGTGTATTATTTCCTGGATGGCTTCTATGTGAGACGGGAGCACGGGGTGAAGATGTTGAACTTCCAGAAGTAATAGTAGGTGAAGAATTAAAACTTATAGAACTAAACAGCACAGAGAAAGCGACTGAACCTCCTAATCGTTATACTGAAGCGGGATTAGTTAAAGAACTTGAAGCACGTGACATCGGACGCCCTTCTACATATGCATCTATCATGAAAACTATTGAAGATAGAGGCTACGTGAGAAAAGAAGGACGTACTTTATTCCCTACTGATACTGGAGATGTGGTATCATCTTTTCTTGAAAATAATTTTGGAGAATATATAAGTGATACTTTCACCGCAGAAATGGAAGACAAATTAGATGATATTTCAAATGGCAAAAGAGATTATGTAAAAACTTTAAGTGATTTTTATATTCCATTTCAAAAAGACGTTAAAGAAAAAGATAAACTTGCAAAAGCAACAAACATGGGTGAGGCTCCACTTGATATATTATGTCCAAAATGCGGAGGAAGTATGATTGTTAAACTTTCACGTGGAGGAAAATTTTATTCTTGTTCTAATTATCCAGATTGTGACGGTGCAAAAACTATTGAAGGAGTTGAACTTGAAGGTCCAAAAGAAACTGGTGAAATGTGTCCTACTTGTGGAGAAAAGAAAGGAAAATCAGGTGGTGGAAAACTTGTGATTCGTGTTAGACGTGACGGTACAGGTACTTTTATTTCTTGCTCTCGCTATCCTAAATGTAAATTTATAAAACAAGACGAAGAAGAAATGAAAAGAAAGATGACAGATATTACCTGTCCTACGTGTCAAAAAGGCAAAATGATGGAACGCAAAGGAAGATTTGGAATATTTTATTCATGTAGTAACTACCCAGACTGTAAAAATGCTATCAAAGCAAAACCAACTGGAAATATTTGTCCTATGTGTGACTCACTTATGATGGAAGGCACAAAAACTATTCCTGAACGTTGTTCAAATAAAATGTGTAAGAATCATAATCCGCACAAACTTGGAGAAAACATAAAGAACAATAAAAACATTTAGCCTTCGCTAAATGTTTTAGTTTTTGTGAGACGGAGCGATGTTTTGCGAGCACGCAAAACCGCGAGTCAAGGTTATTAGTTTTTCGAGTGGCGACGAGAAAAAACTTGTAACCAAAAACTATTCCCGAAAGATGCAGCAACAAGATGTGTAAAAACCATAATCCGCACAAGCTTGGGGAAAATATAAAAAGTAATAAATAAATTTTTTCAAAGGTACAACTTTGATTGAGTACAATCACCTACTGGGCCGAAGCCGGCTAGCCAGTGAGGTCAATTTGCTAATTGAAGGTTGGACCTCTAAAACATTTACCTGTCGTTTCCAAAAAAATACCAATACGTTATAATAAAGAAATGATTCCAACAATCGAAGAAATAATATCTTTTACCCCAAATATAACAGAAAATGATAAAGCCCTTATAAAAAAGGCATATAATTTTGCGAAAAAAGCACACGAAGGACAACTTAGAAAAAATGGAGATCCTTACCTTATACACGTTGCAACAACTGCTCAAAATTTAGCAGACCTTGGGATGAGTCCTGTTGTCATATCTGCTGGTCTACTCCATGATGTTTTAGAAGATGCAGATGTAACTAGAGAAGAATTACAAAAAGAGTTTGGAGAAGAGATAGTGGAACTCGTAGAAGGAGTTACTAAACTTGGTAGAGTTAAATATAAAGGAATTGAACGTAATGTAGAAAACTTGAGAAAATTTTTCATTTCTGTTGCAAAAGATTTACGTGTTCTTGTCATTAAATTAGCCGACAGATTACACAACATAGAAACATTAGAAAATGTTAGACCCGACAAACAAAGACGTATTGCACTTGAAACTCTAGAAATATACGCCCCCCTAGCGAATCGTCTTTCTATGGGAAGACTTAAGGGTAAACTTGAAGATGAAGCTTTTCCATTTGCTTACCCTAAAGAATATCAGGAAGTAAAAAAATTACTTTTACATAAAAAAGATGTTGGAGAAAAATATTTAATAGAAGTAAAAGAAAAAATTGAACAAAAAATTAAAGAATCTAAATTAAAAGATGTCACAATAGATTATCGCCAGAAGCATTTATATTCACTCTGGAAAAAACTCCAAAAAAATGATATGGATATAGAAAAAATATACGATATCATAGCTCTTAGAGTTATGGTTAAAACTGTTGCTGATTGTTATCACGTCTTAGGTTTGGTTCATGGAGAATGGACACCAGTGCCAAATAGAATAAAAGATTATATTGCAACTCCAAAAGCAAATGGATATCAGAGTTTGCATACAACTATCTTTACAGGAACAGGAGGTATAGCAGAAATACAAATTCGTACATATGAAATGCACGAAAAAGCTGAAAATGGTATAGCTGCTCACTTTATCTATAAAGAAAAAGATAAAAATGAAAGCACAATACCTAAGCAACTTGAGTGGGTTCAACAATTACATGAACTTAATCAAAATAAAGATAACCCTGAAAAATTCTTAAAATCGATAAAAATGGATTTCTTTAAAGATAGAGTTTTCGTTTTTACTCCTAGGGGGGATGTTATAGATTTACCCGAAGATTCTTCTGTTATTGATTTTGCATATGCTATACACACGGATGTTGGAGACCACGCACAAGGGTCAAAGGTTAATGGAAAAAATTCTTCTCTTGGTACTAAACTTAAAAATAATGATATAGTAGAAATTCAAACAAATAAGAATTCTAATCCATCATCTAAATGGTTGGACTATGCAAAAACTAGTCTTGCTCGAAAACGTATAAATGTCTATTTGAAATCAAATAGCCTGCTTTCAAAATTTCTATCTTTTGGTAAACAATAAAGTCTAATTAAAAAAATCACTTCGACTAAAGTCGAAGTGATTTTTTTAATTAGATTGAGAAATTTTTGATGTTATATAAATCAATATCTTCCTCAGTTTTTGCTATTTCTTGTTTTGTTCTATCTTCAACAAGATGATCATCAATAAAAGTGTTTACATCTTCTGAAATATTTTGTTTAATCGTAACCGAAACTTCAGGTTGTGATTCTTGACTAGCAGCAAATTTATCTAACATTGCATTTGGATTGCTACCTTCGACAGATTTAATTAAACCAAGAATAGTATGCAAGTCATCATTAGTAAAGAAATCAATCGTAATATAACCACCATTTTCTTTCTTTTCAATATGAACCCGAGTTCCAAGTGATTCTTGCAATTTTTCTTCCATTTCTGCAATCTCTGGATCAAGCATATACTCCTTTTTTCGAACACGATCAAAAGCTATTTTACGCGCGGCCTTTTCTGCGTCACGAACTGTCATCTTTTTAAAAACTATTTCTTTAAATAGTACCATCTGTTCCTGAGGTCTGTCCGTAAGCATCAAAATAGGACGGGTGTGTCCTTCGCTTATTTTTCTTGCAGAGAGTGCATCTAATATCTCTTGAGGTAAAGCAAGAAGTCTCATTGTGTTTGATACATATTCACGACTCTTTCCAACTTTCTTTCCTATCTGAGTGTGAGTAAATTTAAATTCTTCTACAAGTCTCATAAAAGCTCGAGCACGTTCAACTGCATTTAAATCTTCACGTTGTAAGTTCTCAATTATAGCAAGCTCAAGCTTAGCCATACTATCATCACCTACTCGAATAATAACTGGAATTTGTTCAAGCCCGGCTAACTTGGAAGCTCTTAATCTACGCTCCCCCGCAATAAGTTCATATTCTACTGCAATACCACCATCTTCCTTCTGAATTTCTTCTCGTGATACTACAAGCGGCTGAAGAACACCATACTGACGAATAGAATCTGCTAAATCCCTCAAACGATCTTCATCAAACTCACGGCGAGGTTGAAAAGGATTTGGTTTAACTTTTTCTATATCTACCCAAAAAATTGAATTACTATAAAGTTGAGACATACAGAGTATTTTATCACACTTTCATCATGTTGAAAAATTTAAATATTTGTGTATAATTAACCCTGTTAGTATATGCGTCGGTGGTAGAGCGGTCAATTACAACAGACTGTAAATCTGTCGCCTTCGGGCTACGTAGGTTCAAATCCTACCCGACGCACAAATAAGAAAAACGGCTTCAAGGCCGTTTTTCTTATTTGTGCGTCGGAGCAAGCCAACTGCTTGGCTTGCGTGTAGGATTTGAAAAGCTTTTCGTTACAAATTTTGATTTATCAAAATTTGTCGAAAAGGTGTACAGAATCTGTAAGATTCAAAAAGGCTACTGCCGGTCCTACCCAACACATGTTGTCGCTGAGTCGCCCAGTAGGTCATTTTACTAAATGAGGGTCGCGAGATTTTTCAGCAGAAAAATACTTGTGACCAAAAAATGTACTCATGGTCCTACCCCCCCAAAAAAAGTTTTAGTCGAGTTCCAAAAGCATATTCACGGTCCTACTAAAAAGACCTTAATTTTAATTAAGGTCTTTTTAATTACTATTTTGAATTAACTTTACTATCTAATTTTATATTATGATTAATTTTCTTTTTCTTCATCTCAATAATAATCTCATTATCTTTCATAGTGGCGTAAACAGTATCCCCTTTCTTTACTCCCTTAGAAATCATAAACATAGCCACAGGGTTAAGAATCTTTTCTTGAATCAATCTACCTAAAGGTCGAGCACCATAGTGAGGATCATATCCTTCTTTTGCTAAATAAGACAAAGCTTCATCTTTTATATCAAGCTCAATTCCCTTACTTGCCAAACGTTCTCTAATTATTTTAATTTTAATATCAACAATATGACGAATAACTTCAGGAGAAAGAATATCAAAAACAATAATATCATCCAATCGATTCAAAAATTCTGGTCTAAAATGTTCTTTTAAAGCATCTAGTACCTTATCCTTAGTTTGAGAATATTCATCCATTTTTGTTTTATTACTAAATCCTAGTGATTCCATTTTTTGAATAAAATTAGAACCTAAATTTGAAGTGAGTACTATAATTGTATTTCTAAAATTAACTACACGACCTTTTGAGTCAGTAAGACGCCCTTCATCAAGAACTTGTAGTAGAACATTGAAAACCTCAGGGTGAGCTTTTTCTATTTCATCAAATAATATTACCGAGTATGGTCGATGACGAACTGCTTCTGTAAGATTACCTGATTCATCATAGCCAACATAACCAGGAGGTGAACCGATAAGTTTTGAAATGCTGTGACGTTCTGTATATTCACTCATGTCTACTCGTATGAGTGCCTTATCATCATTAAACATAAATTGAGCCAATGCTTTTGTAAGTTCTGTTTTTCCCACACCAGTTGGACCGAGAAAAATAAAAGAACCCATTGGTTTATTTGGATCTGAAATTCCCGCTCTACTGCGACGAACAACATCTGAAATCTTTTTAATAGCAATATCTTGACCTACAACGCGTAAACGTAACTCATCTTCTATCTTTGATAATTTATTTAATTCTTCCTCTAACATTTTTTCAAGAGGTACTCCTGTCCAACGAGAAACAACCGCGGCTATGTCTTCTGTGGTTATTTCTTCTTTTAGAATACGTCGTGATTTTTGAAGTTTTTTCAATCTAGACACTTTTGTTTCTAGATTACTTTGTAAATCAGGAATTCTTCCATAACGTATTTCTGCTGCACGCCCTAAGTCTGCACGCATCTCAGCATTTTCTGCTTCAAGGCGTAAAGACTCTAACTCTTTTTTTATTTCACGAATTTCTAGAACTGTTTCTTTTTCGTTTTTCCATTTAAGTTCCAATTCATGAGTTTTCTCTTTAAGATTCGCAATTTCTTTTTCTATATCTTTCATCCTAGCTTTTGCATCTTTATTTTGTGATGTTTTATTTCTTTCTATCTCTTTAGTTAATGCCTCTTTCTCAACTTCAAAACGCATAATTTTTCGATCAGATTCTTCTAAAACTTGTGGTTTATTTTCAAGTGCAAGACGTAAAGCAGAAGAAGCTTCATCTATAAGATCAACAGCTTTATCTGGTAAATATCTATTCGTGATATATCTTGCACTTAAATTGACAGCGGAAATAATAGCATCATCGGTAATTCTAACACCATGAAAAAGTTCATACTTTTCTTTTAGACCACGTAAAATTGCAATTGCATCGTCAATACTTGGCTCATCTATATATATAGGTTGAAATCGTCTTGCAAGAGCTGGGTCTTTTTCAATATGTTTTTGATACTCTTTTAGTGTAGTTGCTCCTATTGCACGTAGTTCCCCACGAGCAAGTGCTGGTTTTAACATATTTGAAGCATCAAGAGAACCCTCTGATGAACCCGCTCCAACTATTGTATGAATTTCGTCTATAAATAAAATTATTTTTCCATTAGACTTCTCTATTTCTTTCATAATACCGCGCAATCTTTCTTCAAATTCTCCACGATATTTTGTACCAGATAATAACAATCCTAAATCAAGTGCTACTACTTCCTTATCTTTTAAACTCTCAGGTACATCATTTTTTGCTATTCGAATAGCAAGAGCTTCGGCAACTGCCGTCTTTCCAGTTCCAGCCTCTCCTATTAAAATAGGATTATTTTTGGTACGTCGAGATAATATTTGCATCATTCTCATTATTTCTGTATCACGTCCAATAACTGGATCAAGTTTATCTTCCCTAGCTAGCGTTGTAAGATTACGAGTAAACTTAACAAGAAGTTTTGGTTTTTTAGAAGAATTTGATTCTGTAATATTTTCATTTCTAAGCAAATTAAGAACATTTAAAACTTTTTCTTTATTGATTTTAAAACGCCCCAATAATTCACGAGCTTCACCTGCAACTTCAAGTAAAGAAACAAATAGATGCTCCGTAGAAACAAATTCGTCCTTTAAAGTTTGAGCTACTTTGCTAGAATTTTCAATAATTTGAGCGAGATCTGGAGTAAGATAAATCTGATATGAAGGTGAAAGTGTATTACGATTTTCAGGAGATTCTGTCATTTCTATCAAGTTATCTGTCAGCAACATCGTATCAACTTCCATCTTATCTAAAATAGAAATAACCAAAGAATCTTCCTGTATTAACAGAGCGGTTAATAAATGTAAAGAATTTACATGATTTTGACCACGCTCAATAGCTAGCTCATGAGCCTTACGAATTACCTCTTTTGCTTTTGTTGTAAAATTATTAAATGGGGGCATAAATATAATTACTAATTTATAATTACTAATTTAAAAAACTAATAGTTTTTTATTGTGTATTACTTACAGCGTCCGTGTTAGTAGTTACTTCTGGAGATTTTACTACTGATGATTTTTCTGTAATTTTTAATACAGTAAAACCATTATTAAACTTTTTTAAAATTGAAACATTAAAATCAGTTTTATCTAATACTACTTTATATGAATCTATATCATTAATCAAATTTGAATCTACTAATATTAGACCAACATCTGATATTATAATACCTTGCCCAATGGGACTAGGTACTGTATTTGTAATATTTATATTTTCAACTGTTGGGTTTACTTCTGTGGGGGTTTCTACTTTTGCATTATTAAGAAAAATATTTACTAATGTATCACTATTACTAAGTGTTAACACTGCATTCTCCTTCTCACTAGCTTTATTATCGATAGTATTGTCTTGAGTATAAACAGGGGCCGGAGCTTGAATAGTAGTAACTTTTTCAATTGTTCTTTGAATAACATTATTTATTGTCTGCGGAACACTTTTTGGCATCTGATTCATGAGTGAAACAGTCACAATACCAGTGGCAATCGAAACTACAAAAGTAATCAACAATGTCAATAAAATAAGCTGTTTTTTGTCTAATTCTTTAATATCCATATGCCTATTATATCATAAAATATGGTTAAATAATAAATTTTATTTCCATTTTTTATATTTTTCTAATATTTTATTTATAGATTTAAGTAAATAATCTATATCACTTTTTTTCGTACCTCTTCCTAATGATATTCGGAGTGAACCATCTTCCTCTTTCCCCTTTCTTGAACAAACCTTTCTAATCGCATCAATTACATAAGACTTGCTACTATCATCACTTTTGCAAGCACTTTTTTCAGAAACAAAAATACCCATTGCTGACAATTCTATAACAAGAAGTTCACTTGAAATTCCTAAAATAGAAATATTTATATTATTCGGTAACCTTTTATTTTTATCACCATTTAAAATTATTTTATATCCGGATATTCCAGAAAGAGCTAACAATTTTTCTATCCCATAATCTCGAATTTTAATAAGTCTCTCTGACTCTTTTTGTTTAATTTTATTTACTACTTCAAACATAAAAGAAAATCCTGATATCAAGGACACACTTTCCGTCCCGGAACGTAAACCAAATTCTTGGCCTCCTCCAGAATAAATAGGGCAAAGTTCAATATTTCTTTTTTTATACAAAACACCCACTCCTTTAGGACCATAAATTTTAGAGCTATTAAAAGTCATTAAGTCTACCCCGAGCTTTTCTATATTGTCTGTGTATAAATAATTCATTGCCTGACATGCATCAGTATGGAAAAGTGGGAGAGATAGATTTTTTAATTTTTTAAAATGTCTTATTATTTTTGCAATTTCTTGTATTGGTTGTATTGTTCCAATTTCATTATTGGCATACATAACTGAAACCAAAACTGTATTTTCTTTTAAAGAATCTTCTAATTCTTCAAGATTTATGATCCCATTTTTATCTACTGAAATATAGGTAACTTCTGCTTCTCCCAAACTCTCAAGTATTCTACAATTTTCAAGCACTGCAGGATGTTCTATCTTTGTTGTTAAAATATGCGGAATCTTATCTTTATTTTTAATCCGCCAACCTCTTATTACTCCCAATATAGCGAGTGCATCACTTTCTGTTCCACTCCCAGTAAAAATAATCTCATCATTATGAGCATTAATCAATTTTGCAATTTTACCCCTACAATCTTCTATTATATTTCTAACTTTTACCCCATCTGCATGAATTGCGCTTGGATTGGCAAAAAATCGTCTTTCGAAGAAATCTACTATTTTTGCAGTTTTACTGTCTATCGGAGTTGCTCCTGCATAGTCAAAATATATATTTTTTTTGGGTAATAATTTCATAAGTTATATGTATAACTATAACACCCTGTGATGAATTTTAAAAACTTTTAAGTTCCATAAATTTATGTCTAAATTCTTTTAAAATCTAGTACATAATAAAACAGCATTGTAAAAAAAGCCTTATTGGTATATACTCTTTTTAGTTATGAATACTACTATCTTAATTTATATAATTTCCGCGATTGTTATTATTATTTTATTATGGATTATGTCTATAGAGCTTAGATTTAAAAAATTCTTTGCTGGAACTAAAGCACGTAATCTAGAAGAAATGATTATATTAGTTGGTGAAAAAATAAATAAAGTAGAAGAAACCCAAAATAAAATTGATAAACACTTAGTTATAATTGATAATCGACTTAACAAATCAATAAGAAAAATAGAAACAATACGTTTCAACCCATTTGTAGACGGTGGCGGAAATCAAAGTTTTGCAATTGCTCTAATGAATGACGAAAGTAACGGAGTAGTAATATCCAGTTTGTATGCTCGTGACCGTATGAGTATCTTTGCAAAGCCAATAATAAACGGTAAATCAGAATTTGAATTATCTGCTGAAGAAAAAGACGTTCTTGAAAAAGCAATAAATTAACGAAATCGAGTCAACTAGAAAGAAATAATTATTTATGATAGAAGAAATTAAAAAAATTGAAAAAGTTCGCCCACCCGTAGTTGTTGTTATGGGGCATGTTGATCATGGTAAATCAACACTTCTTGACTATATACGAAAATCAAACATTGTAGATAGTGAGGCAGGTGGAATCACTCAGCACATTAGTGCTTATGAAGTTGTAAGCAAAGATGATAAAAATGAAAATAGGCTTATAACTTTTTTAGATACTCCTGGACATGAAGCTTTTTCAAAAATGCGTACTCGTGGAGCCCAAGCTGCAGATATTGCTATTCTTGTTGTCTCCGCAGAAGATAGTGTTAAGGCTCAAACTCTTGAAGCTTATAACACGATTATAGAAAGTAAAATACCATACATTGTTGCTATAAATAAAATAGACAGACCGAACGCAAATATTGAAAAAACTAAAATGGATTTAGTTGAAAAAGGTATATATCTAGAGGGATTAGGTGGTGATATACCATTTGTACCTATATCCGCTAAAGTTGGGACAGGAATTGATGAACTTCTAAGTATGATTATTTTAGTTGCTGATATTCAAGGTTTTACTGGAAATCCATCAATAAATGCTACTGGGGTCATTATTGAAGCAAAGCGTGATCCACAACGTGGAGTTTCCGCAACATGTATTATTAAAAATGGCACACTTCGTTCTGGAATGTTCGTAGCATGCGGAGAAGCCATAGTTACAACTCGTATTTTAGAAAATTTTTTAGGTAAGCCCATAAAAGAAGCAACTTTCTCATCCCCCATTAAGTTGGTTGGATTTGAATCAATGCCAGAAGTCGGTAGTATTTTTCAATCATTTAAAACAAAAAAAGAAGCTGAAAATTATATAAATAATATAAAGGATGAAAAATTAAATAATAAAATACAAGACAAACAATCTACTTCTACTGGAAAAATTATTCCAATAATAATAAAAACAGATGTTATGGGAACAATAGAAGCCATTGAAAAAGAAATAAGTAAATTAAATACAGATGAAATTTCTTTCAAAATAATAAGCAAAGGCGTTGGAGCTATAAATGAATCCGACTTAAAAATGGGAAATGTGAATAAAGAAAGTATAATTGTTGGGTTTAATACAAAAATAGATAGTGGAGCAAGAGACCTCAATGAATCTTTAAAAGTCAAAGTAGAAACATTTGATATTATTTATAAACTTATTGATTGGCTAAAAGAATTAGTAGAAGCTCGTCGTCCAAGAATAGAAACCGTAGAAGTAATAGGAACTCTAAAGGTATTAAAAACATTCGGTTCAACTAAAGGTAAGCATGTAGTTGGAGGTAAAGTTACATCTGGTAAAATAACCTTCGGTAGTAATATTCGTATAATTCGCCGTGATTTTGAAATTGGAACTGGAAAAATTGTTGAATTGCAGATGAATAAAATTAAAGCAAAAGAAGTACAAGAAGGAAATGATTGTGGCCTTCAAGTAGAGACCAAATTAGATATTGCCCCAGGTGATGTTTTAGAAGCTTTTGAAATTTCTATTAAATAATATTTTTATATGTCTATATTCCGAGGAGAAAAAATAACAAATAATATAAAAGAACTAGCAGCACTTTATATAGAACGTGAGGCTGGTCCTACATCCCTCATTACTGTAACCAGAGTTGTTCTATCCCCTGACGGCAAAAAAGCCACAATAATGGTTAGCGTTTTGCCACGTGAAAAAGAAAAAGCGGCCTATGGATTTATAAAGAGAAATTTAGGTGAATTAAGAAAACACATAACTAAAAATTTAAGAATAAATCCTATTCCATTTTTAGATGTTGAAATAGATGAAGGAGAAAAAAATCGCCAAAAAATTGACGATTTATTAATGAAAGGTTAGGATAGAAAAGTGGAATAAAATAATAAGGCCTGGTAGCCAAGTGGTAAGGCAGAGATCTGCAAAATCTCTATGCGGCGGTTCAATTCCGCCCCAGGCCTCCTTAAAGTAAATTTCTTAAAATTTACTAGGGTGAATAATTTTAATAAAATTATTTTAGCCAAAAAAATAAAGCAAAACCGATATTATGGTTTTGCTTTATTTAAATTTAGACTAACTTAATGTTATTCCTCTGATAAATTCTGATCTTCAGACATCTTCATCAAAACAAGAACGACCTTGGTTAAGTCTTGGAAATTCTGGAATTCAGGAAAATCACAATCATCTTCATCGATGAATACTGATACTTCATTACCACAAACTTCTTGGCAAAATTCTTCCTGATTATAAACATCCAAAACAGCTAATACCCAAGCATTTTGACAACCACCAAGATTGTCTAAAGAGAAACAATCATTTACTGAGTGACCAACAGAACATAAATTAACAAGATCACCCATTTGAAGAGTATTTCCTTCTAACTGAGAACTAGTTTTATAATTCATATCTACAAGTTTTAAAATCGTTTAGATTAATACTATCATAATTATATTTTTATGCAACAATATTCACTATAAGTCAAAAAAATAAGCGGACGTAAAGTCCGCGAATTTTATTTTTCACATAATTTCATAATCTCTTTTACTACTCTTGTCAGGGCGGCAAAATCATTTATTTTTGAAATAGGAAATTGATCTGGAGCAGAATGATCTCCAGGTGGTAGATACCCATAACATTTTGAACAAAAATCATATTTATTTAGAATTCCAAGCACAATAAATATTTTGTCATTTCTATCACCATAAAAAGAAACGAGAGAATTATTTAATACTTTATATTTAATTCCCCAAAATTCAACAATATCTTTTTCTTTAACATCATCAAACTCTAATTGCTTTAATTTTTTATAAAAAGCCATATTTTAAAATATTAAATTTACACCATTTTTTTTATTAAACTATAAATTTATACGGAAGTCAATGATGACTAGTATTTATAATAAATTTTTGCTAATATGTTCTAGTGCTTAAATGCCCAGGTGGCGGAATTGGTATACGCGCTAGTCTTAGGAACTAGTGGAGCAATCCTTGGAGGTTCAAGTCCTCTCCTGGGCACAAATACAAAAAATCCCTTTGCTTTTGCAAAAGGATTTTTTGTATTTGTGCCCAGAGCAAGCCATTGGTACGGCTTGCGTGAGAGGACTTGAAAAGGTTGAATATATGGTTTAGAAATTAATATTTCTAAACCATATGAAACCTGTACCGACTCTGCGAATGAGTGCATTCGCCTACTGGGTAAGAGTCAAGACATGTACTCATGGTCCTCTCCTGGGCTTAATTGATGCTCAAAAGCGCGAATGAGTACATTCGCCTACTGGGTACTCGCAACCCCTCCTTCTTCTTGACACAATATACAATTAAAAGTAATCTAAATAAAAATCATCTACATTTAAAATGTAAAAAATGACGACAAAAAAATTTTATCTTATCCAAGGAATTTATTTCCAGAGCGGTTATCGTGGTGGCTGTCTAGGTTTTAGATTAGAACCAAAGAACTTAGCTACAATCGATTTTGAAATGATTAATGCAATGTATAATGGTATAGTAGAATCTTGTGATTCAAACTCCAAATTATTCTATGGCGAAATGAAAGATATTTGGGGAAATGCAAAAATATCTGATTTTGAAATTAGTGAAAGTGAGCTAAAATTCATTAAAACATACGAAAAACGCCCGCCTATAATTCACCTTTTTACAAAAAAAGAAAATGGTGTTTGGCTAGGAACATTCGAAGGCGATGACTGTGGAAAAGGAAAAACAAAATGTATCGCAACTGAAATTGATAATGAATTCTTTATGTCTTAAAAATCAAAAAAAATACTGCTCAAAAGGCAGTATTTTTTAATATTTCCATGTACTTTTTTTCATGCTAAAATACTCCCATGTCCCACCAGAAAACGGCTATTAAAACAATTTACTTTAGTATTATTAGTAGCGCTCTTCTAGCAACTATTAAATGGATTGCAGGCTACTTTGGTAATTCTTATGCTTTAATCGCAGACGCAATAGAATCTACAACTGATATTTTTTCTTCAACCTTAGTTTTACTTGGTCTTAAATATTCAAATAAACCAGCTGACAAAAATCACCCTTACGGACACGGTAGAATAGAACCTTTGGTTACTTTTCTAGTTGTTGGTTTTCTAATATTTTCTGCGGTAATAATTACTCGTCAAGCTCTGATAAATATACAAACTCCTCATGAGTTACCAAAAGCGTATACGCTAATAATATTGGGCGGAATTATTATATGGAAAGAAACTTCATATAGGTTAGTTTTAAAAAAGAGCAAAGAAACTAAAAGTTCGTCTTTAAAAGCAGATGCTTGGCACCACAGAAGTGATGCTATTACTTCTGTGGCAGCATTTATTGGAATAACCATAGCCTTAACGTTAGGCAAAGGATATGAATATGCAGATGACTGGGCAGCTATTTTTGCGGCTATCTTTATTCTTTATAATTGTTATAAAATTTTTAGACCAGCACTTGGTGAAATTATGGATGAACACACCCATGATGATATTATTGAAAAAATTAGAGAAATATCTAAAAAAACGGAGGGGGTTATAGACACAGAAAAATGTTTTGTTAGAAAAACTGGAATGAGATTTCATGTAGATTTACATATTACTGTTAATTCCCAAATAACTGTAAAAAGTGGACACGAAATCTCTCATAAACTTAAAAATAGACTTGAAGAAGAATTACCAGAAGTATCAAATGTATTGATACATATTGAACCAAATGAGTAAACAATGTTTTGCTTTGACCCTTATTACACTTGCTTATTCTATTTAAATATAGTACTATAGAGCTCATGATGATTATTGCTAATATATTGCCTTATATACAAATTATACTATCGATTATTTTAGTTGCTGCCATCCTGCTTCAACAATCTAGTGCAGGAGTTGGAGGAGCGCTAGGAGGAGGAGATGGAGGTGGACTTTATAGTACACGTCGTGGTTTTGAGAAATTTCTATTTATTTTAACGATTGTTATTAGTATTCTTTTTGTCGCATCATCTTTCATAACTATGTTTCTCAAATAATAAAGCTTTTTATCTCTAGCTAATTATCTTGATTAAGTGCTTTTATGCGTAAATTTATTCTATTTATTAAAGAATTTCATATTTATAAGAAAAAAGAACTTCTAGATGCCATTGCATCTTTTTCTAAAAAACAATTCCTAATTTTTATAGGAATTTTGTTTGTTGCATTTATTTCAATGATAATTCTATTGGGTAAAATTAATGCTATTTTTTTAGTTGATATTCCAATAAAAGGAGGCTCGATTACAGAGGGTATCGTTGGTGTACCAACCCTTATTAATCCAGTAATTGCTATGTCAGACGCAGATAAAGATTTAACATCCATAGTTTATTCAGGGTTAATGAGAAAAACATCTGATGGAAAATTTATACCTGATTTAGCAGAATCATTTACTATATCTCCTGATGGAACAACCTACACATTTATAATTAAAAAAGATGTAAAATTTCATAATGGTACAAAAATCACAGCTGAAGACGTTCTTTTTACAATTGAAAAAATAAAAGACCCAATTATTAAAAGCCCAAGAAAAATGGGGTGGGATGGAGTTAATGTTAATAAGAAAGATGACCATACTGTTGTATTTACACTAGCCCAACCTTATATATCATTTTTAGATAATACAACTATCGGGATACTTCCTTCTAGTTTATGGAAAAATGTTAAAGCTAGTGAATTCAATTTGTCTACTCTTAACACAAAAGCAATAGGTTCAGGTCCTTATAAAATAAATTCCGTAATAAAAAATAAGGATGGGGTTTCTGAACAATATAAACTTGTAAGATTTAATAATTTTTCTCTTGGAAAACCTCTCATTAAAAATTTTAATATTATATCTTACGCAAACGAAAAAGATTTATTAAAAGCATTGCTTAATAATTCTATCGATCAAGCAGGTGGTATAACTCCAGAAAACACTGAGAATATAAAAAAAGGTAAATATACAATTCATACTGCTACTTTGCCAAGAATTTTTGGAATTTTCTTTAATAGTAACAAAAACAAAATTTTTAGTGACCAGGTTATACTTAAAGCTTTTGATAAAACATTAAATAGACAAGAAATTATTGATGATGTATTAGGGGGTTTTGGTTCTATAGTTTATAACCCTATACCTGAAAAAATCATACAAAGTGATGAGAATGTAAATTTTAACGAAAAAATAATAGACGAAACAAATCTTATGTTGGATCATGCTGGATGGATAAAAGGAGAAGATGGAATCAGAACAAAAGGAGGAAGTAAAACAAGTACTATAACTAAAAAAGTAGGAAATAAAACTGTTACTCAAACAGTTAAAAACACAACTCCAGCGGTAAGGCTCTCTTTTTCTTTAACTACAGGAGATACTCCGGAGTTAAAACAAACAACATTTCTAATTAAAGAACAATTAGCAAAAATTGGCGCAGAAGTTGATATAATGAAAGTCTATGAGACGGGCCAATTAAATCAAATTATAAGAGCTCGTGATTATGAAGCATTATTCTTTGGACAAGTAATTAATCATGAATCTGATTTATATTCCTTCTGGCATTCATCTCAAAGAGCTGATCCAGGATTAAATATAGCTATGTATAATAATAATAAAGTTGATACTATCCTTGAGTCAGTACAAAAAATATTAAATGAAGAAGATCGAATTGTAAAATATAGTGACCTTGAGAAAGAATTTAAAGCAAATATCCCCGCTTTATTAATATACTCACCAAAATATTTATACGTAACATCATCAAAACTTAATAATATGTCTTTTGAGAATATAACTATTCCATCAGATCGTTTTACTTCAATTTATACATGGTCTGCAGATACAGATCAAGTATGGAAAATTTTTGCAAAATAATAAATAGCTGTAAAAACAGGATAATTTAGTAAAAATATTATAAATCTAAAAAACATTAAAAATTAAAAAGAATGATAAAAAAAATAATATCATTCTTAAATACAGGATGAACGAGATACCAAAAAATACACAAAACCCTAAACAAAAAAATAGCCAGGGTTTTAGTTATCATAAACAAGGAAATATTCGTGTTTTACATAAAACACAACAACCCACAACAAAGGTAAATACAACCGCCAAGCAGCCTTCTTATTCTAGTGATAAGACAACGGGAACTACAAAGAAAATCAATCGAGGGAGCTATCAATACAGCAATTTAAAAAACAACAGAAGACCAAGAGCAGAATCACCTACGACACAGAATAAAACTACCTATACAAAAAATAAAACAGCTCCTATCCCTCCCCCAGAAAAAGGAGTGATCAGAATAATCCCACTTGGTGGAGTCGAAGAAATAGGGAAAAATATGACTGCCATTGAAATTGGTGATGATATTATTGTGATTGATGCTGGTATGCAATTTAAAACAGAAGATACCCCTGGTATTGATTATATTATTCCAAATACTACATACCTTGAAGAGCGTAAAGACAAAATAAGAGCAATGCTTGTAACTCACGGACACTTAGACCATATTGGAGGCATTCCTCTTGTTATGAGTCGTATTGGTAACCCCCCACTATATTCTAGGAATCTTTCAATCCTCGTTATGAAAAAACGTCAGGAAGAATTTTCTCATTTACCACCTCTTGACGCACATATAGTAGAAAAAGATTCTGTAATTTATGCTGGTAATCTTAGAATTCGTTTTTTTGGAGTAACTCACACTATGCCTGATTCTATGGGAATAGTAATTGAAACCCCTTATGGTTCAATAGTAACTCCGGGAGACTATAAACTAGACCAAATCGACGGTAAGGTAAGCGATGAAGAAGAAAAAGAATATGCTTTTTTTGATAAAGAAAAAGTCCTATTACTTTTAACTGACTCTACAAACATTGAGAATGAAGGATTTTCTCTTCCAGAAGTTCGTGTTCACGAAGGATTGGATAAAGTAATAAGACAAGGAACAGGACGTATAATTATCTCAGCTTTTGCTTCATCAATTACACGTCTAATGAAAATAGTTGAGATAGCTGAATCTCTAGGTAAAAAAGTTGTACTTGACGGAAGATCCCTTAAAACAAACATGGAAGTATGTGAGCAAGCAGGAATATTCAAACCAAAAAAAGGCACGATTATTCCAGTTGAAGATGTTGATAATTACCCTCCAAATAAGGTTCTAATTATGATGACGGGTGCTCAAGGAGAGGAATTTGCAGCACTAGGTCGTGCAGCAAATAAAACTCATAAAAAATTTACTATTCGTCCAGGCGATACTATAATTCTTTCATCTTCTATAGTTCCAGGTAATGAAATTGCAGTACAACATTTAAAAGATAATCTATCTCGTCATGGAGTACGTATTATTAGTTATAGAACTAGTGAAGAATATATCCATGCAACTGGCCACGGAAACCAAGAAGATATTAAGTGGCTACACAGAAAGACTCACCCAAAATTCTTTATTCCAATTCATGGATGGCATTCAATGCTTGTAAAACACAAAGAAGTTGCTATGTCACTTGGAATGTCTGGTGATAATATAATAGTACCTGATAATGGTTCTATTATTGAAATAATTGATGATGGAAATAAAATAGTTCTTCGTAAAGAAAAAGCACCGTCAGGTCCTATGATGGTAGATGGATTTTCCGTGGGAGATGAGCAAGATGTTGTAATTAGAGACAGAGTTATGCTTGCCCAAGATGGAATGTTTGTTCTTATTGCAACTATTGATTCTGAAACAGGTAAATTAAGGAAGTCTCCAGATATAATATCTCGTGGATTTATTTATTTAAAAGAAAACCAAGAATTACTGCACCAAGTTCGTTTAATCATAAAGAAAACTGTTGAAGATGAGACTCTTGGAATGAATCCAATTAATTTTGATGTAATAAAAACATCTCTAGGAGATAATATATCTAAATTTCTTTTTCAAAAGACAGCAAAGAGACCTATCGTCATACCAGTATTATTAAGTATTTAACAATACATTACTTCACTAAATATTAAAATTTTGTATGGCTCCTAAGGATAAAGGCCAAGCGCGCTCAAAAATTTTATATTTAATTATGTGTATTAATAAAAATAAAGAATGAACTTCACAAAAATAAATAGGATGTACATATTGTCTTTTCTTTTTACACTTCATATAGCACTTTCTGCTTATGTTAATTCCACATTTTTATCTAATATAATTTCAGAAAAATATGTTGGTATATTATATACATTGGCTTCTCTTACAACTTTATTATTATTATCAAAAAGTTCAAGTGTTCTAAAATTCTTTGGTAATAAAAAATTAACTTTGTGGTTATTGCTTGCCAATATGCTGTCTTTAGTTGGAATGATTACATCTCAAAATCCTTATATTGTTGGAACTTCTTTTGTTGTCTTTGTCTCAACAAATACTCAAATATTATTTTGTATTGATATCTTTATTGAACACTTTGGAGATAAAAATACAGTCGGGAAAACTAGAGGTCTTTATTTAACTATAATAAACCTTGCTTGGATGCTGTCTCCCCTTTTAACATCTTTTTTAATAACAAAAGAAGGAGGATATAAAACAATATATATTGTGGCTTTTATTGCAACAATTATAATGACTATAGGATTATTCTTTTCAGTTAAAACATTTGAAGATAAAACTTACAAAAAAACTCCATTCTTAGAAACATATAGGTATTTAAAAACAAACCACCACATGCTCGCAATTACAATGATTAATTTTATTTTGCAATTCTTTTATGCATGGATGGTTATTTATACCCCTATATACCTATATCAACATATCGGGTTAGGGTGGAATCAAATAGGTATTATATTTGTAATAATGCTTTCCCCTTTTGTTATATTTGGATTACCAGTTGGTATACTTATAGATAAATATCATATAAGAAAAAGAACACTTTTATATTTTGGTTTTTTTATTGTTAGCATCTCAACATTCCTTATTTCAGGAATAACATCTCAAAGTGTTATATTATGGAGTATAGTACTATTTATGACTAGAGTTGGAGCAAGTATAATAGAAACAGCTTCAGAAATTTATTTCTTTACGCATATTAAAGAAGAGGAAACATATTTGCTTAGTATTTATAGAGATATGAATCCAGTTGCATATATTGTCGCTCCTCTTTTAGGCACTGTAATTCTTTTATACCTACCATTTAAATTTTTGTTCATTATTTTATTTATTATTTTATTGTCTGGTTTTTATTATATTCCTCGACTAAAACATGATCATAAAATAAATGAAGTTTAAAAAGACCATTATTATTAATATATTCTTTCTAATCACATTTTAATTCATAAAAAATAAAAATGAATTAGCAGGAAAATTTAAATATATGAATATAGAATATCCAATCAGAATAAATAAATATTTAGCACTTCATAATTTTTCTACAAGAGTAGGAGGAGATGAGCTTATAAAAAAGGGTCTTGTTACAATAAATGGTAGGAAGGCAGTTTTAGGAGATAAAGTAAATGAGAGCGATGAGGTTATTGTTAAAACAAAGGGTGCAAAAAAAGAATATGTATATTATGCATACAACAAAGATATAAATGTATCTACAAATCCAGACCCTGCAAGTAAGGACATCCTTCAAGTAACCAGGTTCCCTTCCAAAGTTTTTCCAGTAGGAAGACTCGATAAGGACTCTCATGGACTCATAATAGTAACAGATGATGGACGAATAACTGACAGACTATTATCACCTAAATACGTTCATGAAAAAGAATATACAGTAAAAGTAGATAAACCATTTTCAGATACTTTTTTGACTATGATGGGGAATGGTGTTCATTTTGATGGATTTATTAGTAAAAAGTGTAAAGTATGGAGAATGGGTAAATCTAAAGATACATTCCATATAGTCCTTACAGAGGGCAAGAAACGCCAAATAAGACGTATGTGTGAGGCATTACACCATAATGTAATAAATTTAAAACGTATCCGTGTTATGAATATAGAATTAGGAAAGATTCCTCTTGGTGGATTTAGAGAAATTAAGGGTAAAGAATTGGAGGAATTTCTAACTTCATTAAATCTAATCTAAATAAAAAACCCTCCAATTTAAATTGGAGGGTTTTTTATTTAGATTTTTTAATTATCTAATCCGGCTTTTACTCGACTGAAATAACCAAATTTTCCGTCAGGAGTAAGACCATTTGCAGCTTGCCATTCTGCAACTTTTCTTGCAGTCATAGGACCAAAATTTCCATCAATATCTAACCCTAGGAATTCTTGAAGTCTTTTAACATCCTCACCTTTAACGCCAATCTTAAGAGTTCTAAATATTTTGGCATTATACATTGCCATTGGAGTAGTACCGGGATTATTTTTAATATAAGTAGTTGAACTACCTACATTTACACTCAAACTTGTCTCTGCACTTCCTCCGTTAGAAGGACAAGGTGTTGTAATACATCGGATTGTATTTTCACTTGTAGCTGTAAAGATTGGTGTATATATTCCTGGTTGTGAATAAGAATGAGTAAATGTTGCAGTTTGTTGTGGCGCAGTTGCACTCTTTAACCAAGGTGTAGCTGTCGGCTCTCCCCAATCAACAGAATAGGAAAGATTTCCACCATTTGGATTAGATGCAGTTATTGTCCATGTTCCTGTTTGATTTAAAGCGAGTGATTGTGGACCAGAAACTCCAGAGATTACGGGACCATTTGAGTTTACACATTTATATGAAATTATACATTTATTATAATCTTGAACTGCTTCAATTTTTCCATTAAAACAATAGCTAGGTGCTGGTTGTGAAATTAATGGACAAGAAATATTTTCTGAAGTTATTGTGAATAAACCATCAGATAGGCCATCTCCATCAAGTAATAATGAATTTCTTCTAATAACAAACTGATATTCACCTGAAGGAAGATTACTTCCTAAAGTAACAGTTTGAATACCATCATTTGGAGTTGCCTCTGAAAGAGTAGTCCATCCACCATAGAAATCCCCACTCTTGTAGGCTCTTGTTATTTCTATTAATACAGTTTCAGAAGATGGAATATTTTCAGTCTTCCATTTAGCGGTAATTTGTTGTCCTGCTTTAAATATCTCCCCTCCTTTAGGGTAAAGAACCGAGAGTGAAGGAGTAGAATCTGACGCAACTATTGTAAACAAATCAGATCTGTCTGAAACACTTGTTTTACCATCTGAGGCTAAAGTACTAATTGTTATTTTATAATCACCAGTTTTTACATTTGCATAGTCACTTGTAGGAATTTTAAATGTTTCTATTCCGTCGTTTGTAGTGAAAATAGCCGGTACATTCTTATCTTCAGTAAGATATATAATAACACCACTATTAACATTTTCCAGTGTCATAACTACCTGACTAGTTGGTAATACACCATTACTATTCCATTTTACAGTAATTTGATTACCTATTTTAAATCTATCACCTTCACCTGGAGAAAGAACATTTATAGAAGAAGTGGTATTTGATTTAATAGTAATTGTATTCCCATTAATTTTTTGAGGACTCATTACTGCACCAGGTGCATCAAAATTTAATCCCCAATTACCAACAGAGAATGTTCCCAATAAAGCACTATTTGGAATATCAGCTAGAACTCTAAAAACTTTCTTTGTTCCAGCTGGTATAGAAACTGATGCTGGAGAATTAACCCATGCATAATAATATTCACCATTATAATCAAATTTATTTATTGTTTGTCCAACCTGTTTGTTTGTTGATGAATCAAAAACCTTAACATGATTGATATAATTATTTAGATTTGCAGATGAAGCTAAATGAAGACCGTTTAAGAACACTTCAGTTGTACCTGTATTACGTAGGGCAATACTTACGACTTCAACATCATTGGAACCAGAGGATACGGTCATATCTACATGACTGTTAGTATCTAAGGACTGAGTTATTTTGCCTAAATTGTCTGATACAGATTCCACGCACTTATAAGACATTCTTGTACTTGGGTAATAATTTAAATTATATCTTTCCTGCCAAGTATTAATTGTTTCTGTTTTGTATTCAACTACACTTGTTGTATTTGGATACCATTTTTTACAGTATGTGAGTTTATCAATATCAGCACCTGAAACTCCATCTGCATCTGTTTGCCACATTTTTGAAGCAACATCTACGTGTTGATTTACTTTACCTTGCCATACCGAGATACGAGGAGTTAGGTCGGTTGTTGGTGTGATAGGAACGACAGTATCGGAAACTATAAAGGCATTATCACTATAATCACAAGTACCTATGGACAAACCACAAACTCCAATTCTATATTGAGCACCAGGTACAACAGAGATAGAATTAGGTCCAGTACTTGGTCCAGACATTTTCAAATTAGTGTCCCAGATATAACTACCATAGTTTGCAACGTTATATGCAATAGTAAATTCTGACTGACAGCCAGTATAGGGAGCTGGAGGACAGATTACTCCCTCCTTTTTTAAAGACAAGGACACATTATTACCACTTAGAGGTCCTTGAGATTCCCAAGTAATATTATATTTATCACCCATTTTTATACTCTCTCCGCCATTTGGAGATAGAACTTTTATTGTTGAAGTTGAGACACTTTGAACACATTTATATGTCATTCTTGTACTTGGGTAATCATTTATATTACCTCTATCATGCCATGCGTTGATTGTTTCATTTTTGTATTCAACTACACTTGTTGTATTTGGATACCATTTTTTACAATATGTAAGCTTATCGATTTCTGCTCCTGAAACTCCATCAGGGTCTGTATTCCACATCTTTGCAGATACCTCTACGTGTTGGTTTACTTTACCTTGCCATACTGAAATACGAGGAGTTAAGTCTGATGTTGGAGTGATTTGAGCTACGGTACCAATAGTACAAACTGGAAATGTACTTTCTGTTCCAGAAATGTAATCTGTCATATAAGTTACATCGAGAACACTTACTTTACCATCCTTATTCACATCTGCTCTCTTAGTTTGATCATAGATGAAATAATTTAATCCACCAATATTTTCTTGAATAGTTATTATATCTTTTTCACTTAAATATCCATCATAATTTACATCTCCGTAAGGTGCACATGGAGAAGTTTTAATTATAACTGGAGTTGAGATTGTAAATGTTGCTTTCACAGTACAAGAACTAGTTATTGGTGCAGTTGTATAAGTATCACCAGAGAGTGAACCTTCACATCCTATTACTGAAGCTGTGTATCCAGTCTTTGGAGTAATAGTAAATTTTTTAATTTGACCAGTATTTGCTTGAACTGAGATTGGTCCAGCTGGAGAGATTGTTCCGTTTGCTCCAGAAGAAGTATAGATGTTAGCGAGAGTTGGATAAGCTGTATTTACTGTCACCCTAACTGTTTTCTTGTTGAAGTTTGAACTTGATGCCATAGCTGTTAAATCGTAGTCAGTCGTCATTGTAGGAGTAACTACTTTCGAGCCACTAAGACTTGTCATAGAACCAACACCTGAAATATATAC
>JBBRWS010000009.1:0-57063 GCA_038249055.1 Minisyncoccia bacterium
CTGATAGTTCTATTGCGGTTATTACTTCAGACCTAGCTCTAATTGATACAACTAAAGTCGGAATTTATACCGTTACTTATACAGCTACTGATGTTGCGGGGAATGTTGCGACAAGTACAAGGACGGTTAATGTTAAAGAATTACCCATAGTTTTAAAACCAATAAATATTCATTTATCAATTGTTTTTGAAAAAACTTCTTTATATAATAATGATATTTCTGTAGCTGCTTGTGATAGTGACAATGATAAAACAACCCCTGACACCATTACAGCATATTGTGCACTTACTCAATCTGGTATTGAAAGCGAATGGTCAGGTTTATGGATAAATTCAGTTGGAAAAATTCCCAATGATTTTACCAATAATTTATATTGGATGTGGTTAGCTAATTTAAATATTGATACTAGTAATCCCAATAGTTCTTATAATCTTTCTGCAAAACAATATGAATTAGAATCAAATGATAAAATATTATTTTATTTTGATACTAACCCTTTAAATATTTCTACTGATAATATAAATCCAAAAGTAGGGGATAGTATAGTTATAAAAATAACCGAATTAGGTTTCGCTGGGTGGGATCCAATTTGGAAACCTGCAAACGGTGGCAATATTTCTATTGATGAAAGTATTTATCCACTAAATGAAAATGGTGAATATAAAATATTAGTTTCTAGTACAAATTCAATTAAAATTATTGGCAGCAAAGAAAGTTTTATAAACTCTTCTGAATTAATAATTTCTCCAACTATTTCTGATGTTATAGAGAATCATTCAAGTGGTTCTTCTGGTCACTCAACTCAGACCCCTAAAGTAGAAGAAAAAATATTTTCTCTTGATAATGCGTTAAATTTTTTATCTCAAAATCAAAACGAAGCCGGATTATTTAGTTCTCCTATGTATATAGATTGGGCGGCTATTGCAGCTAAAGCTGGAGATAGTACAAGTTTGAAATCAAGTATTTTAAATTATTTAAAATCAAATCCTATTGATTCAGATATAATTACGGACTATGAGCGTCGCGCTATGGCCCTTATGTCATTGGGTATAAATCCATATAATGGAACAAATATAAATTATATAAATAAAATAACATCCTCTTTTGATGGTACACAAATAGGCAATGCATCTTTATCGAATGATGATATTTTTGGATTGATTGTTTTAGCTAATGCTGGATATACCAAAAATGATGAAATAATTAAAAGCACAGTTTCCTATGTAATAAAAAATCAATCTTCAAATGGTTCTTGGGGGAGTGTTGACATGACAGCAGCTGCGATTGAATCTTTAAATAATTTTAAGAGTTTAAGTAACGTAAGTGAAGCAATATCAAAAGGAGAATCATATTTAATTACGGAACAAAAAACAGATGGTAGTTTTGGAAATACTTCTGCAACAAGCTGGGCTATTCAAGCACTATCTTTAAATAATTCTTTTGATGAGCAAGTAGATAAAGCAATTAAATATCTATCAACTAATCAAGCTACGGATGGGGGATTAAACTCAAGTGATATGATTGTAAACCGTCTTTGGACTACATCGTATGCTATACCAGGAATACTTAAATTATTTTGGAGTGATATTTTAGATTCTTTTTCTAAAGAAGAAATAATTTCTACTTCTTTAGAAAAAAAAGCGGAAGATTTACCCAAGATTGAAATACAAAAAGTAGAACCTCTTATTGAAGAAAAAATAGAGGAGATAATTCCAGTTGTTGATAATAAAATAGATAGTATTCCTGTGGAAACAATAGTAAAAGAAAAAATTATAAAGAATAAAGTTAGTAAAAAAAATTTAGAACAAAAAATTAAATTAGATGCTCCATCTAATAATTTATTAATAGCCTCAGCTTCCGATTCTGTTAAAAATATTAGTAATGATACATTTATGTCTTTATTTTTTAATGTTTTAGATAAATTAAGTATTCCATTTGTCTGGCTTTTTATTCATCTGGGTTTTTGATATAATATAACAATGCAAACAAAATTCATTATATTTATAATATTAGTAGTCTTTATTATTGGAGGTTTTGGTATATATACGGGTATGAAACCTCAAAAACCAAGTAAATTAGATGGTTTTGCTCAGTGTTTAAAAGATTCTGGAGCAGAATTTTACGGTACATTTTGGTGTTCACATTGTCAGGCTCAAAAGGATTTATTTGGTTCATCAAAGCAATATCTTCCTTATATTGAGTGTTCAACTGTAGATGGACAAAGTCAAAACCAAGTTTGTAAAGATAAAAAAATAGAAGGATATCCAACCTGGGTTTTTGCTGATGAAACACGTCTTTCTGGGGAACAATCTCTTATTACTTTAGCAGGAAAGACACAATGTCTTTTAACTCAATAGCATGTTTGTTTATATAGATATAATAAATAAAATTTTATCCATTGGGACTATTTTAATGCAGGTTGTAATTATTCTTTTAATAACCAATCTAATTTTTGCTCGTAGTCATACTAATAAAATTTTAATCTTATTTAAAAAATATACTTTTTATATAGGATTTTTAGTGGCACTTGGCGCAGTTTTTTTATCTTTGTTTTATTCAGAAATTGTCGGATATCCTCCTTGTGAACTTTGTTGGATACAAAGAATATTTTTATATCCACAATTAATACTTTTTGGAATGGAATTATATAAAAAAGAACGTTCAATTGTTGATTTTAGTATTGCTTTTGCAGTATTAGGCTCTCTTACTTCTTTGTATCACGTGTATGTAGAAAATGGGGGAACACTTGGTTTGTCGTGTGCGACAATTGATCCATCAAGTACGACAGAAGTTTCTTGTGCAGTTAGATATATTTATGAGTTTGGTTATGTCACTATGCCTATTATGGCTCTTACGCTATCATTATTTATTATTTCAATACTTTTGAATTATAAATATATGTCCAAACAATAAAAATATTTATTTAGGATTTTTACATTTTAAATATGATACAATATAAATATGCATGTTGATGAAAAAACAATTATTGAGCTTATTGAAAGTTCAGGTTTAGTTACAAAAACAGATATTTCTGATGCTCTAAAAAAATCCAAAGAATTAAATCAACCTCTAGGTTCTGTTTTGGTTTCAAACGGTAAACTAACCGAAAAAGACTGGAATAAAATTCAGGCTATATCCCTTGGTATCCCATTCGTCAGTTTAGAAGGACAAATAATTAATCCTAGTATTTTAACTTTAATTCCTGAACCCATAGCAAGAAATAATAATATTATTGCATACAAGAAGACTGATTTAGGGTTAGAGGTTGCTATGCTGGACGTAGAGAATCTTCCAGTTATTGATTTTATAAAAAAGAAAGTTGGTTTGCGTATTCTTCCTCGCATGACAAGTTCTTCTTCTATTAAAGAAGCACTTTCTCAATATAAAAAAAGTTTACAAGCAGATTATGAAGATCTTATTAAAAAAGAAATTAGTTCTTTAAAACCTATTTCAGAAGAGGGTTTATTAGGGGACAATAAAACAGAAAAAGAACTAAAGGCATTAGCTGAAGACATTCCAATTGTTAAAGTTGTAGATACTCTTATTTCTCATGCTATTCTTCAAGGTGCTTCAGATATTCACATAGAACCAGGAGAAGAGGCTCTTATTGTTAGATATAGAATAGATGGTATCTTACATGATGCAATGATTTTACCAAAAGATACATCATCAGGTATTGTTGCTCGTATTAAAGTTTTATCAAATTTAAAACTTGATGAGAAGCGTCTTCCTCAGGATGGACGATTTAAAATTGTAAATGAACAAGGAAATGTTTCTTTTCGTGTTTCCACTTTACCAACATATTTTGGAGAAAAAACCGTTATCAGAATATTGAGAGAAAATGCTAAAGGGTTTTCTCTAGAAGGACTTGGTTTTCATGGAGAAGGTCTTGAAAGAATCCATGATGCCATGAAAAAACGTACAGGGATGTTGCTTGCTGCAGGGCCAACTGGTTCTGGTAAAACAACTACTCTTTATACGATGTTAGATATTCTAAATACTCCTGATGTAAATATTTCAACAGTAGAAGATCCAATTGAATATCAAATGTCACGTATTAATCAAACACAGACAAAAGCGGAAATAGGATTAACTTTTGCAAATGGTCTACGTACATTGCTTCGCCAGGACCCAGATATAATAATGGTGGGGGAGATTCGTGACGGAGAGACTGCTGCTCTTGCTATTAATGCTAGTTTAACAGGGCATCTTGTTTTGTCTACAATACATACAAATTCTTCAGCAGGAGCGATACCTCGTATGATTGATATGGGAGTTGAACCATTTTTGATTGTTTCAACTGTTAAAACAGTTATAGCTCAAAGATTAGTTCGTAAGTTATCTGAAGGAAAGGAAAAATATTTTTTGAGTGAAGTAGAAATAAAAGCTCTAGAAAAAGTTTTAGACCTTGATCGTGTTCTTAATTTTTTAAAATTAGAAAATGTAGTTTCTGCTGATGCAACCTGGGAAACTATTCCGTTTTATAGACCGAAGCAAGGGTCAGAGGGAACGGATGCATATAAAGGACGTATTGGTATTCATGAAGTTCTTAAGGTTACCTCATCAATTAAAGAAATGATTTTAAAAGGTTCATCTGTTGATGAGATAGAAAAGAGAGCAAAGGAAGAAGGAATGATGACGATGATCGAAGATGGTATATTTTTAGCAGTACAAGGAATGACTTCCACAGAAGAGGTTCTTCGTGTTGTTTCAGAATAAAGTAATAAAAGATGAATCCCGTTAGAAGCCACGGTCACGGGGAAAAAAGTAAATTAAACATAATTATTCTAAACATTAAATAGTAGGTTGTGTCGTTGTTAAAGTATAACGACCGCGACCTATTTCTAATCGGATGAAATTTAAATACAAAATACAAAATAAAAATAATGAGATAGTGGAAGGTATTGCTGAATCAGCCGATAAATTTTCCCTAGCTAGAGATTTTAGAGAAAAGGGCGAGACTCCTATTTTTATAAATGAATTTAAAAGTAAAATGGGGGATTTTTCAATAAGTAAAACTTTTTTTAATAGAGTTTCTCTTTCGGAAAAAATTATGTTCACAAATAATTTGAGTGGAATGCTTTCAGCAGGATTGTCATTAACAAGAGCTCTTTCTATTCTGGAAAAACAATCCACTAATGCAGCTTTTGTTAATGTGATGCATGATTTAGGAGAAGAGATAAGTAAAGGAAATACTCTCTCAGATGGAATGAAAAAATATCCTAAAATTTTTTCTGGAATTTTTGTACCTATGATTCATGCGGGAGAGGAATCAGGAGGTTTACCAAAGACACTTAAGGAAGTTGGGGTAAGTTTAAAAAAATCTTATGATTTAAATAAAAAAATAAAAGGAGCAATGACATATCCTACAATTATTATTTTTGCTATGGTTGTAATAGGGATATTTATGATGATTTATGTGGTACCTACTCTTACTAAAACTTTTCAAGACTTAGGTACTGAATTACCAGGGTCTACTAAAGCAATTATTTGGATTTCTGATACTTTGAGTCAACATATATTATTATTTTTAATATCAATTGCAGGTATTGTAATAGGAAGTATTTTTCTCTCCAAAGTAAAATTAGTTCAAAGATATTTTGATCGTTTTATTTTATATCTTCCTGTTATTGGTAAAATAGTAAAGGAGGTAAATACAGCAAGAACTGCGCGAACTCTTTCGTCCTTATTATTATCTGGAGTAAATATTTCTAATTCTTTATCAATTACAGAAGAAGTTCTTCAAAATATTCACTATAAAGAATTAATTCATAAATCAATTTCTTCCATAGAAAAGGGTACAGTTTTATCAGCTTCTTTTAAAGAAAATACTTTTTTATATCCAGTTATGATGGGAGAAATGATTGAAGTTGGAGAAGAAACTGGAAATTTATCAAAAATGCTTTTAGATATTTCTGAATTTTATGAAACAGAAGTAGATAATAAAACAAAGGATTTATCAACAATTATCGAACCCGTTTTAATGTTATTTATTGGTGCTGCTGTTGGTGTTTTTGCTATTTCTATGATTAAACCTATGTATTCAGTAATGGATAGTATTTAATAATAAAATGACAAATTTAAAAAATAAAGGAATAAGTATTATTGAAATATTAATTATAATAGCTATTATTTCTGCTATTGTGGCAGTTATTATTCCAAACCTCTCCGAGTTTCGCAATCAACAAGTTTTAAAAAATACAAGAGAAGATGTTATCTCATTGTTAAATAAAGCACGAAACAATACAATCTCTTCTAAAAATTCAACATTTTATGGAGTTCATTTTGAACAAGATACAGCTACTTTATTTGAGAATACATTTATAGTTGACTCTCCAACAAATGAAAAAATAATTTTTGACCAGGCTGTAAATATTCCATTATCAGGAGGTGTTAATCTAAGTGGTGGCGGAAATGATATTATATTTTCAAGAATAACAGGGGATACATCTTCAGATGGTACTATTGTATTACAAATAATAAACGATGTGACTAAACAAAAAATTATTACTGTAAATAAAATCGGCATCATAAGTTCTAATTAAATGAAAAATTTTTTTACAAATAAAAAAAAGATTATTAATAGCTCCGGCTTTTCTTTAGTAGAAGTATTAATAGCTAGTGCCATCATATCTCTTACCTCCATTGCTCTAATGTCAGCTGCTACTAAGGGTATAGAGCTTTCAAATAGAGCACTAAAACAAGTTCAAGCAAGCCAGCTCATAGAAGAGGGGGTAGAAGCAGTAAAGTCTATTAGAGATACCAATTGGGATACAATTTCAGGACTAACCCCAGCTATTAATTATTATTTGTCTTTTGATACCAATACAAATTTATGGTCTCTTGATACGATTCAAACGGATAAAATAGATGGGTTATTTACAAGATTAATAGTTTTTAGTGACGTAAATCGCGACTCCAATGATGATATTGCAGAGATAGGAACCTTAGATGTAGGCACCAAGAAAGTAAATGTTTTTGTTACTTGGCCGGCACCAGGTGGTATTAATTCAAAAAATTTAAAATTTTATTTAGCAAATATTTTTAATTAAATGAAAAATCAAAATCAAAATATTAATTCTAACAAGAAATACTTTTTCCTAAAAAGAAGTTTTATTGCTGGCTATAGTGTGGTTGAAATTTTAGTTTATTTAGCAATTTTTACATCAATTTCAATTTTAGTCATTAATTTATTTATTACTATCATAGCCTCTTTTAATGTAACAAGTATTAATCGTAAATTACTTGAAACAGGCAATGTTTCAATGGAGCGTATTTCAAGAGAAATTCGTCAAGCAAAAAACATAGATATTGCCAATAGTTCTATCAATTCTTTACAGTTAAATAGTATTGATAGTTTTGGTTCAAATGTTGTAATTAAATTTTCTGCCTTAGATGGGGATTTAAATTTATATAAAGATAGTATTTTACTTGGTAATTTATTAAATGAAAAAGTTATTCTAACTAACCTTGTTTTTAGGCGTATATCAACTGCTATAGGAGAGGCAGTAAAAATTGAAATGTCATTACAATATACTGAAGGCAAAAGTACTAAAACAGAAAATTTTTACAATACCATTATTTTAAGAGGTGGATATTAGAAGCATGAAAAATAAAATTAAAATTCAAAAAAATAAAGGAGCAGCTATGATTATTCTAGTATTCTTTTTTATGTTTATTAGTTTGACTATTTTGATTGGTATTGTTACTCCTGTGGTTCGTGAGTTTAAAATTGCTTCTGATAATTTTGCATCAAAAAAATCTTATTTTACTGCTGAGTCTGGGGTAGAAGATGTAATGTATAGAATAAAAAATAATATGGATTTTGGCGCAAGTGAAAGTTTAGTTATTGATACTTCTTCTACAGTAACAACAGTAACAGATATTTCAGGTAGTCAAAAAGAAATTGTATCACTAGGAGATACAAATTTTATTCAAAGAAAAATAAAAACCATTGTAAATATTGGAGTCGGGGCATCCTTTAGCTATGGGGTATTAACAGGAGAGGGTGGTTTTAGTATGGAGAATGGAGCTAAAATTATTGGTAGTGTATATTCAAATGGGCCTATTACTGGGTCAGGGTCTATTACTGGCAGTGCAACTTCAGCTAATTCACCTTCACTTACGTCAGATCAATCAAATGGTTTGGGTATTCCTGATTATGATATAACATTTGGAAATACAAACGGGACTCAAGATTTTGCACAGAGTTTTCAAGTAGGCACAACTGGAGTGGTAAACAAAGTACAATTTTATTTAAAAAAAGTTGGTAGTCCTTCTAATATAACAGTTCGTCTTGTTTCTAATTCCTCAGGTAGTCCTAGTACTACCACTTTAACTACAGCTACATTATCAGCTTCAACAGTTTCTTCGAATTATGGATGGGTGGATGTTTCATTTTCAAGTAACCCACAACTTTCATCTAGTTTGTCTTACTGGTTAGTTTTAGATGCCGTTACTTCATCTTCAAATTATTATAAAATTGGTGCAAATAATAATGGATATGCAAATGGTGCTGATAAAATAGGCCAATATAGTAGTACTTGGAATAATACACTGCCCGCAGAATTAGATGGATTTTTTAATTTATATTTGGGAGGTTTAACAGGTCTTATCGATGGTATTACGATTGGTACAGGTTCCGTCGGTAATGCTTATGCCCATACTGTTAATAATTCTGATATAGCTGGAATAAATTATTGCAAAATAGGTAGTGATAATAATAAATCTTGTGACACGTCTCGAGAAGATCCGGTTCCGGTGGGTATGCCAATATCAGAGCAAAACATTTTAGACTGGAAAGATCAGGCGGCTATTGGTGGTTCTTATGAAGGAAATTATTTAGTTTCTAATGATATGACCCTTGGTCCTAAAAAAATAACAGGAAATTTGACTATTGATATTGGAAAAAGACTTACATTAGGTGGAGTTATTTGGGTTCAAGGTAATTTTATTATGAACAACAATTCTATTATGGATCTTTCTTCTTGGTATGGAAGTTCTGAAGGTGTTATTGTGGTTGATGGAACAATAAGTATTTTAAACAACGCCACTTTTGAAGGGTCTGGAACTCCGGGTAGTTATATACTATCTTTAACCACATCCAATTCCACTTCAGCTATTTCTCTTGCCAATAATGCGGGGGCGGTATCTCTTTATGCCGCAAATGGCACTATAAATGTTAATAATAATGGCACAGCCAAAGCATTGACTGGTCATAACATCCATTTGGGGAATAATGCTGTTATTACTTATGATAGCGGGATTGCAAATACAAATTTTATAAGCGGGCCCTCAGGTTCGTGGAATATATATAGCTGGAAAGAGTCTGAATAATAACCTTTCTAAATAAGCCATTTTATGTTATAATAGCAACATGAATAGAGTTATTGTTGCTAATTGGAAAATGAACCCCCAGTCCCAAAAAGAGGCTGAGCTTCTTTTTAAGGAGTCCTATTCTTTAGTAAAAAACATAAAAAATACTCAAATTATTCTTTGTCCTCCTTTCCCTTTTCTTTTTATTAATAAAAAGTTTAAGAGTAAAAAAATAATGCTTGGCTCCCAGAATGTTTCAAATCAAGCTGAAGGTTCATACACAGGAGAAGTTTCACCTATGATGCTGAAAAATATGGGTGTTAGTTATAGTATTGTTGGACATGGAGAACGTCGTTCTTTAGGCGAAAACAATAAGATTGTAAATCAAAAAATATTAAATTTATTAAAATTTAAACTTTTACCAATTCTTTGTGTTGGGGAAAGCTATCGAGACCCTGAGGGTAAATACCTTTCTTTTGTAGAAGAACAAATAAAAGAATCTTTGATGGGTGTTTCAAGCAGTCAGATGAAAAATATTATGATTGCTTATGAACCAATTTGGGCAATAGGAAAAAATGCTGAGCGGGAAGCAACAAGAGAAGAATTTATGGAAATTAAAATTTTTATTAAAAAAGTTATTTCAGATATTTACAATCCAAAAATAGCCCATAGTATTGTTATTCTTTATGGTGGTTCAGTTAATCCTCTAAATACGAGAGCTTTTATGCAAGATGGGGGAGCTGATGGTTTATTGGTTGGTCGCGACAGTATTAATCCTAAAAAATTTGGTGCAATATTAAGCGCCTTAAATTAAAAATAAATCCCATAATTGTAAAAAGTGGGTTCTATAATAAAAGTCGTAAATAAATTTATAAGACAATTAATTTTAATAATAAAGATGGTTAGTAAGTAATACCATTTTTCACTACAGAATGAAATCAATAAAAGATTTAAAAAGTTTATCAGGTAAAAGTGTAATTTTAAGAGCAGATTTGAATGTACCGATTAAGAATGGTGTTGTTCTCGACGATTTTCGTATCAAAAAAATACTCCCAACCATTTTATATTTACAGAAAAAAGGAGCCAAAGTTATTATTATTTCACATATAGGAGATGATGATAAAGAAAGCTTACTTCCTGTTGCAACAAAAATAAAAAAATATATTAAAGAAATTAATTTTATTGAAACTCCTATTTTTTCAGATGAAACAGAAAAAAGAATTAAATCTTTAAAAAATGGGGAGATAGTTCTTTTAGAAAATTTACGTCGCGAAACAGGAGAAAAGAAGAATTCCCCTTCATTTGCAAGGGCATTATCACGTTATGGTGAAATATATATAAATGATGCATTTTCAGTTTCGCATAGAGAACATGCTTCTATTGTAGGAATTACAAAATATCTTCCTGGGTATGCTGGCTTTCAGTTTATGAACGAAATAGAAAGTTTATCTAAAGTTTTTAATCCAAAACACCCATTTTTATTTATTTTAGGAGGAGCAAAATTTGAAACAAAAATTCCTTTAATTAAAAAATATCTTCGCTCTGCTGATAATATTTTTATTGGAGGAGCTATTGCAAATGATTTTTTTAGAGCAAAAGGTTATGAGATAGGAACCTCATTAGTTGGGGAAGTAAATTTTCAAGTCCCATTATTATTAAAAAGTAAAAATTTAATATTACCTATCGATGTTGAAGTAACTAAAAATTCGAAAAATCATTTTACAAGATCAAGCGATGTAATGCCAGATGAAAATATAGTTGATATTGGTCCCCAGTCAGTTTTAGTTCTTAAAGATTTAATAAATAAAGCAGAATTTATTTTATGGAATGGACCGCTTGGTAAATACGAAAGTGGTTTTGGAGGGGCAACTGAAGAAATTCTTAAACTTATTTCAAAAAGTAAAGCTGTTAGCGTAATAGGTGGAGGAGATACAGCAGCACTTATTACTAAGCTAAAGATTGAAGATAAAATAGGATTTGTTTCTACCGGTGGTGGAGCAACCCTCGATTTCTTATCAAAAGGAACACTACCTGGTATCCGAGTATTAAAATAATAAAATAAATAAAACGACCCTATGTGCTTTGTTGCAGGTTCCGGTTGCTTCCGTAATGTATATCTATACATCTTGTTTGCAATCCTCACCTGCGCCTTGCACCTAAGGTCGTTTTCTTTGTTTTAATTGATATTTAATGAAGTCTTAAATTTCTTTTATTATTTTCTTCAACACTTTTTTATCTTCTAATTCCTCATATTCTTTCGTAATAAAATTTTTTAAATTATCTTTGTAATATCTTGGTATTAAATGTATATGGAAATGGGGGACTTCATTTCCGACAACTGACTCTTGAACATAATCACAACTTAAACCTTTTTTAAGAGCAATCATCATTTTTTTTGTTAACTTAAATATATCCGATATTATTTTATCATCTGCATCTTGCATCCACACAATATGTTTTTTAGGAATTATTAAAAGATGACCATGGCTTACTGGTTTTATATCTAAAAAAACGATAAATTTTTTATCCTCATAAATTTTATTACAAGGAAGTTCTCCTTTTGAAATTTTACAAAAAATACACTTTTCTTTTTGGTCGTTCATCTGGCTATTATATGGTAAAATCAAAAGTATGCCAAATCACATTGAATTACTTGATCTTTTGCTAACAAACCGCGGAATTCCAATAAAAGAAAGAGAACGTTTTTTAAACCCTTCTTTTGAAAAAGACCTTTACGACCCATATCTTATGAAGGATATGGATAAAGTTTGTGTACGTATTTTTGAAGCAGTAGAGGCCAAAGAAAAGATTCTTATTTATAGCGATTATGATTGTGATGGTATTCCAGCTTCGGTCATAATGCATGATTTTTTTAATAAAATTGGTTATGAAAATTTTACTATCTATATTCCAGACCGCCACGATGAAGGTTATGGTTTACATTTAGATGCAATTGAAGAATTTATTAAGGATGAAATAAAACTTTTAATTACTTTTGATTTAGGCATTACTGCAGTTGAAGAAGTTGCGCTAGCTCAGGCCTCTGGTATTGATGTTATTATTACAGATCACCACTTACCAAAAATAGATACACCAAGAGCTTATGCTATTTTAAATCCAAAACAAGTTGGATGTATGTATCCAGATAAAATGCTTTGCGGGGCAGGAATTGCTTTTAAACTTATTCAAGCGCTTATTATAAAATATGGAGAATATTGGAATATAAGCAAGGGGTGGGAAAAGTGGTTACTTGATATGGCCGGTGTTGCTACTCTTGCTGACCAAGTGCCATTGTTAGATGAGAATAGGGTTTTAGCATTTTATGGATTAAAGGTTTTGCAACGTGGCCGTCGTCCAGGTTTAGTTGAACTTTTTAAAAAAGCATCAGTTGATATTACGAAGTTAAACGAAGAAGATGTTACCTTTACTTTGGCCCCACGAATAAATGCAGCTTCACGTATGGCAAGCCCAATGATGGCGTTTGAGATGCTTGCTGCTGTGGACCTAGCACAAGCAAAAGCATCAGCGGATAATTTATCCAAGATAAATGATGAAAGAAAAGTGATTGTGGCTCATATGATGAAGGAAGTAAAAAAGATTTTAAGCAAAAGGGAAGAAAAGAAAGTTATAGTGATTGGAAATCCAACATGGCGTATTGGAGTTCTTGGAATTATTGCTTCAAAAATAGTTGAAGAATATAAAAGACCAGTATTTGTCTGGGGTTCTGATGGAAGCGATGAATTAAAGGGTTCTTGTCGTTCCTGGGGAAATATTAATCTTGTGGAAATTATGACCTCTTTGCCAGAAAATAGTCTTATGGGATTTGGTGGACATGCAGGAGCAGGTGGATTTTCAGTTTCACACGATGAAATACATTTTCTGGAGGAACGAATATTAAAAGTTTATGGCGAAGACAGAGAAATAGAAGAATGCGCTCTTGATGATGGAGTAGAAGCAATTATAAGTATAGATGATATAACAAATGAAAATTATAATGTTATAGAAAAACTCGCTCCGTATGGAGTTGGAAATCCAAAACCAAAATTTTTATTTAAAGAATTACCAGTTCATGCTATTAAAGAATTTGGTAAAGAAAAAAATCATTTAGAATTAAGTTTTTTAAATAGTAAAGGAAAAATAATTAAAGCGATAGCATTTTTTAAAACGAGAGAAAGTTTTACTAATTTAATTTCAGTAGGGGAGAGAATAAATATAGTAGCAACATTTGAGAAAAGTACATTTGCTGGTCGCACAGAGCTAAGATTAAGAATTGTTGATATAGTATAAAATACTTGTCCCGTACTAAATTTTTGATTAGTAAAAATTTAAGAAAAGATATAAAATAAGAAAATAAATGTGTGATTCAATTATAATTAATTTTAAAATTTTAGTACTGGGATGGAATACAAAAATATAAAAATATATACAGACGGTTCATCTCTTGGCAATCCTGGCCCTGGAGGTTGGGGTGCTGTTACCGTAGAAGGTACTGAAATTATTCATGAATTAGGTGGATATGATAAAGATACAACCAACAATCGCATGGAGCTTCAAGCTGTAATTGAATCACTAAAATATATAATTAAACACCACAAAGAAAACAAAGTTACTATTTTTGCAGATTCAAGTTATGTTCTTTTGGGAATTACTTCATGGATATTTAACTGGGAAAAAAATGGATGGAGAACTGCAAATAAAAAAGAAGTAATGAATCAAGATTTATGGAAAGAATTAATTGGTTTAATACGAAACTATGAAGCCAAAATTAATTGGGAAAAAGTTAAAGGGCACTCAGGACATGTTCATAATGACCGTGCGGATGAGATAGCAACAGGCTGTGCTAATTTACAACAAAAACATTTTTTGTAAGCTACGCAAATTATATTCTAAAAAAAGTCCTCGGATGAGGGAGGACGAGGAGCCAGACATTTTTTTATAAAATAATTTCTTCGCTTAAAATTCAAAAAAGATTATTTTGTTTATTTTCGCGAGATGTAATATTAAATAGTCTTTGAAAAAATAGAGGTCCAACCTTCAATCAGTAGATTGACCTACTGGGCTAGCTGGCCCCAGAGGTTGTACGTCTATTAATTATCATTATTTGAATTAATTAAAACTACTCTTCACAAGGTCCTCGGATGAGGGAGGACGAGGAGCCAGACCATTGTTCATAGTATTTTAATTAATTTATTTTTAATGCCAAAAAAAGAAATAATAATTATTTTTATTTTGATAATAATCGCGCTTGTGCGATTTTTCTTTTTTATTCCAAAATCACCAGACTACAGTTTTGCAGTCGGCAAAGCCGTAGTCTTAGAGGGAATAGTAAATGAGGACCCAGATATTAGGTTGAAAAGTAAGCATTTAAATATCAAAATTAAAGATAATGACGCAAATATTCTTGTTTTTATTGGAAGGGAAGTGGAAGTAAATTATGGAGATAATGTTTTAGTTGAAGGTGTTTTAGAAGAACCAGAAAATTTTACAACTATGTCGGGTAAAGAATTTAATTATAAAAGGTATTTAGCTAATAAGGATATATATTACATCATTAAAAATGCCGATGTAAAAATATTGTCAGAAGGAAATGGAAGTAAAATAAAATCTTTGCTATATAAATTAAGAAATTCTTTTATTAAAAATATTAATAAAGTTATTTCAATGCCAGAAAGTGATTTGGCAAACGGTTTAATATTAGGAGTCAAAGGAGGATTTGATGAAGAAATGAATAATGAATTTATTTCTACTGGAACAATCCATATAATAGCTTTATCTGGGTACAATGTATCAATCGTAGCAGAAGGAGTAATGAAAACATTCAGTTTAATTTTTTCTCAATTGATATCTATTATTTTTGGAATAATTATTATTCTTTTGTTTATTGTTATGACTGGTGCATCTTCAACCTCAATCCGGGCAGGAATTATGGCGACTATAATGTTGCTAGGAAGAATGACAGGGAGAAAATATATGGCTGGTCGCGCTCTTATAATAGCAGCACTTCTTATGATTGCGTATAATCCTAGAGTTATTATTGATATGTCATTTCAGTTGTCATTTATTGCTACAGGAGGAGTTCTTTTTTTAACACCAAAAGTTTTAAACTGGTTTAAATTTTTACCAATGCGTTTTGGTTTTAGAGAAATGGTTGCAAGTACCGTAGCCGCAACAATTTCAGTTTTGCCAATACTTTTATATATGACAGGTGTATTATCACTTGTATCTCTACCAGCAAATTTTTTAATACTTCTTTTTATTCCAACGGCAATGTTACTTATATTTATAACAGGAATACTAGGTTTTATTTTGTTTCCGCTGTCTATAATTTTTGGATATTTATCGTATCTTGTTCTTTTTTATATTCTTTTTGTTATTCATTTTCTCGGTTCACTTTCGTTTGCCAGTATAACAATTCATTCTTTCCCACTTCTACTTACAATCTTAATTTATGGATTTTTGCTTTGGTGGGTGTTTAAACCAATTAATAATTAAGATTTAAATTTATTAAATAAAGTTAAATCAGAGTAATTTTTTTTAATAAATGTGTCTGATTCACCAGAATCACCTCACGGGTGGCCGAATTTAGAGGTACAACCTCCAAAGCCAACTAGCCCAGTAGGTCAATCTACTGATTGAAGGTTGGGCCTCTAATGGTGAGTCCGAGTGTATTTTTATGGAGTACTTTTTTTATACAACTTTCTTAAAATTCTCTTCTATCACTTCCCAATTTAGATTTGCAAAAAATGCTTCCACATATTTTTTCTTATCTGCTGGAATATAATCAAGATAGTATGCATGTTCCCACATATCAAGACACAAAATAGGGGAACAACTTATTAAATGCCCAATATGTTGCTCGTCCACCCATTGTGTTAATAGTTTGCCGTTTTCTTTGTCGTAATAAAGCATTGCCCAACCAACCCCTCGAGTGAGAGCTAAAGCTTTGAAATTTTCTAACCATAAAGAGAAACTCTCTCCATCTTTTATAATAGCTTTAAATAAACTTGAATCTTCGTTTGGTTCTTTTGGAGAACCTTCCAATGAAGAAAAATAATATTCATGGTTACGCATTCCTCCAAATTCAAAAGCAAAGCGTCGATGAAGTTCACTTAATATATAGGCATTATTTGTGGGGTCTTTTTCGTACTCTTTAATTTTGCTCAATACAAGATTTGAATTATTTACATATCCCTTATAAAGTTTTAAATGTTCTTCTATGTTTTTAGAACTTATTCCTTTAAGTTCTCCAAGTTGAAATGTTTTTGGTGTATATATTTCTTCCATATTAATTATAATTTTAATGTTAATATATAAAGTATAACACGAAGTTCCATTAGAAGTCGCAATTATTATTGTAATATAATATAAAGAATGTGTAATAATAATCTACTTAATATTAATCTTTTCCAGACGCTTTTGATTGCGGACTGCTTCTAATAGGATGAAAAATTTTAAAAAATATTTACCACATATTTTAATTATTTTACTATTAATAATTGGATTTGTCGTTATATTTATATCTTATAAAAACCAAAATAATAAGTATTTAAAGGTTGTTTTTCTTGATGTTGGACAAGGTGATGCTATCTATATAGAAGCTCCTAATGGGAGACAAATCCTAATAGATGGGGGTCCAGATGCAAAACTGCTTTTAAGTCTCGCCAAGGTCATGCCTTTTGCAGATAGAACCATAGATACAATAATTGCCACTCATTCAGATATGGATCATATAGGGGGTTTTCCATTATTAATAGATAATTATAAAATCACAAATATTATAGAGAATGGGGTGAGTACCGATTCTAAAATATATTCAAGTTTAGAAGAAAAAATTTTAAAAAATAAAATAAATAAAATCATTGCACATCGAGGCATGCGTATTATATTAGATGAAAAGAAAAATATATATTTAGATATTTTATATCCAGATCGAGATATTTCAAAATTTGATAGCAATGATGGTTCTATTGTTGGAAAGTTGGTTTATGGAGAAAGTTCATTTTTACTTACAGGGGATGCAAGTTTATATGTAGAGAATTTAATAGGTTGGAATGAAAATGATATTACCTTGGACTCCGATGTTCTTAAGCTAGGGCATCATGGTTCCCGCACCTCCACTAGTATTTTATGGTTAGAAAAAGTAAGTCCAGAAGTTGCTATTATTTCTGTTGATAAAAATAATAAATATGGACATCCTCACAAAGAAATATTAGATAGACTTTCCTCTATGAATATTCCATTTTTAAGTACATCAGATAAGGGTAATATAATTTTCAAAAGCGATGGAATAAATTTGGTGTATTAATACACATAAGATATCTAAAAAGTTAATTTAAATAGTCTTTGGCGTCGGCCTGAGCATAACAAATTTTCAGCAGAAAAGAATGTGATTCAGTAGAATCACCTACTGGGAAAGGATTTCGAAAAGAGCTATTTAGATTAACTTAATTCTAATGAATAGACATATAAATAAAAATCCTCACTATTGTGAGGATTTTTATTTAATGATTCCAGCTTTCTTTAATACTTTGAATGCACCGTTCTTATTTATAGTTTTAATAGCTTTAGTTGAAAGAGTAAGAGGGAAGTACTTTTTAAGTTCAGGAACATATATTCTCTTCTTTTGAAGATTAGTATATTTACGAACCATACCTGTTGGGTTGAATTTGGTAGCACGAACAACGTTGGAGTATCCTCCTGCCATTTTTGAGCCCTTTTTAGTTATATCACAAACTTTCGCCATAGATAGAGGTATGCTATCATATAAAACATGCCTATGCAAGCCCAACTTATAGAAGGAGTATTTTATGTCGCAGTTTTAATAATGTCGATAGTGATTCACGAGGTCGCTCACGGTTATTCAGCTTACCTTCTTGGAGATGATACAGCTCGTTTAAAAGGAAGGTTAACATTAAATCCTATTAAACACTTAGATCCTTTTGGTTCAGTTATTTTACCTTTATTATTATTTATTTCAACATCAGGTAATTTTTTAATTGGTTGGGCTAAACCAGTCCCTTATAATCCTGCAAATTTAAGAAAGGGAAGAGTGGGCAATATGATTGTTGCTGTTTCAGGTATTGCAGCCAACTTAATGATTGCAGTTTTCTTTGGCCTTCTAATAAGATTCGCTCCAATGTTTGGAATGCCCATGTATGATCCTAATCCATTATTACTCCATCCTTTTTATAAGATTTCAACAATTATAGTTATGATGAATTTAGTTTTGGCTTTATTTAATATAATTCCTATTCCGCCACTTGATGGTTCAAAGATTTTATTTTCTTTTCTTCCTGCAAGACTTCGATATATAGAAAATTTCTTAGAACAATGGGGAATGTTTCTTTTACTTATTTTTATTGTATTTATTTGGGCTAAAGTTTCACCTATAATTTTTATTTTCTTTCATCTCATAACCGGCCTATAATAAGATGTTTTAGAGGCACAATCTTTTCAATCAGAGGTGATTGTATTTGATCAAGGTGGTACCTTTAAAAATTCATAATGAATAAGACTTAAGTTTTAATATAAAATACCCCTATTGCATTTTTAGAAGTATTATAGTAGAGTATTCTAACTAGTCATTTTACGACTATTTTTGTTTTCAATTATGCCTACAATAAATCAATTGGTTCGAAAGAGCCGTAAAATAATAAAAAGAAAGTCTAAAGCCGTAGCTCTTGCTCGCGGTTTTAATACGATTAAAAATAAGCCAGTATTTTATCCTGCTCCATTTAAGCGTGGGGTTTGTACAAAAGTTTCAACAACTACTCCAAAGAAGCCTAACTCAGCTCTTCGAAAGATTGCTCGTGTTAGATTAACTAATGGAATGGAAGTTACTGCCTATATTCCGGGTGAGGGACACAACCTACAAGAACACTCAGTGGTTATGATTCGCGGAGGACGTGTTAAAGACTTGATTGGAGTTCGTTACCACATAGTTCGTGGACGTCTTGATACAACTGGCGTTGAAAAACGTCGTCAATCTAGAAGTCTATATGGTACAAAGACACCTAAGGCCGCAGTAAAAAAATAATTCTTAAATAATATGCGAAGAAAAATAAAAAACAGAAATATTGTAGAACCAGATATAACTTATAATTCTCAAAAACTTGCGAAGTTTATAAACAATATCATGGTTCACGGAAAGAAGGAGACTGCTCGAAAAGCTGTTTACAAGGCTTTTGATATAATCAAAGAAAAAACAGGTAATCCAAATCCTTTAGAAGTTTTTGATACAGCCATTAAAAATGCTGGTCCTATGGTTGAAGTTCGTTCTCGTCGTATCGGTGGTGCAAACTATCAAGTCCCTCGTGAAGTTAGACCTGAAAGACGTACAGCACTTGCTATGAGATGGATCATTTTAGCTGCTCGCGGTAAAAAAGGAGCACCAATTCATGAAAAGCTTGCTGAAGAATTAATACTCGCATCAAAGAACGAAGGAACTGCTGTAAAGAAACGTGATGACACTCACAAAATGGCAGAAAGTAATAAAGCATTTGCCCACTTTGCTTGGTAGAAAAAAATCCCCGCTCGGGGATTTTTTTATACCGGTGCAAAGTGAAGTCATGTATTTCTTAGTATTTTGTAATTTAATAATTTCAAAATACTCTAGAAATATGTTCCCCATCTTTGCTTAATAGAAACCCGCTCGGGGATTTTTTTATACCAGTGCAAAATGGAGTCATGTATTTCTTAGTATTTTGTAATTTAATAATTTCAAAATACTCTAGAAATATGCCCCCTCTTTTCTTGATAGAAATCAATCTGGGGATTTTATTATAATAATGCAAAGTGAAATCAAATTTAATAAATAAACAAGAGTACTATTTCTACGCTATAGCGTAGAAATAGTACTTTTGTGATATAATATATCTTATGACATTAGAAAAATATTTACTCGATTTAATTACTGAACATAAATTTAATTATAAAGGTGTTGCGGTTAATTTTTTTGGTTTTCCGGTTGTAAATAAATACTCAAAATCAGCCTTAAAAAATACTTTATATAAAATTAAAAAAGAAGGATATGTTGAAAATATTAATGGTTATTATAAACTTACAAAAATAGGTAATAGCTATATAGATGAAAGTAAAGATTATCTAGAAAGTTTTTCAGTTGTATTAAAAAGCAATGAACCCAAAAATCTACTAGTCATATATGATATACCTGAAGATAAAAAAAGGGAACGAGACTGGTTTAGATTTCAATTAAAGAAATTTGGATTCGTAATGATTCAGCGTAGTGTTTGGGTTGGCCCATTCCCCCTACCTGAAGAATTTACAAAATACGTTAAAAAAATTAAATTAAATGACAAATTTAAAACTTTTAAACTAGCAAAATCATATTTTGATAAATAACGTTAAAATGGTAATTGTCTGCTTAAAATATATAAAATTTGATTTCTGGAAGTATTAAAAATACGAACCTTATTTTGTTTGCAAAAAAGACTTATTTGTTGTATATTCATATGACAAAAGACTTCATTGTCGCCTACAAAAAAGTGGGTAAATTTTATTTTTAGTAACATAATTATATATATGGAAAGAGATTATCCTTTAGAAAAAGTTAGAAACATAGGAATTATTGCCCACATTGATGCGGGAAAAACAACCACAACAGAACGTGTGCTTTTTTACACTGGAGTATCACACAAAATAGGTGAAGTTCATGATGGGGAAACCACAACAGACTGGATGGAACAAGAACGTGAACGTGGTATCACTATTACATCCGCTGCTGTTACCTGTTTCTGGACTCCTACTTATGCTCTTACAGACAAGACAAAGAAACACCGTTTCAATATTATCGACACACCAGGACATATCGACTTCACTGTTGAAGTTAAGCGTTCACTTCGCGTACTAGACGGAGCAGTCGTTGTTTTTGATGGAGTTGCCGGAGTTGAACCTCAATCAGAAACAAACTGGCGTTATGCTGATGAAGCTAAAGTTCCTCGAGTTTGTTTTATAAATAAATTAGATAGAACAGGTGCATCTTTTGAACACTCATATCAAACAATTTTAGATCGTCTTACAAAGAAGGCAATTCGAATGCAAATTCCAATTGGTCTTGAAGAAAATCATGAAGGAGTAGTAGATCTTCTAAAAATGAAGGCGTATTACTTTGAAGGTGAAATGGGTTCAAAAGTTATAGAAAAAGAAATTCCAGAAAATCTTTTAGCTGATGCTAAAAAATATCACGCAGAATTAATCGAGAAAATTGTTGAACAAGACGACAAAACAATGAATGACTATTTCGAGGGAATAGTTCCAGATTACGATACTTTAAAAAGATTAATGAGAAAGGGAGTAATTGCAAATGAAATTTTCCCTGTGTTTGCAGGAAGTGCTTTAAAAAATAAAGGAGTTCAATTAGTTCTCGATGCTGTTATCGATTACCTTCCTTCTCCACTTGATATTCCAGCTATTGGAGGTATCAATCCAGAAACTGATGAAGTTATTGAACGTAAAGCATCTGATGCAGAGCCTTTTTCAGCTCTTGCTTTCAAGGTTGCTACAGACCCATTCGTAGGTCAGATTATTTTCTTCCGAGTATATTCTGGTTCTCTTTCAGCAGGAAGTTATATTTATAATCCTCGTACTCGCAACAAAGAACGTATTGGGCGTATTTTGAGAATGCACGCAAACGATCGTGAAGAAGTGAAGAAAGTTTACGCAGGTGAAATTGCAGCTGCAGTAGGTCTTAAGGATACTATCACTTCAGATACAATGTGTGATGAAGAACACCCAATAGAGCTTTACCGTATTGTCTTCCCAGAGCCAGTTATTTCTCTACGTGTTGAACCAAAGACAAAAGCAGACCAAGAAAAAATGGGTATGGCATTATCTCGTCTTGCACAAGAAGATCCTACTTTCCGAGTTACTACAGATGCTGAAACAAATGAGACTATCATTGCAGGAATGGGAGAGCTTCACCTTGAGATCATTGTTGATCGTATGAAGCGTGAATTTTCTGTTGAAACAAATGTTGGTAAACCTCAAGTTGCTTACCGTGAGACTATTACAGGTGAGGCAGGAGTAGAAGGTAAATACATCAAGCAGTCAGGAGGAAGAGGTAACTATGGTCACGTTAAGATTAAGGTTAAACCAATGGATATGACAGTTAATCCCGAAGATTTACCAAGAAACACAAAGAGAGAAAAAGGTTTTGAATTCATCAATACAATCAAAGGAGGTGCTATTCCACAAGAATATATTCCTGCTTGTGAAAAAGGATTCAAAGAAGGTCTTGATCGTGGAGTTCTTGCTGGATTTAAAATCGTTAACGTTTCTGTTGAACTATGGGACGGAAGTTACCATGATGTTGACTCAAACGAAATGGCTTTCAAAATTGCAGCTTCTATGGCTATGCAAGATGCATGTAAAATGGCTAAACCCGTTATTCTAGAACCTATGATGAAAGTTGAAGTTGTGACTCCTGATAAATTCATGGGAGATGTTACAGGAAGTTTGTCATCAAAACGTGGACTTATTGAAGGAATGGAAGCTCGTGGTATGAACCAAGCTGTTAAAGCCATTGTTCCTCTTTCAGAAATGTTTGGATACATGACAACTCTTCGTTCTATGACAGAAGGTAGAGCATCATTCACAATGGAATTCACTCGATATGACATCGTTCCTCAAAACGTTGCCGCAACTATTATTGAAGCTAGAAAATAATTAAAACTCATAAAACACCCCCAGAAACCTTCGGTTTCTGGGGGTGTTTTATATTTTTATTTTTTTCTTAAAAATGCTAAAATGGAATTATATTATTAGTTAATTTTTCTTAATATGGATAATCAAAAAGAAAATAAAGGAGTTATTATTTCTTTCGTCGTCGTTGTTATTGTTGTAGCACTTTTTACTTATATTATTATAAATAATAAAAAAGTAGACCAAAATTTACCTGAAGATAATACTTCAGAAAATCAAGTTCAAGATGAAGCCACAAACAATACAAATATGACAGAGGAACAAATAAACTCTTTAAAAAATACAATGGAACAAAATATAAAAACTTTAGGTAACTTTACTCCGGTTTTAAAAACAGCCAATCTAGAAAAGATTGACCTTGTTGTAGGTACTGGGGCAGAGGTGAAAGCGGACGCTACTGTTAGTGTTCATTATACAGGGGCAGTTGCAGCAACAGGTGTTATTTTTCAAGCTTCAAAAGATTTCGGTCCTACACCAGTAACATTTCCACTTAGTGGGGTTATCAAGGGATGGACAGATGGTATACCAGGAATGAAAGTAGGAGGTACTCGTAGATTAGTTATTCCTGCAGATCAGGCTTATGGTGCAACTCCTCCGCCAGGCTCCGGGATTCCAGCAAATGCTGATTTGGTTTTCGATGTTGAATTAATTTCCATTCAATAAAATATGAAAAGAGTTAAAGATTTATTTATAAATAAAGTTCTTAAAAAGAAACGTATTTTAATTCCGCTTATTATTATTTTAGGCTTGGGTCTTTTCTTCTTACTTAGGTCAAATAATAATGCTAAAAATACTGTTACAGATTTTGCCAAATACGTTGATTTAAAACAAACAATCTTAGCCACTGGGCAAGTTGTTTCAAGTACAGATTTAAATTTATCTTTTAACACAAACGGTGTAGTTAAATCTATTAAAGTAAAAGTAGGGGATAATGTTAAACAAGGACAAGTTCTTGCAAGTTTAGATCAAGCTTCTGAGCTCGCAACCCTCACCTCAGCTCGTGGGGCACTTGCTGCCGCGAACGCTAGATACAAGCGTACTCTAGAGGGAGCAACAAGTGAAGAAATAACTCTTTCAAAGTTAGCACTTTCTAATGCGAAAAGAGATTATGAAAATGTAAAAACACAACAAGAAACTTTAGCAAAAAATGCATATAATAATTTACTTAACTCAAGTCCTGAAGCAGTGCCAGAAGATGGGACAAGTGATTATACTGCACCTACAATTAGTGGTAATTATAATTTAGAAAAAGAAGGAAAGATTTTACTCAGCTCGTATTATAGTTCAGGTGGAACTAGTTTTAGCCTAACAGGACTTACAGAAGGGACAGGAGTAATAAATACTATAATTCCACAACCATTAGGTGATTCTGGTCTATATATTAAATTTCCTTCTGATACTTATATAAGTATCACAGACTGGGTAATTGAAATTCCAAATAAAAAAGCAGCAAACTATCTTTCAAATTATAATGCGTATCAATCAGCACTAAAGACCCAATCTTCAGCTCTTTCTTCTAGCCAAGCATTAGTCGACCAGAGAACAGCTGAACTCGCACTAAAGCAAGCAAGCGCAAGAGCTTCAGAGATAGACTTAGCGAAAGCTGATATTATTTCGGCAGAAGGACAAGTACAACAAGCTACCGCAAAATATAACAATACATTAATATCTGCTCCACTAGACGGAACAATAACAAGTATAGATATTAAAACAGGGGAGTTGGCTTCTGCTTTAAAACAAGTTATAACTCTTCAAGATATTTCAAATATTTATATTGAAGCAAATATAAATGAAGCAAATATTTCTGGTATAAGTTTAGGAATGCCGATAGATATTACTTATGACGCTTTTGGTTCTGATAAAATTTTTACAGGAACTATTACAAAAATAGATCCATCATCTACTCTTGTTTCAGGAGTTGTAAATTATAAAATTACAGCATCAGTTGAACAAGTAATTGGCTTACGTCCAGGAATGACCGCAAATATGACTATTAAAGTAAAAGAGAAAAATCATATTTTGGCTGTTCCATCTCGAGCAATTTTAACTGACAAGATTGGTAATAAAGTCATCCGTGTCGTTACAGATACTAGGACCAAAAAATTCAAAGAAGTATCTATTTCTACAGGACTGGAAGGTGATGGAAGTATGATAGAAATCACAAGTGGTTTAAAAGAAAATGATGAATTTGTTGTTTTAATAAAAACTCAATAAAATTATCCAGTAGTAAATTTTTGATTACTTAATTTTAAATTAAAAATTATACGAAAATAGTTGGTCAAATATAAACTGTAAATTATTATTAAAATTTTAGTACTGGGATGTTAATAGAATTAAAAAATATTTTTAAAAACTACGAAAATGGTGGAGTTATAACTCGTGTTTTACACGATATTAATTTATCTGTTGAAGAAGGTGAATTCATTGCAATTATGGGTCCTTCTGGATCAGGTAAATCAACTCTCATGCACACCATTGGGTTTTTAGACAGACCAACTTCTGGCGAATATATTTTTGAAGGCGAAAACACAAAAGATCTTACCGATGATGAACTTGCTATTATTCGCAATGAGCATATAGGTTTTGTTTTTCAATCATTCAACCTGTTGCCTCGTACTACGGTATTAGATAATGTGATGTTACCTTTACTTTACAGTAAGATTAAAACGGGACTTGAACATAAAGCCCGTGAGGCTCTAGACGCAGTGGATCTAAGTGAAAGATTGCATTATATGAGTAATCAAATTTCAGGCGGACAAAAGCAACGCGTAGCAATTGCCCGGGCTCTTGTTTGTAATCCAAAAGTTATTTTTGCTGATGAGCCAACAGGTAACTTAGATTCAAAAAGTGGTAGTACTGTTATGCATATATTAGAACATCTAAATAAAGAAGGCCGTACTATTATTTTAGTTACTCATGATATTAATATTGCTCTACATGCAAAACGAATAGTAACAATCCGTGACGGAGAAATTGTGTCTGATAAAAAAGTAGAAGCTCATGAAAGAGTTCACTCAAAGGCAAACGTTGATTAGCGACTTGTCCCGTTAGAGATGTGTCATTATGTTTTTAAATTAGACAATAGACACTTACCTAAGTTTTTATTTTTAATAATTAATAAATTAAATACGAAAGTTTAATAACTTTCTATCTCTAATCGGGATGCAAAAATTTCTATCAGAAATTAAAACAACTATTAAGAATTTACTTTCAAGAAAAGGGAGGTCTTTTTTAACAATATTAGGTATCATTATTGGAGTTGCAGGAGTAATCATTATTATGTCTCTAGGTGCTGGTGCTCAATCTTTAGTATTAGGACAAATTACTAAATTGGGAACCAATTTAGTTGGGATTCTTCCTGGAAAAAGTAATGAAAGTGGTCCGCCTGCTGCAGTTTTTGGTGTACAAATAAAAACATTATCATTGCGCGACGTAGATGCCATAAAAAATAAAGCCAATGTTCCTCATGCCACCGCTGTTGCAGCTTTTGTTCGAGGTAGCGTAACTTTGATTTCTGGAAGAGAAAGTGTAGACACTAGTTTTACTGCGACGGATGGTACTTATCCAAAAGTTCAAAATGTGGAGATGGAAAAAGGTGAATTTTTTACTGAAGAAGAGGGGAATTCAGCAAGTAACGTGATTGTATTAGGGTACGATGTGGCGGCTAGTCTTTTTCCTAATGGTGATGAGCTTGGTCAAATAGTTAAAATTAATATACCAAACAATAATCCCGCAGCGAATACCATAGTCGGTAGTATTCCATTTAGGGTAATCGGAGTTCAGAAAAAAATGGGAACTGTTGCTTTTCAAAATCAAGATGACCAAGTATTTATCCCTTTTATTATTGGACAACGCCAATTACTTGGAATTGATTATGTTCAATTTATTAGATTGAAAGTAGATGATTCAATAAACGTAAAAACTACAATAGATGATGTTGTTCAAGTTTTGCGTAGTCAACATAGAATCATGAATCCTGAAGATGATGATTTTGATGTTCGTGATTTAGCTGATGCTATAAAAATTTTAACCAGTATTACTGGAACTTTGAGTGTTTTTCTAAGTCTAATGGCAGGTATATCACTTCTTGTGGGAGGTATTGGAATTATGAATATAATGCTCGTGACAGTTTCTGAAAGAACTAGTGAAATAGGACTTCGTAAGGCAATAGGGGCTACCCGAAGTAACATACGCAATCAATTTTTATTTGAATCAATAGTGCTTACTTTATCTGGTGGTGTAATAGGAATTATTTTTGGAGTTTTGATTTCCTATTTAATAGCGCTCGGTGCTCGTATGGCAGGATATGATTGGGCTTTTATTATTTCACCTATAGCTATTATATTAGCTGTCTTTGTTTCTATTATTACAGGAATTATTTTTGGTTTATATCCTGCTTTAAAAGCCGCCAAATTAGATCCAATAGTTGCACTAAGATATGAGTAATAATAATATTAAACAAGCTATTCGTGGTATAAAATCAAATCCTTCTAGGACTTTTTTAACGACGCTCGGAATTATGATTGGTATAGGAACAGTTATTCTAGTTCTTTCTGCTGGAGAAGGGTTTAAGAGTTATATTAATTCTCAGGTTGAAGCATTTGGGTCAAATATTATTATTCTTGAAACTTCTGTTCCTGATTCTACAAAAGCTCGTTCAAATTCTGGAATAGGTTCAAATGAGGCAAATAGTTCAGCCACTAATGCAATTCCAATTACAACTTTAAAAATTCGAGACGTAGAAGATATTAAAAATATTCCAAATGTAAAAAATGCATACGGAGCATCCATCGGTCAACAAATTGTCACATATAAAGGTGCCTCAAAAAATGTTTTTATTTTTGGAGCAAGTGCGGCACGATTTGATATTGATAAGGGGATTATAGAAAAAGGTAGAAGTTATACAGAACAAGAAGACAAAGCATTAGCACAAGTTGCGGTACTTGGAAATACTTTAGCCTCCGATTTATTTGGAGAGATAGATCCATTAGGTAAATTAATACGAATAGGTAATTATAATTTTGAAGTTATTGGAGTTTATGAAAAGAAGGGAGGGTTTAGTCCTATGAATGAGGATGATCAGGCATTTATTCCAGTGACTACTCTTCAAAAGAAAATTCAAGGTATAGATTATCTTATTTACTCTGTCATAGGATTAATTGATAATTCTAAAGCTGATTCTACTGCACTTGACGTTGCTGATGTTGTTAGAAAAAATCATTATATTACAGACCCAATTCGTGATGACTTCAAGGTTACTACTCAAGAAGAAAGTTTGGGTACTTTTGAGACGATATTAAATGCGGTAACTTTTTTACTCATTGCTATTGCATCCATTTCACTTATCGTTGGGGGAGTAGGAGTTATGAATATTATGTACGTTATTGTCACAGAGAGAATTGGAGAAATAGGATTAAAGAAGGCACTTGGTGCTCGTAATCGAGATATCCTATATGAATTTTTAGTTGAATCTATTTTACTTACTATTATCGGGGGAGTAATTGGAATTATGGGAGGAGCACTGGGAGCTTATATTATTTCAAAAGTTGCGCAAAGCTTTGGTTTGGCTTGGAAATTTGTTGTACCTCTTTGGGGGGTTATTATTTCAGTATCTGTTTCAGCCACTATCGGTATAATATTTGGAGTTTTTCCTGCGCAAAATGCTGCAAAATTAAACCCAATCGAAGCCCTAAATAGAGAATAGTAGAGGTCCTTAGAGGTCTAACCTTCATTAAGTAGAATCACCTCACGGGCTAATTCTCTTTAGAGGTCCAACCTCTTGTGGCCCCAGAGGTTGTACCTCTACGGAAGAGTTGAATCTTTATTCGATTATATCTCTAAGGAACCACCCCTAAACCCTAATTCCTTCCTTTTTCCCCTATATGCTATAATAGTGGAACCTGTCCCGTTAGAGATGTACATGTTATATCTAAGGGATAGTTTGGAATCATTATAAGGTCTATATTTTTAACAATAATTAATAAGATACGTCCCGTCTAATGAGGGACTATCTCTAACGGGATGGAAACATTTTTAAAAGACAAAAAAATAAGCGCCTCAATATTAATATTAATAGTAGTAGTTTCTTTATTATCATTTGCAAAATTAGTTAATGAAATTAAATCAAGTGCGTACGTTGGTCGTGGTAATCAACCCGCTAATGTTATTTCAGTAAACGGGTCAGGGGAAGTATTAGCAGTATCAGATATTGCAGCCCTAACTGTTAATCTTATAAAAGATGGTAAAACTGCAAAAGAAGCGCAAGATTTATTAAATGAATCAATTACAAAAACATTAAAATATCTAAAGGATCAAAAGATAGCAGATAAAGATATTAAATCAGAATATGGTGGTCTTTCTCCAAAATATTCTTATGAACAACCAATTTGTTCTACTTATCCATGCCCCACAAGAGATCCAAAGATAATAGGTTACACAGCCACTCAAACAATCTCTATCAAAATTCGCGAAGTAGATAATGCTAGTATTGTTCGTACTGGTTTAGCTGAGATTGGTATCACAGATATAAACGGTCCTACATTTTCTATAGATGATGAAGAAGCATTTAAAGATGACGCTCGCTCAAAAGCCATCGTGGAAGCAAGAGGTAAAGCTGAAGTATTAGCAAAAGAACTAGGTGTTAGTCTCGGTAAAGTTGTAAGCTTTTCTGAGAGTAGTAATAACAACTACCCAATGTATGCAAAAACAATGATGGATCAGAGTGTTTCATTAGAATCATCAGCTCCAGTTCTTCCAAAAGGAGAAAATAAAATTATTTCAAACGTAACTATAACTTACGAGATAAGATAGAGGTCCAACCTTCAATTACCAGATTGACCTCACGGGCGTGTGGCCCCAGAGGTTGTACCTCTAAAATGTCTATCTTTTAAAAAAATAAAGCCCCGCTCCGAGCAAAGCTCGGAGCGGGGCTTTATACTACTGTATTTTCTAACCACTAGAAAATAGAACCTAATCACTAATCTTAGTTTGACTTTACTCTTACTAAAGGGTATATTACATGTATTACACCCCCGGGGTGTTTTTTACTAAGATTAAAACATTCGTGAAAGTGAATGTTCATCCGATCCCTAAAGGGATTTAGGACTAAGAATTAACATATTTATGGATAAAATTAAAGAATATATAAAAGAAGTAATAGCAGAAGCAAAAAATGTAACTTGGCCAACTCGCACTCAGACAGTATATTTTACTATTGCTGTATTGGCGATATCCGTGATTGTTGCATATTTTCTAGGTTTTCTAGACTTTTCATTTGGCGAAGGTCTTAAATTTTTACTTAATAACTTTTAAAATATTTTCTAATAGCTTTTTCTAATCATTAGAAAAGAGCACTAGAAACTAATTATATTATATGGCTAAACAAGAATTAAGAGGAGAAAGAAATTGGTATGCAATTCATACTTACGCAGGTTATGAAAACGCAGTTATGCGTAATCTAAAACAGCGTATAGATTCACTTGGAATGAATGACAAGATATTTAGTGTTGTTGTTCCTGTTGAAAAGAAAATTAAAATAAAAGCTGGTAAGCGTGTTGAAGTTGAAGAAAAAGTTTATCCAGGATACGTATTAGTTGATATGATTGTTGATGATAATTCTTGGTACGTAGTTCGTAATACTCCTCGAGTTACAGGTTTCGTTGGAGCAGGAGTTAATCCAGTTCCTTTAGCTAAAAACGAAGTAGATGAATTATTTAGTAGAATGGAAAAAGTTGATAGTAAAAATAAACACCAAATTGATATTGAGACAGGGGAGATGGTACGTATTGCAGATGGTCCATTCAAAGATCTAGAAGGTAAGGTAAGTGACGTTGATAGAGAGCGCGGTAAAATCAAAGTTCTTGTCTCAATGTTCGGACGTGAGACTCCAGTTGAGTTAGACTTCCTCCAAATAAAAAAACTATAAAATCAAAAAATACAGAGGTCCAACCACAAGGGGTTTCGGTGGTTGTACCTCTGTATTTTTTTGTATCTTCATAAATCTTATCAATAAAAAAGTCCTCGGATGAGGGAGGACGAGGGGCCACCCGTGAGGTGATTTTGGTAAATCAGACATTTTTTCTTGAAAAAATTTATTACGATACCCCCATTTGATTTCCACCCCCAATTATGTTATATTACACCCGTTACGCTAAGCTTCAATATTAGTTTAATATACAATTATATGGCAGTAAAAAAAATTATAAAGAAAGTAAAATTACAAATCGCAGCCGCAAAGGCAACACCAGCTCCACCACTTGGACCTGCTCTAGGACAAGCCGGAGTTAACATTGCAGAATTCTGTCAAAAGTTTAATGCAATGACAGCAAAGGATGCAGGAGAAACAGTTGGAGTTCTTATTACAGTTTACGAAGACAGAACTTATGACATAAAAGTTAAAACTCCTCCAGTTGCTGGATTAATATTCAAAGCAGCAGGAATCGAGAAAGGTTCAGGAAAACCAAATGTTTCAAAAGTAGGTACTCTTACAAAAGCTCAAGTTCGTGAAATAGCAGAGAAAAAGATGCCCGACCTAAATGCTAAAAACATTGAAGGAGCAATGAAAATAATAGAAGGTTCCGCTCGTTCAGCAGGAATAACTATCGTAGACTAATAAAATACAAAATAAATGCCCCGCAGGATTACCTGCGGGGCATTTTAGAGGTCCATAGAGGTCCAACCTTCAATTAGTAAATTGACCTACTGGGTGATTGAGTACAATCACCTCACGGGCTAAGCTGGCTTCGGAGGTTGTACCTCTAAAAGTTACATCTCTGAAACTCCAGCCCAATAGGTGGTTGTACTCAATCAAGGTCGTACCTCTAAAACCTCATAACTAATCTTTCCCCAACCTATTAATTTCTCGTTGACATTATAGCCTTTTTATGATATAATTCTCTCAAAATACAATTAAAACTTTCTTTCAAGGAAAGAGAGTTTTACGGACATCCTTATATGTCTGAAGCCTAAATAAGGAAACGGTTATTTGAAAAATCAATAAATTTACTTAAAACAAAAGTTATGAGCCTAACTGCAAAAAAAGACAAAGATTCGCAACAACAACTCGACCAACAACAACAAATCACCCTTGGAAACAAGATTAAATTGTTATTGAAGAAACAGGTTAGCCACTCTTTCCATAACTCCTACGAAGGAGGGAAGAGCATCGCAATCTTAAAGATTGTAACTTCTAAAAAGGAAGTAATAAAAGAAATCCAACGATATCTTTTAGAAACTTTTGATCTCGTCCCTTTCGACCCCTATTCCGGTAATCACGGGACAGGTATGAAATGTACTATTACCATCAATATCTCTGAGTTAAAAAAAGAAATGATTCATAAAATTAACGAAGAGTATGGTAGGGTATTCAAAAAAGATACAAAAGTGATTGTTGTTAAAACAATTGAGCCTGTTAAATCAGAGAAAACAAAATTTAATTTTATTAAAACAGCATCTGTTATGGAGTTACCCGTTAATGGTAAAGAAGAAAATGCCGAAGTATCAAAAACAAAGTCTAGCGACAAATTTCTTATTTCAATATTCTTAAATGCGGTATTGAAATTTGAGGAGATGTCTCAAAAGTCATTTGTTTACAAAAATGACCCAACGGATGATATCAAAATCATCCAATGTGTTGATGAAAAAACGGCAAAATTGATTGAGCAAGCATTGTCTTGGTATGTTGGTAACCCAAAATTTGTTTGGAAAACTGACGAAAATGAAGTTTGGGTTGAATTTTCGAAAAGAATACCCAAAGAAAAGTTGTTTGTAAAGACATCATTTTCTATGTCGCCGAGCAAAGGAGCATCTGTTGAAGAAGTGGATTCCCGCTTACGCAGAATCAGCTTTGGTTCTTCACCCAAGGTTCATCTGATTAGTGAAGATACCTATATGGTTGAATATGTCAGAAATGGTTTCGCGGATAAGATTTTTAAATCTATCACTTCAATGGGATGGAAAGCAGAAATGAGAAATAAAAACACTTTCTTGATTTATCTTGATGGTGAAAAACTCAATTCTCCCGTTGTTGTTATAGAGAAAAAAAATGATCCCGCTACTCTATCATTGAAAAATGAAATGCAAAATGAGGTAGAAACTCCTGTTGTTATCAAGAATGATTTTGTTCCTAATAAGATTTACAAATCAGTAGAGGAATATAACATGTCTGCTCCACCAGAACCATCCGCAATCCCAGTGGTTCTAAGTGATGAAGATGCTCTGTATGAAGCAAAAGTGCTTGAATTAAAAGCCTTACGCTCAAATACTCGTGTTTTTCTAAAACTTCCTCTTGAAATGCAAAAAAAGGTAAACGATATTCTCTTCCAGGAAGAGCATATCGTTGATGAAGCCCTATCACTTTTGTCTTTCTTCAAAAAGTAAATTTATTTGATTGATTCGAACCTAACGAAATAAAAAAGCCGCAACCTATAGATGGTATGCGGCTTTTTACATGGCTTATATTATTATATCTAATTATTTATTCTGAACTCTTTCTACATAGTCACCAGTTTCAGTATTTACTATTACTCTATCTCCCACATCTATAAAGAAGGGAACTTGAATTTTTACTCCATTCTCAAGTGTTGCGAGTTTTCCTCCACCTGAAGCAGTACTTCCTTTAATAGATGGGGGACAGTCCTTAATCGTAAATTCCATTTTAATAGGAGTAGATATTTTAATGATTTGTTCTTCTCCATCATTATCCCAAACTAGAGCTGTAGTATTTTCATTGGCTTTCAAATATTTTACAGCATCACCAATAATTTTTGCATCAATTTTAAAACGGTCTTTAGGGTCATTAGGATTTGAAAACCAGTACTCGTCTTTACTAGCATACAAGAATTTTACCTCTTTTTTACTAATTTCAGCCTCAACAGCTTTATCAGAAGCATGAAAAACAGTATTCCAAGTTCGTCCTGAAACTAAACTTTTAAGTTTAACCTGGTTTTGAGGTTTTCTTTGTTGAGTTCGGGCAACATGGTTTTCCATTACTTCACATGGCTCATTCTCATAGATTATTATTTTTTTTGTACAAATTTCACTGTATTCAAGCATAGGATTAGTTTATAGTGATTAGTGACTAGGTTCTAGTGGTGTTAGTTTCTAGTGGCTAGATTCTAGTTATAAATAACTAATATCTAATCACTAATTACTAGCCATAATTCCTAGTTATTAATCACTGATTATTGGGTTCTAATTTAATAATAATTGCTCTAAGCATTTTACTGACTTCTGTGATTAATGCAAGTTCTTTATCGTTTGAGATTTTATATAAATCTTTACATAGAAGTAATTGAGTTTCTAGTTCAGAGGTAGAGCCGTAGGCTATATGAATAAATTGACAGTAGTCTTTTCTAGTTTTTCTACTACTTCCTTCTGCAATATTAGAAACAATTGAAATAACTGCTCTACGCATTTGTGATTGTAGAGCAAATATTTCAGATTGAGGTAATTTTGAGGTAAGAATATAGACTTGTTTAACTAATTCATATCCTTTTTGCCAAACAATTAAATCTTTGTATGATTTTATTTTGTTGCTTTGTGCTGTTTCTTGCATTTTGTAATAATGTATTATTCTGAATTTTCTATTCTTGTATTCTCTAGTCACTAGAAACTAATCACTAGTCCCTCCCTAATCACTATTCACTAATCACTAGAACCTAATCTGAGGCGCTCGCAACTTGTATTTCCCCAAATCTACTTCTGACTTCTTTTAGTATTTCATCAGAGAGTTTTTTGTTGTCACGAAGGAAAGTACGAGCAGCATCATATCCACGGCCGAGTTTTATTTCTTCTACTGGTCCTTTTTCTTTTTGTTTAGCAGTTCCTGAATATGAATATATTGCTCCACTTGTCTTGCTAATAACTCCAAGTTTTTCACCTAAAGCCATTATTTCACCTTCACGAGAGATACCTTCACCATAAAGTATATCGAACTCTGTTTGTTTGAATGGGGCAGCAACCTTATTTTTTACTACCTTTACGCGTGTGCGACTTCCTACAACTTCTTCACCTTTTTTAATTTGAGCAATACGACGAATATCTAAACGGATAGTAGTATAAAATTTCAATGCCTTTCCTCCTGGAGTTGTTTCAGGATTACCAAACATCACTCCGATTTGCATACGAATCTGGTTTATAAATATAACTACAGTCTTTGAATGGGCGACTATAGCTGTAAGTTTTCGAAGAGCTTGAGACATTAGTCTTGCCTGTTTACCTACGTGTGATTGTCCCATATCTCCCTCTATTTCATCTTTTGGAGTAAGAGCTGCTACTGAGTCGATAACTACAACATCTATCTTTCCTGAGCGAATTAGACTCTCTGTAATTTCAAGTCCTTGTTCTCCATTGTCTGGTTGAGAGATAAGAAGTTCTTTAATATTTACTCCAAGCTTTGCAGCATAATCTGGATCCATTGCATGTTCAGCATCTATATATGCGCATACACCACCTTTTTTCTGAGCCTCAGCCACTATGTGGAGGGCTAGGGTAGTCTTACCAGATGACTCTGGTCCATATATTTCTATCATACGCCCACGAGGCACACCACCTACTCCGAGAGCCATATCGAGCCCTATAGAGCCAGTTGGGATGACATCTATATCCACCTTAGGAGCATCACCAAGTTTCATTATGGCTCCTTCTCCAAATTTTGTTTGTATTGATCTTATTGTATCTTCAATCGCACCACCCATTTCCTTTGGAGCCTTTTTTGCTTTTTTTATCATACTCTTGATTAGTTACTAGTTTTTAGTGACTAGTTTCTAGTAATAATTAATAATTTATAACTTCATCTTATCTTTGTTTTTAATTTTGTATTTTCTAATCCGTATTTGTATCTCGTGTTTTCTTCTCCTCCCTAGAACCTATTCACTAGCTTACTAATCACTAATTTTCAATCCCTATTCACTAGAACCTAATCACTAATTCACTAATCACTAGAACCTAATCACTAATTCATCGCTACCGCCGGCGCACTTTCTTCTGTTATCATTTCAAACTTTTTCTCTGCAGTCATCCCAAATTTATCTTTTGCACTTAGTGTGACAACAGAAAATCCAGGAAGCATCACAATTGATTCAGAGAAATTTCCTTCTTTATCAATAAATATTTCTCTACCATTTAGAGAAATATATGTTGCTTTTTCGGCAGTACCAGAAACTATTGCAAGGGGAGAGTCATTGCTTTGTTCTATCTTTGCATCTATTTTTACTCCCTTAACCATAAAAATCATTTTTTCATAACTGAAAACCATAATAATAGAAAATAATGCTACACAGGATATTATTCCCACCCACCATTTCATATTTTTATTTTTTATAGCTTTGATTTGCATATTTATGTATTGTCTAACTACCCAATTATATAATTTTCTTTTCCGTTTTACTACTTCCTACATGTATTTTTGTATCCTAATTCTCCCTATTCACTAGAACCTAGCTACTAGAACCTACTTCTTACTCTCCCACCACTATATCATCCGTATTATCAACTGCTTTTTCAAGCAAATCTCTTGGTTTTGAACCATTTTTAGGTCCAACTACATTGCGTTCTTCCAGCATATCTATAAGTTTAGCTGCGCGAGCATAACCAATACCAAGTTTTCTTTGTAAATATGAAGTTGATGCTTGATTATCTCTTATCACTATTTCTCTAGCTTCTTCATACAGATCATCATCGCCACCTTCATCAGATGTTAGACTTTCATTAAATAAGTTGCTTCCACCTTTATCAATACTACCTGTTAGTTCTATCGTACTTGGTATTTCATCTATATAAGCCTTTCTTAAATATTCTACTACTTTTTTAACTTCATCTTCAGAAATAAATGCACTTTGTATTCTCTCTGGATGAGGAGTTTCTGCACAAGAGTAGAGCATATCTCCAGCACCAAGTAGTTTTTCAGCACCACCTTGGTCCAATATTGTTCGTGAGTCTATTTGTGATGATACCTGTAGGGCGATACGAGTAGGGATGTTGGCTTTAATAAGTCCAGTAATGACATTTACTGATGGTCTTTGAGTAGAGAGTATGAGGTGTATTCCAACAGCACGAGACATTTGTGCAAGACGGACAATGGCACTTTCAAGTTCTCTTGGATATGATTGCATTATGTCAGCAAGTTCGTCTATTACAATAACTATGTAGGGGAGTCTCTCGAGCATGTCGTCCTTCTTTGCCTTTCCATAAACATTAGAATGATATGATTCTATGTTTTGGACAGATTCAGCTTGGAGTATGTCGTAACGTCTATCCATTTCTTTTGCTGCCCACTTAAGGGCAAGAATTGTTTTCTTTGGGTCAGTTATAACAGGTGTAAGTAAGTGGGGGATTTTGTTGTAAAGAGTAAGTTCGACACGTTTTGGGTCTACCAATATCATTTTCATATCTTCTGGTCCGTTTCGGTAGAGTAGGGATGTGATGATAGAGTGAATAGTTACAGACTTACCAGATCCAGTTGTTCCTGCTACTAATAGATGAGGCATCTTTGCCAAGTTTCCAAATACAGGTTTTCCAGAGAGTCCACGACCGAGAGCGACAGTGAGTGGCTTAGGGGAGTTCTGAAATTTATCATCAGCTAGAAGTGTTGCGAGTCCCACCATTGATTTTACTTTATTTGGTACTTCAATACCTACAAGCGACTTACCTGGGATAGGTGCTTCGATACGAATAGTTCGTGCGGAGAGGGCAAGTGCGAGTTCATTTTGAAGCCCAACTATTCGTGAAAGTTTTACACCTTGTGCAGGTTTAAGTGCATAACGGGTTACGGTTGGTCCAATAGTAACTTCATCCATCTCTACAGATATTCCGAAGGTGAGGAGAGTTCTCTGAATAGTATTCATGTTACCTTTCATGTCTCCAGTATTTGGTTTACCTTTATCTTTTTCTAGAAGTGTAAGTGGGGGAGGGATGTAATCAGTGACAAATTTTTTAACACGCATTTCTTTTTCTGCGATAACTTTATCATTTACAGGACTCTCGTCGTAATTTGTTATTCCAGTATTTTTGTTATCTTCAACTATTTTTTTAACTTCGATTTCCTCTTGTTCTGCATTCTCCTCACCTTCATTTTTCTTAAGACTTGGTACTTGAATAGGAGTCTTAAGAAGACTCCAAAACTTTTTAAATAGTTCTACCAAGTTTGGTCTTTCATCACACAAAATAATTAAAGAGGTGATGAGTAGTGCACCGAGCAAAAGTATCCCAGCATAAATTCCAAAAAGTTTTAGGAATGGCCAAGCGACAATACTACCTAGATATCCACCATAAGTTAAGTTGAGAGATTCTCCTTTTCCATTTGCTGCGAGGTCCATAATAGCGAGAGTAGAGAGTAGGGTAATGAGACCAAAAATAGCGTGAGTCTTTGCAACTTGTGGCATCTCTTTTTTCAAAAAAGAATAGCCGGTAACTATTAGAAGTATCGGCAAAATAAAATATCCAATTCCTAAAAATACACTCAATTCTCTGTAAATAAAATCACCCACAGGACCTGCCATTTTGAAGACAGATAAGATTACCAAGAGTGCAAAAAACATCAAACCAATACCCCAAATACTGTAGCGAACTTCTTCTTTTAGTTCTACTTTTTTTCCATTTTTATTTTTCTTATTTCCTTGTTTTGATGTGCTTTCAACATCTTCGTTCTCAGTATCTTTTTTTGCCATTTCTCTTGCGATATTTCCTCGGTAAGTGGGGTCGTATCTTAATTAATTAAGTTGATAATATTTATTTTAATAATTCAAAAAATCGCTCAATAATTTACTTGAAAATCATTTCAATTTGGACCGCAATTTATGTATGCATTATATCACAATTCACACATAAAATCTTGATGAAATTTCATCGAATTTTAAGAGGTCCAACCAAGAGGTCCAACCGCAAGGGGCTTCGGCGGTTGTACCTCGGAGGAGGTTGTATTTCTGAAGATTTTTTATGAAAAAGTTATCCACAGGAGAGGGTAATTAATAATTAATAATTACGAATTAAGAATGAGATGTAGGGCCCAAATTAGAGGTCCAACCTGACGTCCAACCTTGATTCACCAGAATCACCTCACGGGCATGTGGCCCCAGAGGTTGTACGTCGGTTTTGCGGTTGTACCTCTAATTTAATTCCCAATTATCCCCGTATTTAAATTGGTAATTATTAATCGGTAATTAGTAATTATATACACTCATTTTTTCCTATTGCGCTCAAAAAAAATGAGTGTATAATGGACACATTAAAGACATAAAAGTTTACTAATTTCAAACAAAAAGACACGATGAATAATCAAAAAGACACACAAAAGACAAGCGTAAATATATATGGGCAGTCTGATGTCTCTGATAATAAATCATTATCAAGTATAGCTGTTTATGATTTCGCAAACAAAAAGACAGAGAAGCTAGTCACCGCATTATATTTAGTTTCTGATTGTATGGATACCGATGATGCTCTGAAAGGGAAGCTCCGTTTATTGGGTGTAGAATTGTTGTCCGATATATATAAACTCTCTACACTATCTGCGATAGAAAAGAATGCTTACATTTCTGTTTCACTATCTCATATTTATGAATTACTTTCTTTTATAGAGATATCTCATACAATAGGTTTCATCTCAGAAATGAATACAAATATTTTAAAGAAAGAGTTCAGGATATTGGCTTCAGATCTGAAATCAAATCAAGAGAAAGATAAACATTTTATATTTACTTTAGATGATAAAATGTTTGAAATATCAGAATCAAATGAAGAAGAAAATTCTTCAGAAAATAGAGGAGATTTAAATTACACAAATCAACAATTTATAAAGGATAAAAGGACATCATTTAATTCCATGTCTCTTAAAAATAACAAGAGTCAATTATCAAATTTTAATACTAAAAAAACAAAATCTTTTGAATCAAATTTGTCTGATAGAAAGGACCGAACAAAGAAGATACTAACCCTCATAAAAGACAAGAAAGAGATTTCAATAAAAGACATATCTCTTGCATTTACAGACTGCTCAGAAAAGACAATTCAACGCGAATTAAACTCTCTCATCTCTAAAGGACAACTCAAAAAAACTGGCGCGAAAAGATGGAGTCGCTACAGCATAATTAATAATTAATAATTACGAATTAAGAATTTTAAAAAGCCCCTCGGAACCTTCGGTTCCGAGGGGCTTTTCGTAGAGGTCCAACCACAAGGGATTTCGGTTGTTGTTTAGAGGTCCAACCACAACTGGCCCCAGTGGTTGTACCTCTAAAATTCTTAATTTTTAATTCATAATTATTAATTAGAATATGGGGATAAATTGGCTCCCTTCGGGAGCCAATTTATCCCCATATTCTATTGCATATTGAAACACCCAAGTATATAATATGCATATGTATTGTCACTGGTATTTCTTTACCAGATATGGTAATATATTGTATCCCTTTGTTCTTATATATATAAGTGCATTAGGGAAGAGACGATCATTGAAAATTAAATACTACTATATTCTAATACCAAGAAGGTAGTGGCCGTTTCGTTTTCTCTGGTTGTATCCGTTTTGTTTTCTTTATAATTTTCTTTCTGTTTTCTTTGCTTTCTTTTTCTTTGATAGAGAAGGAAAGAAGCATAGATATTTGTCTTAACTTTTTTCTTTGATAGAGAAGTAAAAGTAGCTTAGACAACTTACAGATTATCAAAAAGAATTCAAGATGTGGTATCGGCCCTGTCGACAAGGCAGATATGCTTGTCTCGTCTTTTCTTTACTCTCGTAAGAGAACCTTAAGAAGGGTAAAGGCAGGCAGAGTTATTTAGTTCGGTTTACAATTCTAAATTTTATTTCTTTTTTCATTGCAACTTTTTTTGATAGAGAAAGAGGTCATGATTAAAGTTTCAAGATTTAGAAGTTAGTAAAACAATAATTATTAATTTAAAAAGTTATTAATTATTTAAAAATACACACACATTAATTTTTTTCTAGAATACACAATTCATTTATCAGTAGCATTCTAGAATTAGTCGAAGTTAATTTAAACGTGTATACAATTATAAAATATGTTAAAAAAATTTTTAGTTGGAACATTCATCGCCGCAGCTTTTATGGTAGTAGGACTATCACAAGCTTCAGCTGATTGTTCAATAACAACTACATTAAAGGTAGGTTCTTCTGGTACTGAAGTTCAATGTCTTCAGACAAAGGTAGGAGCAACTGCTGATGGAGCTTTTGGTCCTATGACTAAAGCCGCAGTTATGGCTTACCAAGCAAATCACGCATTATCTGCAGACGGAGTTGTAGGTCCTATGACTCGTGCTGTATTGAATGCAACAGTAGTAGGTGGTCCAGTACAAGGTGCATGTCCAGCAGGATATGTAGCTATTACTCCAGCTGCTCCATTGTTCGCAGCATGTGTAGCATCAACTCCAGCTCAAGGCTCATGCCCAGCAGGATACGTTGCAATAACACCAGCTGCTCCAACATTCGCATCATGTAAAGCAACAACAGATACAACACCAGTAGTTGGTGTTCTAGTTGGTGGTGCCGGAGATATAACAATTACTAATACTTCTACAGACGTAGAAGATCAAGTAACTGAAGGCGCAGCTGATACAAAAATTCTTGGTTTCAAAGTTGAAGCTGATGGATCTGATGTTTCATTATCTAACCTTAAGGTTAGTTTGAAAAATCTTGATTCTGGCTCTTCTACTCGCCTAGACCGTTATACTTCAGAAGTTTCAGTTTGGATGGGTTCAACTAAGGTTGGCTCAGCTATGGTAAGTGATTTCAGTAAAGATGGTATTGTATATTCAAAGAATATTGCACTTACTAACGCTATTGTAAGAGAAGGTACAAGTAATAAAGCTACTTTCTACATAACAGTTAAGGCAGTTTCAAGTATAGATAGTATTGATATGGATTCTGATAATTGGGCTATCTTAGTTGATAGTGTTAGATTCCAAGATGCAACTGGTATAGTTTTGACAACTGGCTCAAGTAATGATGTTGGTTCTCTAACTACAGGCGCATTTGATTTTGAAAGCTTAACTTCTAGTGGAGATGTTAAAGTAACTGTTACAAAAGGTACTTCAAGTCCTACAGCAGCTAACATCAAGGTATCAGACACAAGTTCAACTAAAGATGTGTTGATGCTTGAATTTAAAGTTAAAGCTACTGGTTCAGATGTAACATTTGACACTCTTAACTTCCTTGCCTTAGAAGGTACAGCAAGTTCAATGTCTAACGTTGTAGGTGAATTAATGTTAAAGAATGGTTCAGACGTATTAGCTACAATTGATGGTTCAGACATTTCTAATATAGGAGATGCAAACTCATTTGATCTAGATGATACATTTACAATTGCAGCAGGTGCAACAGAAACATTCCGTATTTATGCAACTATAAATGACGCTGACAACTTTACAATTTCTACAGTTGTTACTGGTAACTTAAAAGTAAGCTTCGTTTCATTCTCACCTGAGGATATGAATGGAGATACTATAGTAGATACTGGTTCAGCAAATGGAGAAATTCAAACATTTGTTCTAAATGCTCCTATCTTTTCTCTTGTTTCAAAGAGTCTAACTCTTTCACAAGCAATTGATGGTGTTGCATCAGGACAAGAAGATGTCTTTGTTGCAAAATTCGTATTTAACGTAACTGCAGGAGATGATGATATTTATATGCCATCAGATACAGTTGTTGGTGGAGTTAATACTGATTTCGCAACATTTAGTCATGTAGCAGCTGGCACTGTTAACAGTGTTGTTGTTACTCCTGATAGTTCAACTATCGATGATGGTAACACAAGTTCTTACTTGGTTGCATCAGGTTCATCTGAAAAGTTTACTATGTCAATGTATGTTCGTGCAAACGACCAAGCTGACAAGTTTACAGTTACTGGATTCAATTATGCTTTAGCTGATGATATTACTGCTGATTATGCAGCTTATACATTATCAGTTACAACAGGATTGTCTGACTTCGTAACAGATTCTGTTTACCTAGCAAAATAATAAACTTATTTTCTAGAGAAACATTGGCTTAATACTCCTTAAAAAGTATTCAAAAAACCACCCAGAAATGGGTGGTTTTTTGTTGCTTATCCTAATAAATTTTTAGGAATTTTTCATTTTTTCAGTTATACTTTACGTAATGAAAGTGAAGAAAATTAAAGAAAAAATACTATGGCAATGGAAATTAATAGAGTATTTAGCATATTCTGTTATTTTTTTAACTCCTTTATATTTTAACAATAAATATAATCTATTTATGTTTGGTTTACCCAAAACAATTCTAATTATTGGAATTGTTTTATTGATGACCATTTTCTACTCTTGGGGATTATTGGTTAGTAGAAAAATATCTTTTAGATTTACACCTTTACATATTATTATGGGTATTTTTCTGCTCATTTTGACCCTCAGTTCAGTGTTTGGTATTGATCCACTCAATTCATTTTTTGGAAGATGGACAGAAGGTATAAACTTAATTTTACTTTATGCACTAGGTATTTTTGCTTTTTTTATAGGATTTTTAATTAAAAATAATAAAAAATTTTTACCAAAAATACTTACAATTTCATTTATAAGTAGTATTTTTGTTGTAATTACGTCATTTTTTATTCATGATTTAATTTTAAATTCTGGAGAAACAGGATCATCTACTATTGGTAATAGTTCATATACAGGTGCTTATTTAATTTTTAATGTTTGTTTTGGGCTAGGGCTATTCTTTTATTATTCAAAAATTTGGCAAAAAATATTGGTTATAATTGGAACTATTTTTATTACATTTTCAACCGTTTTTATAAATAGTGATATTTTTTTAGGGAAAATTGGATTCACTGAAATAATACAAAAACCATTTATTTTATTAGGACAAGCCAATGCAGCAACTATCGGTTTAATTTTATCATTTTTGGTTATTATATCTTTCTTTTTTATTTTTTCATCTAAAAAAATAACTAAAATAATTGGCGTTATTTTGTTATTTGGTATCCTTTTGGGTATTTTTTATACTGGTTTTCAGTTAGTAAATCCAAAATCTTATTTAAACCGTTCTTATGTACAAGTAAAAGATGAGACGAGATTCATTGCTTGGAATGCTGCACAAGGTAGTTTTAAAGACCATCCATTTCTTGGTTCAGGTTTTAATAATTTCTCTTATAATTATCAGAAATATTTTACATCAGATATTTTGAAAGAAAAAATTCCTGAACTTTATTTTAATCAGCCTCATAATGTTGTTTGGGAATATGCTTCCAATAATGGAGTATTGGGACTAATATCATTTTTATCACTATTATTTTTTACTTTTTTTGCTTTATTTCAATATAAAGAGGATGATGAAAAAAAGTATCGTAATATAAAAATAGCTCTTATTGGTGCATTGTTTGGATATTTTATTCAGAATTTATTTGGTTTTGATACACCAGTGACCTATCTTATGCTATTTCTTCTTATTGGGTTAGCAATAGGGGAGAGTAAAAAAGAATGGCTATTTTCTATTTCAGATCAAAAAAGGAATGTATATAAATTTATCTCAATTTTGGTCATAATTTTAAGTTTAATGACAGTGGTATTATTTGTATTTTTACCCTTAAAAGAGTTTAAAAAATGGGGGATATCTTCTTCATCAAATAATATTAAAGAACGTATTCTTACTAGAAATAATCTTCAAGATATTTCTCTTTTTGGTGGTTCCTTTGATAGCTCATACATAGGTGGAAAGTTTTATAATACATACGTAGAAAATGTTGATAAAATAGATGACTCCAATAAAAGTTTATACCTAGAAGAGATAAAATCAATTATTAATCAATTAGATATTGATATAAAAAAGCAACCTAACGAGATTCGCGCATATATTATTGCTAGTCAGTTTATAAACTTACAAATATATATTAGTAAGACAGTTGATGAAGAAATTTGGAATAAGTCTATTAATTACATTAAAAAAGCTTTAATTTTGAATTCTCAAAATCCAAAAACATATATTCAATTAGCTCAAACTTACATTTTAAAGGAAGATTTTAAAAATGCTCATCTTTCTATACGTCAGGCGATAGCAATAGCTCCTAGTTATACGAAATCATACGAATACGCACGAGAATTATTGAAAATAAATCCCGACACCAATTTTCAAAAATATGTTGACGATATGGAATCCCGCTGGATTTTAAATCAATAATTTTTGGTAGAGGTTGGACCGCTACCAATTTGGGCAATTTAGTAATTAAATTCGTTGTAAAATAAGGGTTTATTTTTGGTAGCTGTCCAACCTCTACCAATCTTTATCAGGTTACCCAAAATTGCTTACTTATTATGATATCGATGACAGCACTCGCTATCGTTTTTAAAAGCCGAAAATTAAATTTATAAATAAATGTTATAATAAACAGTGTGAATCAAGAAATTAAAGTAAGAGTAAGTATTATTATTCCAACTTATAATGATGCTATTCATATAGAAAATGCTATAAAAAGTATATTTAATCAGTCATTTAAAGATTTTGAGGTTATTTTAATAGATGATGGATCTACGGATAATACCAAGGATGTATTAGAATCATATATAAAATCTAATTCAATAATATATTTATACCAAAATAATAAAAGACAAAGTTTTGCTAAAAATAATGGGATATCAATTGCTCGTGGAGAATATATTGCTTTTTTAGATAGTGATGATGAATGGATTGATAAAGATAAACTTAAGATTCAAGTTGAATTTTTGGATAAAAACCCTGAATATATTTTAGTAGGTACGAATGGCATTGTTATCGATGAGAATAAAAATAAAATTATGGATTATACTGTTCCGGAAACTGATTTATTAATTAGAAAAAGTATTTTATTAAAAAATCCCTTTATTCAATCTTCTGTTGTTATTAGAAAGGATATATTAAATAAAGCAGGCTTATTTTTAGTAACAGAACATATAAATGCAGAAGATTATAATTTATGGTTAAGAGTTGGTCTATTAGGAAAACTTTATAATTTAAAAAATCCAATGACAATGTATATGGTCAGAGAAGGAAATCATAGTTTAAATAATAAAAAAAATATTTTAAAAAACAATATTCCATTAATTAAAGAATATAAAAATAAGTATCCTAATTATAAAAAGGCCTTAATAATTACATATTTAAAATATGTAATTTATAGTTTACTTAAATTAATTAAAAACAAAAAAATAAGAGATAAAATAATTAATTTTTTATATAAAAAATATAGGGGATTAGACCTTGTTTTTTATTAGTTTTTCTGCATAAAAATATTATATTTTAATAGATTATATCAAAGAATTAACATAATTTTATGATATAATAAACAATATTATACTGATAAATTGCCAAAAATAAGGGATTTATTAGCTAAATAACCTGTCCTGTTAGAAATTTAACTGAAATTCAGAATAATGGTAGATTTTAATGAGATAGATAAAGAATAGGATAATTATGATATTGATATATAAATTTTTAATAGGATGATTAAAAAACACGAAAATTACAAGGAACTAGTCTTACGACTCGCAAAAACAGATTTTAAACTCCGTTATCACGGAAGTGTATTGGGGTATCTCTGGGCTATTCTTAAACCGCTGCTTATGTTCACAGTTTTAAACTTTGTTTTTTCTTCTATTTTTAATTTCAAAAACTCTGGTACTCCTCTTTATCCGCTTGAGCTTTTAACTTCTTTGCTTTTATTTAACTTCTTTTCTGAGGGGACCATGTCAGGTATGAGTTCTCTTCTTTCAAAATCCCAATTAGTAACCAAGATATATATTCCAAGGTGGACTATCGTTCTTTCTTCTACAATAAATGCGCTCTTTGTTTTTTGTATGAATCTAATTGTTTTGGTTTTATTTTTTATTATTTATGATAAGGTTCCAACTTTTTCTGGAATAATAATGTTTTTCTTATATTCTATTTTCCTATATATTTTAATTGTTGCTTTTTCTTTTCTAACAGCACCATTATTTGTACGATTTCGGGACTTGTCTATAATATGGGAAGTATTTATTCCTATTCTTTTGTATGCTTCACCAATCATATATCCACTTTCTATGATGCCTGCTCATATTCAACAACTTATGTTATTGAATCCGCTAGCCTATGTTATTCATTTTGCTAAAGATGGGCTCATTTCAAATAATTTTGCTCCAGTTGGACATACTATAATTGTATTTATAGGTATCTTAGTTGCAACTCTTATCTCTTTATTAATATTTAGAAAAACTGAGAAAAAAGTAGCAGAAATTATTTAATTTATATGAAGCAAAAAAAAGAATTTAAATCAGAAAATGCAATTAGTGTTAAAAATGTTTCAAAAACATTTTCTATTCCTCATGATAAGTCGAGTACTTTAAAGGGTGCTTTTGTAAATATTTTTAAAAAACATACATCCGAAGAATTTAATGTATTAGATAATGTATCTTTTGAAGTTAAAAAAGGTGAATTTTTTGGTATTCTTGGACGTAATGGAAGTGGTAAGTCTACATTGCTTAAAATCCTTGCAGGTGTATATGTGGCAGATAGAGGTAAAGTAGAGGTTAATGGTCTTATTTCGCCGTTTCTTGAGCTTGGGATAGGGTTTAATCCAGATCTTTCCGGACGTGATAACGTTTATCTCAATGCGACAGTTTTGGGTCTTACCGAGAAAGAAATCGATGCCAAATTTGATTCCATAGTTTCATTTTCTGAGCTAGAACGCTTTATGGATCAAAAAATCAAGAATTATTCATCTGGTATGCAAGTTCGTCTTGCTTTTTCTGTAGCTATTCACGCCAATCGCGAAATTCTTTTAATGGATGAAGTGCTTGCCGTAGGGGATGCCAATTTTCAATCAAAATGTTTAGAAGAATTTAGTCGTTATAAAGAAATGGGAAAGACTGTTATTTTAGTAACTCATGATATCGGCACAGTGCAGCGGTATTGTGATAGAGCGATGCTTATTCGTAATGGTAAAATTGAGATGATTGGAAACTCAGAAGAAGTTGGTAATAAATATATTTTTCAAAATATGTCAGATGAGGAAAAGAGAATAATAAAAGAACAAGACCAAGAGATGGAAAGAATAGAAAAAGAAAGAATACAAACTGAGAAACAAAGAGAGGTCGAAGAAAAAGAGGCTGAAAAATTAAAAGGAATACAGAAAGAAGAAGAAATAAAAAGAATTGAAGACGAGAAAATAAGACAGGAGGAAGAAATTATAAAACAGGACGAAGAGAGAAAGAAACAAGAAGAAGAGAGAAAAAATAAAATTGCTGAAATAACAAAAGTGGAATTTTTAGACAAGGATAGAAAAGAAAAAAATGTTTTTGAAACAGGGGATAATATGTCCATAAGGGTATATTTTAATATTAATATAATTAAAGAATATTTTAGCTTTGGAGTCGGAATATATAATAAGGAAAATATTTATATAACAGGCATTCATTCAATTTTTGAAAAGATTGATTATAAAAAATATTTAGAAAAAGGATTTTTCCAAATAGATTTTAAAGAAATTGAATTAAAAGAGGGAACATATTACATTAAAGCAAGTATTGCAGGAAAGTCAGTTCCTCCGTTTTATGATTATTTAGATAAATCCGATCTATTTAAAATTATCTCTATAGATCTTAATAAGGAAGGTTTGGTTAAATTAAAATATAATTGGAATTAATTTTATATTCTAATAATCTTAATATATGATAATTAAAAAATGCCTTTGGTGTAAATCCGAAAGCTTAAAAAAAACAATAAAACGAAAAGATGGGAATCAAGTTATGCAATGCCAGAATTGCGGTTTACTTATGATTGAAGAAATTTCTGAAAACTTGGATAATTTATACAAAAAAGATTATTTTGAAAAAATTGAAGATGATAAATTTATGGGATATAAAGATTATTTATCTAGCCCCGTATCAAATGTACTTGGTAAATTCGCTTTTATTAAATTATTTATATCAAAAGATTTTAAAAAATATCTAGATATTGGTTGTGCAGATGGATCCTTGGTTGAATTATTTAATAATTATAAGTATGAATCTTACGGCTTGGATATTTCTAAAGATGCGGTTAAAGAAGGGATACAAAAGGGATTAAATGTTTCTGTTTCAAATTTAAAACAGATATTTTTTAATAAACAAGAATTTGATTTTATTTCAGCTTTTGATTTAATTGAACATTTAGATACTCCAAAGGAAACTCTAACCGAGGTTAAAAGAGTTTTAAAAGATGGGGGAATTTTCTTTTATTCTACCTTATGCGTAAATGAAATTTCTGAAAATGAATTTTGGTTTAATAATTCCCTAGAACATATTATTTATTATGATAAAATTGTCCTGACTAAATTAATTGAGGAAGTGTTTGGTGTGCAAAATGTTGCAAATATAGAAATAAAAATTAATGGGATTACCGAAATTATTGGAATTGCAAAAAAAGAAAAAATATCAGATTATGAAAGGAAAATATTTGATACCATAATCAATGGAAAAATTTTTTCTGAAGATGTGGAGAGTAATTATTTTCTTTCTTTATTATATAATCAATTAGGTAAATTTGTAGAGTCTTCTTTGGCTATTCAATCTTGCAATTTTGACAAAGGAAAAGAAGAATATGTTTTTTTAAATTTTATTAACCTTTTTTATCAAGGAAAATTTTTCGATGCAGTTAAATTAATAAATGACTACGAATCAAAAATCTCATTATCTAATTCAATTTTTTGGCAAACTTATTCTTATATTTTAGAAATTATTAAAGATTTAGAAAAAAAAGACTTGATCATAAGAAATGATCATGAAATTTTATTAAAGGAAAAAATTATTTTAGATAAGGATAAAAGATTATATGAAAAAAATATGATAATTTCTGAAATAGAAAACAAAAATGTTGCATTAGAAAATATCAATTCTGAATTAAAAAATGCGATTACTACATTGGAAGATAGTAATATTGCACTAAAAAATATTATTATTGAATTAAAAAATGAACTTGCTGAAAGTAATAAAGAAATATATTTAATAAAATCTTCAATAACTTGGAAACTTAGGGGATTTTATTTTAAAATGAAAAGTAATTTAAACCCTTTAAAGTTTTTGTATTTAGTAAAAAAAGCAATTTTAATTTTAAAAAGAGACGGTGTTGTTATTTTTTTAAATAGATTAAATAAATTATCTACAAAATATCACTCTAAATTTAAAAAAGTAAACAAATCAAAAAAAATTATTAAAAAAATTCAAGAAAAATGGCCTAGTGATAAGCCATTGGTAAGTATTGTCACAGCTTATTATAATGCTGGTTCAACAATTAATGAAACAATAAAAAGTATATTTTCTCAGACATTTCAGGATTTTGAATATATTATTGTGGATGATGGGTCCACAGATGAAGAAAGTAAAAAGATTTTTGATTTAATCGACAATACTAGAACAAGAAAAATTAAAGAGGATAATCACGGTCCTGCATTTGCTAGAAATAACGGAATAGCACATGCGAAAGGCAAATATATTTTATGTTTAGATGCCGACGATACCATAGATTCAACTTATCTTGAAAAATTAATTTTAGTTTTGGAGCTTAATCCTCAGTATGATATTGCATATTCGGATATTAATTTATTTGGGAATATAGTTGGGGTTTATAATTTACCAGATTTTGATCCATATAAATTATTTGAATCTAATATATTAACATGTGCATCAATATTTAAAAAAGAATTATGGAAAAATGTTGGAGGTTACAAGAGCGGTATTGGTTTTGAAGATTGGGAATTTTGGATAAATCTTGTGGAAAATGGGGCACAGCCAAAACATGTTTTAGGGGCACTGTTTAATTATAGAAAAGCGAACAATTCTAGGTTCGTAGACGATAGTAAAAAAATTAACGAAAATATCAAAAAAATTAGAGAATTACATCCAAATTATTCAAAAAATATAAAAAAACTATCTAATAGTAATGTTTCTATTAAATTTGAATTTGAAAAAGGAGATAAATATTCAAATATTAATAATAGTAAAAAATATTTAGAGAAATCAGAAAAAAAATCAATTCTCATATTAATGCCATGGCTTACTTTTGGTGGGGCTGAAACTCTTATTTATAATTATTGCTCAAAGATAAATAAAGATTTCAATATTTCTATTATTACTGGATTAAAAAATGATAATGAATGGGAATATAAATTTAAAAAAATAACAGAAAATATATATCATTTACCAAATTTATTTGAAAATGAGAATGATTATTTATATTTTATTATTAATTATATTAAAACTAGAAAGATTGACGTTATTCACATAGTCCATAATAGTTGTTTTTATGATATGCTTCCTGAAATTAAAAAAATATTTCCTGATATTAAAGTTATAAGTACTGTTTTTAATACAGTAGCTAGTCATTTTGGAAACTCTATAAAATATAAGAAATTTGTCAATTTATATACAACTGATAATACGAAAGTTTTGAAGGCTTACAATCAACAATTAACCGGATCTAATGCAAAAAATATAGTTATTTATAATGGTATTGATTGTAATAACAAATTTAATCCAAATTTATATAATAGGCTAACTGAACGTAAAAAGATGGGTATTAATGATAATGCTATTGCTATATATTTTATAGGTAGACTTTCTTCAGAAAAAAATCCAGATATTTTTATTAAAGCTGCAAAAAAAATCTTAGAAAAAACTACCGGTGTAAAATTTTTTATTATTGGAGACGGTATTATGAGGAATGAAATTGAAAAATTAATAAATAAATTAAATAATAAAAATCTTATTTATCTTGGTTATCAGACTGATATTCCCCGTTATTTAAGTACTGCAGATATTTTTGTTTTACCGTCTAGTGCTGAAGGATTTCCTCTTTCTAATATAGAAGCAATGTCTATGGGGGTTTGTGTAATAGCATCTGATGTTGGAGGAGTAAGTGACGCGATTATAAATGGGGAAAATGGATTTCTAATGAAACCAAATTCAGTTGATGAACTTGTTAATAAAATAGAATTTATATTGAACAAAAAGAATATTTTAAATAAAATTTCTAAAAATGCCAGAAAATCAGTAGAAGAAAAATTTTCTATTGAAATTCTTGCTGAAAAATATAAAAATTTATATATAAAAATAAATGAATAATAAAAAGAAAATATTAATTTTGGGAGGGGAGGGTTTTATTGGGAGAAATATAGCAAAATATCTTCCACATGATTATTCTTGTTTTTCCTTGGGGGTTGAAAAATCTTTGTTCAATGAACGTAATGATGTTTTTATTAAAGGTAATCCTTACCTTGATACAATTCCAGATGAATATGATGTAATTATTCATTTGATAGATAATGCTGTTTCTCAGGATGAATTTAAAAATCAAGAATTAAAATTGCTCAAAAATATATCATTTTCAAAAGCAGGTCATTGTATATTATTTTCCTCTGCAGTTATCTATGCTAATCCAAATTCTGATTATGCAAAAAGAAAGATATTATTAGAAGATATATATAAAGAATACTGTCAAAAAAATAATTTAAGTCTTACAATTTTTCGATTATTTAATATATATGGTGAATTTCAGATGCCAAACAAACAAGGTAGCCTTGTTGCAAATTTATTGACTAATTATATAAAAAGGGAAATCACTGAAATAAATGATATGAAAACACAGCGTGATTTTATTTTTGCTGCTGATATGGTAAAATTTGTTCAATTTTCAATAGAAAATAAATATTGTGGTCTTACTGATATTGCTACAACAAAACTTATTACAATAAAAGAATTGATTGATATTCTTGAAAAGGAAGTCATTATGGATAAATTACTAATAAAAAATAATAATGGTCAAGAAAATGCAATATGTCCTATTGCAAATAATAAATTAATAGCCCAAGTGGCACTAGTACCAATGATAGAAGGGCTAAAAAAAACATTTGATTTTTATAAAACTTTTTTATCACTTACTAAATAATACATAAATAAAATGAATGAATATAAGAATATATTAATTATTGGTGCTGGAATTGCTGGTAAATTGCTTAAGGAGGATATAGAAAAAAATATTCTCAATTCCAAGATTATAGGTTTTGTAGATGATCAAAAACCAATAGATTCTAGTATGAAGATAGTAGGTAAGATAGAAGAATTATCAAAAATAAATGAAATTTATAAGATTGATGAAATAGTAATTGCTATACCTTCTGCAAGTGGAGAGTTAATTAGAAAAATTCTTTTAAACAATGCAGGGAATAGAACTCCGATTAGACTTGTTCCTAGGTCTCAACATGTTATAGGACAAAATGACGTTAAATACTCAGATGTAAAAGATTTTGCACTTGATGATTTTCTAGGAAAACCTTTTTTAAAACAAAATGTTGAAAAGTTGAAAGAATTTTATAATAATAAAATAGTGTTTATAACTGGAGGAGCGGGTTCAATAGGTTCGGAAATTGTGCATCAATTAATTGATCTCGGGGTTAAAAAAGTAATTGTTTATGATAATTCAGAATATTTAACTTTCAATATTGATCAAGCCTTAAAGGAAAGGGGAGTTTCAAAAGAAAAATATAAACTTATAATTGGTAGTATTCTTAACCGTGAGAAAATGAGTAGAATTATCAGGGAAGAAAAACCAGATTTTGTTTTTCATGCAGCAGCTTATAAGCATGTATATTTAATGGAAGAAAACATCGATGAGGCTATATTAAATAATGTTATAGGTACTAAAAATGTCATTGATGCAGCTCTTGAAAATGAAATAAAAAATTTTATTTTTATTTCAACCGACAAAGTTGTTAATCCTACGAGTATAATGGGGTCAACAAAAAAAATAGCCGAATTTTATATAAAATCTCTTGATAAATCTAAAACAAAATTTAATATTGTTAGATTTGGAAATGTAATTAATTCAAATGGTTCTGTTCTGCCTCTTTTTGAAAGACAAATTAATGAACGTAAATATGTAACTGTGACTCATAAAGAAGTTAAGAGATTTTTCATGTCAATTCGTGAAGCTGCCCAGCTTGTGATTACCAGTATTGCACGAGATAATGATGGTGAAATTTATATACTTGATATGGGAGAGTTGATAAATATATATGAGATAGCTTCTTGTTTAATTAGAACAAAAAATCTAATTCCTGAAGAAGATGTAAAGATAAATATTATTGGGTTAAAAGATGGAGAAAAAATGATTGAAGAATTATTTACTGAAAAAGAGATGGATAATTTAGTTAAAACAGAAATTGATAATGTTTTCCGTCTAAAAAACTACGAAGAATGTCCAATTGAGATTAATAAAATTATTAAAAATTTTGAAGAATTATTAAAATCAAATTCCAATCAGGACAAATTAAGAAGTTATTTTGAAGAAATATTCCCTTCGTTAAAGAGATAATTAAATAAATTTTTTTTATCTAATTCTTTTTATAGATTCTATGAAATACGATGGCCGTTCTCTTGTTTCTTCTAATATTATTGTTAAGTATTTTCCAAGAATAGTTAAGATAAAGAATACACCAGAGAAACCAAAAGAAAGGAAAAGCATTGTTGTTGTCCATCCAGAAGCTACAAGAGATTTTTCTGTTAAATAAATTAAAATAGTATAAATTCCAATAAATATTGAAATTATAAAAAATAATACAGATAAAAGAAGTGTTAATTTTAATCCGATATCAGAAAAAGAAAGCAATACATTAATAGCAAGATCTATTTTTTCACTAAAGCTTGTGTTAGATTGTATTTTTTTTGTTGGCTTAAAGTATATAGTTGTTGTTGGAAATCCTGAAAATCTATAAATTATTTTTCTATAGCGAGTTTTTCCTTTAATTTTAAATACAGCATTGAGAGCTCTTCGTGTTATAAGTTTGAATGATTCTGTTCGGAGTTCAATTTTTTGATAAGAAAACTTTCCTAGTATTTTATAAAATATTTTTGAAGTAAAATTTAATTTTTCATTTGGAGAAGCAAAAACTATATCAAATCCAGTTGCACTTTTTTCATATGCTTCCCAAAGAGATTGAATAGGGAATTCTAAATTAGTAGAATCTATTTCATAAATATAATCCCCAATAGCCATTTCTGTCCCTGCGAGCATTGCAAGTTCGCAGTTATGTTTCCATGGCATTGTTATAACTGTAACTTTCCCAGTATATTTTTCTTTGTTTTTATTTATTAATTCAAGTGTTTTGTCATTACTTGAATCATTAACAAGTACAATCTCAAAAGAATCAAATCTTTCTGAGAAGAAATTATAAATACTATCTAAAAAAGATACAACTGTTTTTTCTGAGTTGCGAACGTATACTACGATGGAAATAAATGTTTTTTCTTTCATTTTAATAATTGATCTAAATCATAAATAGTATTAATTTTCCCTGATAACACAGATACAAATGTTGGGTCTTTAGAAAATTGTTTTATTATTGTAGGTCTGGAATCATCTAATTCTGATTTTTTTAAAATTGGCTTTATCGCGAAATATGAATTTATATATTTCATTTTAACATCATTGTTAAGGAATTTTTTTGCAATTTGAGACATTTGAGGGTAAGCAGTTTTTGGTTTATTAAGACAATTAATACAGTTTTGAATTTTATAAATAGATAAATTATCATTATTTTTCTGACAATTACAAACTGAAAATTCTTTATCGGAATCTAGGTGGGGAGTAAACTCAACTGCCGTTAGAGAATGCATGTTGGTTAGTCCAAATGGCATTATTGAAAAAAATGGTCCGTCCATGACTGTTATACCTATATCTTTTATATTATTTGATACATCACAGGTAATAATTTCGCAAAGTTCGTATTTTATTTTGAATTTATCAAAACCAAACATATCAATTATTTTATTAATACTTGCATATGTGGCATTGATAACAAAGCCACTTTGGAAAATACCGTTATTGTCATTAAGTTTAAGATTGTATTTATTTCCTTCTTTTTCAACAGCAATTGGATGTGTATTATAAAATATAGTAACATTATTGTGTTTTGCTAAATCTTTAAGGAAATAATCTCTTATTTTAATAGCATCAAAAGAAAATTCTTCTGTCTCGTATGCTTTTTCTATTGTATCGTAATTAAGGATTTTATCCAGTTTTACCTCATTGCATGGAATATTGGCATTATGACAAAATTTTTCAAACTGCTCTGCGTTTGTGAAAGAAAAGTCTTTTGCTATTGCGTAAATTTGTTTGAAAGATTTATTTATGGCAAATTCAAAATCTTTATTGAATCTATCAAAATATGAGGATGATTTGATTGCGGTTGAAATACTTCTTGGGTAATGATATCCATTGTGTACTCGTGCTTGGTTTACAAATGATGCTCTTTGAAACGCACTATCATCTTGCTCCAAAACAGCTACAGTGACATTTTTTTTAGCTAAAAGAGATGCAGCATATAATCCGTAAATACCAGCACCTATTATTATATAATCAAATTTTTTAATGTTTTGCATTTTTTGTTTATTTATTTAACAGAGATAAGAGAGACGCCCATCATTATGAAGAAAATTCCTAAAAAATTTATTAAACTAAATTTTTCTTTAAATAAGACCATAGCCCCTACAGTAGTTAAAATATATGAAATACTTAGAATCGGATATGCCACTGATAATTTCATTTTGGTTAATATATTGACCCAAATGAACGTTGATAATATATAAGAAAAAACAGCTCCATAAAACCATGGATTTAATAAATATTTTAAAGGAAATTGTAATTGAACATTATTATTAAGAAAAATTGCTGCCTGTTTGAATAGTAGTTGACCAATGGACATTAATAGTATATTGATAGTTAATAGTGTGTAAAGCATAGTAAAAAATTATTTATATTTTTATAATATATACTCAAAATATTACCATAAAAATGGCATTATAACAATTTAAGTATAGTCTTATATATTAGATTCCCGTAGTTTATTTTTTATTTAAATGTGATTAATTATTTTTTACCGTAAATTTAGTTGGTAAATCCATTTCCTCTAAATTTAATGGATTACCGCTTACATAAATATTTAAATATATTCCATTTGGGACGATTTTTATTATCTCACGACTCTCTCCATTTGTGAATTCTACAAATTTTCCAAC
>JBBRWS010000010.1:0-54128 GCA_038249055.1 Minisyncoccia bacterium
GTATAAGTAACGGTATAAATTCCGACTTTAGTTGTATCAATTAGAGCTAGGTCTGAAGTAATAACCGCAATAGAACTATCAGTATCATCAATGGCAGTTGCCCCTGGATCTTCGTAAGTATCTCCAACTGTTAAATCAATAAGAGTTGTTCCGCTTAGGGTAATAACTGGAAAAATTGTATCGGAAGCAAAAACAAAACTGTACCCAAACAAAACAAAAGCTAAACTAAATAAAACTATAAACTTTTTTAAAATATTTTTTTTCATCCCGTTAGAATCAGGTCGCGGTCGTTAATTTACTAACACTTACCTGTTTAATTAAATTTAATAATAAAAACAATATAATTTTCCTGTTATTATCCGTGACCGCGGCTTCTAACGGGATTCATAACCTACATTCCCTCTTGATTCCAATTAATAATATCTCCGTCTTTTAAAATGTAATTTGATACTCCGACTGAGGCCAACTTTCCATTAACATAATAAATCCAGTATTTTCCGGGTGTTCCCTTTGCACCATTTATCTCTGTTACAAAACTTCCTAAACTATAATTATCTGAGTATTTGAAACTAAATAAATTATTAATACTTTCTTCTTCTAATTTTTTCATTACATCAATAACAGATGATCCTTCTTTTATTTCAATATCATAATTTTTACCTAAAACATTAAGTGCAACTTTTATTGTTTTAAATTCTGGAATAACAATTGTGTTATTTTTATTTTCTGATTCTTTTATGGATATATCTATTTTTGGTACTACTTTAACTTCTGTATAATTTTTTTCAAATGGAACAATAAGTTGTAATTCTTTTTTTTCTAAAAAAAATACTGTTATTAATGTTATTAATAAAAATATTAACCCTATAAATATGTATCGTTTTTTTATCTTCATAAAATTAACTAATTTAAAAAACCATAATAAAAAGCCCTTGCGTGAGCAAGGGCTTTTTATCTAAAATATTGAAAGATATTATTCTCCTGCTCGGGACACACCATTATATTAAGACCGGACTTGTCTCCATTAGGAGCATCACCGTTGCGGCACAGTAGAGGAATCAAACCTCATTTCCAAATATATTGGTTAAAATTTTAAAATACAACTAACTTAATACAACAACTTTTTTTACCATGACAACTTTCATTTCTTCTTTTACCATCCATCTCTCAATCACTGGTGAAAGCACTATAGCAAAAGAAACGTTACCAAGCAAATGAAGAAGGGTGAATGGAATTTGTCCAACCAAAGAAACTATAAATGACTGATGAAAGAACATAGGCCCAATGGTGAGTCCTGTTATTGCATCATAAACAATTGTGGCAACAATTGCATAACTAGCATAACTTTTCCATCCAGAACGATTTTTGAAATAATATTGTGCTCCTAACCCTAATAATCCATAAGAAATTGCTGTGATGAGCGTCCAGATACCTATTCCAGATGTCACAGAATCAAAAAGTACGATACTAAAAAAACCAAAAATAAATGATAATAACCCTCCGTAAACTTTACCCAACGGCATAATAACCGCCATTATTGGTTCTACATTTGGAGCTCGAAATGGAATTAGTCTAATTGCAAAAGCAGATAGAAAAATAACTATGAATTTAATCTGTTTGTTCATTATTAATTATTGATTATTAAGAGGTACAACCCCTGGGGCCAGTTGGGGTTGGACCTCTTCTTAATTATTCTACACTATATCACAAACACCGGAAACGCAAGCGAGTTCTCTTTTTACTTCAGTCTCATCTTTTATTTCATAAGTAATAATTTTAGAAAAATCAAAATCTGGCATCTTACTTAATAGTTCTTTGTATGTCTTTTCATCAATTGCTTCATACGGTGCGAGCTGGTAAACATGGTTACTTCTTGGCAAGAAAGACAAACCTCCAACAATATCCCAATTCTGATATAACCAATGTGCTACTTGAATCCATTCATTTTCTCCAACAGATATAGTTACTGATGGATTGTGTTCTGTATAATTTACTTTTACTATCTTCCAGTGTTCAAGTTGATCTAGTGCAGAAATATCATCTTTACAAATTGCACCTTCTGGAGCTTTCATAGGAAATTCAAGTACAAAAGTATTCGCATCATCAATAGTTTGCCCTACTTCTGGGTGATATGGAACTCCCTGATCTTTCATCATCTTAAAAAGTGAATCTGTTGCAGATATACGAATACGACGAATATAATAAGGAGCATGACGAGGATGCATACCAGAAGCACAATCAACTGTTTGAGAAACAGTTCCTGAAGGTTTTACTGCTGTAATACAAGTTGACTCCCCGATTCCAAACCTTTTAGCATATATTTTATTTACACGAATAGATTCGAGTCTGAGTTTAGTCAACATTTCTGCATCACGTGAAAGCTTTGAATCCCATTGACCAGTAACAGAAACTCCGAGAAGTCTTTCCTCGTCACAATTATTTTTCCATTCTTTACCTAGATACCCAAACTTAGTTAAAGTAGATTGATATGTACCTAAAATAGTAGCAACACGAACCTTCCTTAATAAAGTTTCTTCTGTGTCTTCAGTTCTTGCAACTACTTCAGAAAGATTACAAAATTGTCTGGAACGCAAAATTATTTCTCCACAAGGATTAGTTCCCATTTCTCCTATATATTCAGAGGACTTTTCAAGTCTTCTTTTTGGCAAAGTTTTATAAAGGGATTCTCTGTTAAATATACCTCTCTCTCCACTTCCTGATTCCATAAGAGCAATCCATTCTTTTAAGAATTGAGTTTCTGTGGGTTTTGTATTGTAAACAGCAGAGTTATTGGCAAGCATTCTTTGTCCTTCATTAACCCAGAATTGACCATTTTTAGAATCACGCATATCTTGATCATCTAAATCAGACAGAGAAATAAGGGCACTACGACGAACACCACCAGAAACAACACATTCTCCTATTTTACATATAATATCGTGAGCATCTATATTTCGAAGATGTCTTCCTTGTCGACGTAGTATTCTGTCACGAGTAAACCCTAGTAAATTAACAAGAGGTTGTGGTCCTGATGACTTACCTCCCATAATTTTTAATCTTGCTCCTGCTGGACGAAGTAATGAAAAATCAAAATCTACATCATTACCATCAAACCATGTCTTCATTCCGTAGACAAATGCGTCTGCCCAGCCTTCTTTTGTGTCAGGAACAACATATGTAGGTAGTTTCTTATTAGATTGAATTTTGATTTGAGGAAGTGACTGTATATTCTTACTTTCAACAGAAAATCCTACTCCTGTTCCACACATTGATATATAAATAATATCTCCAAAATCCTGAAACATTGAAGGCGCAACGAATGAACAGTTATAAGCACATACATTTGTCTTTTCTGCTGCAGCACCTGCAAATTGCAATAATCTCATTGAGGGCATTGCTTCTTGATTTAGAATTGCTTCTCTGACTTCTATATACTCGGACTCTTTTAATAGGGTTCCTAGTTTACCTCTCATAAAACTAATATAACGATCAACTGTTTCTATCCAAGTCTCACGTCTTCCTTCTTCTTCAATCCATTTAGCATAAGATCTATAATAAACAAATTCTGAAAGAGGGTTTCTGAAATACTTTTTACTTTCATCGGTTAATTTTTTTACTCGGTCTGGAACAGAAACTCCATGGGCGCGTAGTCGAGCTCTTTCTTGTCTATAAAGAATGTAATTTTTTGATGTTTTAACATAGTCAGAAAGCATCAATTGCTTTTCAACGGTATCTTGAACAATCTCAACTGTGGGCATAAAATCCTTATTTCCCTTGGATATTTGTTCAATTTCATTAAAAACCTTTTTAGCAACATCTAATGCTTCTTCTGGAGAACCTTCACTACCAGCAAGCATAGCTTTATTAATAGCATTCGTAATTTTTTCAATATCAAAAGGAACAATTTCTCCATTCCTTTTTTGAACGCCCTTAATAAAATTATTCTTGCCAATTTTTTTAGTTATTTTTGTAACTAAATTTTGGTCTTTTTCTGTTGCTATTTTTTTAACACTAGACACTTTCTTTTTTAGGGTCATATTTATAAAATTTTAGTTAATAATGCCCCGAGATGTTTACGGGTTTATATTATACCCCTACCTTAAGTTTAAAACCAAGTAAAATTTCCAAAAATAAACACTATGTAAAAATATCAAGCACCCGTCAATAGTTTTTAATAATTTTTTAAAAAAACTCTGTGAAAGCACTACTTTAAAAGGATATTTCTAACCCAAAAATATCAAAAATTTTGGTTTTAAAAAAACTCCAAAAATTTGTATTTTTGGGAGCTTTTTTAAGTAAAATATTAGAAAAAAAATTATTTTTTAAATAATTTATACAATTTAAACGATATATAGTAAATATTATTGGGAACTACTATATATTACACTGTGACTTTAGTCGTCATATTATGTATAATACAAAACATGGAAATTGGAACAATCATAATTACAGTTTTAGGGCTTTGTCTTTTTGAAATAATATCAAGTATAGATAATGCTGTTATAAATGCGGAGGTATTAGGAACTATGAGTAAAAAATCTCAAAAATGGTTCCTACTTTATGGTTTTTTCTTTGCTGTTTTTATAGTAAGAGGATTATTACCTTGGATAATTATTTGGGCTACTATGCCCTCACTTGGACCAATAGGGGCCCTAACCGCAACCTTTTCTAATGACCCTAGTATTCACTTAGCAATTGAAGAGTCAGCCCCAATATTACTATTGGGTGGTGGAATTTTTTTAGTATTCCTTTTCTTTCATTGGTTGTTTCTTGAAACAAAAAATTTTGGCTTACGTCATGAAAGATTTTTCTTTAAAAATGGAGTTTGGTTCTTTGCAGTTGTTTCTATAATACTAGCCACTGTAGTTTGGTTTTCTCTAAAAATAAATCCTATGCTTGCATTTTCAGCAGTCGTTGGATCAACCGCATTCTTTATAACTCATGGTTTTAAAGAAAATGCAGAAAAAGGTGAAAAAGCGCTTCTTTCGTCTGATAATAAAATGTCTGATATAAGCAAAATTCTATATCTTGAAATTATTGACATGACATTCTCTATTGATGGAGTACTCGGTGCTTTTGCCTTTACACTTTCTGTTCCTCTTATAATATTTGGAAATGGACTTGGAGCTTTTGTTTTAAGAAAACTAACAATCAGTAATATTGATAGAATAAAAAAATATGCTTATTTAAAAAATGGGGCCATGTACTCGATTTTTGTTCTTGGGGCAGTTATGATGGCGGATTCATTTGGAGTGGAAATACCGTCTTACATATCCCCTCTTCTTACTTTTTTAATTATTGGATTTTTTATTATTAAATCTTTAAATAAAAACAAAGAGCTAGCATTATGAAAAAACGTTTTGTAACCATTTCTATTATTTTATCTTTAATAATATTGGTTAGCGAATATATAGTATACGCTTCTTTACACGATGCTAGGATTATAAAATCACAACAACTAGAAACAATACTTATGGTTCTCGGTTTTGTTTTTCCTATTATATTTATATTCTCGATAAGATACAGCTATCGACATTATTCTCTTATTAATTCCTGGCTTAATGTAATAAGTTCTATTTGGATTTTAATAGTTTCATATTTGTTTATAGTTTATGTATTTATTACTATTTTAATATTCAGCAATTCTTTTTTTAATTTAAAATTAAATATAGAAATAATTTATAATACTTTTTTTATTGGGGTTTTAATCACCACACTATATGGAATATTAAATTCTAGAAATATTAAAATAGTAAGAGTGGAAATTGATTCTGATAAACTTAGAAAACATTGGTCTGACAAAAAAATTATTATTATTTCAGATACTCATATTGGAAATATTAATCGTGTCAGATTTATGAAAAAAATTGTTAAAATAATGAAATCCGAAAATCCTGATATAGTTTTTAATGTAGGGGATTTAATAGATGGGGCGGCTTTTCCATATAAAGAATGTTTTGAACCTTTATCTTTCTTAGACCCAGGATTAGGAAGCTATTATGTAGAAGGAAACCACGAAACTTATAGTAAGGATTATAAAAAATTTAGACTTGAATTTCCTAAAAATCTAGTTGATTTAACTGGGAAAAAAATAATCATGAATGGCACTCAAATAATAGGTCTCGGTTATAAAGAAAGAGAATCCAGTAATGAAATAATCTCAAGATTAAAATCTCTAGAATATAATTCTGAAATGCCCTCTATTATTTTGGTTCACGACCCAAAAAACATAGAAGCAATTTCTTCTCTTGGAGCCACTCTTGTTCTCTCTGGACATACACATAATGGTCAATTTTTTCCTTTTACAATAATAATTAAAAGATTATATAAAAAATATTCACATGGTGTTGCTTATACAAATAATACTGCATCTATTACTAGTTGTGGGGTTGGTACATCTGTAGTACCAATGAGAATTGGAACTACTCCTGAAATTATAGTTTTAAAAATAAAATAATTTATATAAAAAATCCCATCAAGAAAATTTTTTCTTGATGGGATTTTTTAGTTTTAGATGACTATGCTGCATCTACATCTTTATTAAATCCTCCAGCTTGTAGATTCCAGAGTTTTTTATAAATACCCATATCTTTATTTATCAATTCATTATGATTATCATCTTCAACTATTTTACCATCTTCAATCACAATTATTCTATCCATTTCTCGAACGGTTGAAAGTCTGTGTGCAATAACAATTGTTGTTTTGTTTTTTATTAGATTATGAAGTGCATCCTGAATAAGCATTTCTGATTCTGAATCTAGTGCAGAAGTTGCTTCATCAAGTACTAAGATGGGTGCGTTTCTTAATATGGCACGTGCTATTGCTACTCGTTGACGTTCTCCACCTGAGAGTTTAGTCCCACGCTCACCAACATAGGTATCGTATCCATATGGTAATTTGTCTATAAATTTATCACAGTGAGCCAGATGGGCGGCATCCTTTACTTCTTCATCTGTTGCGTCTCTTCTACCATAACGAATGTTTTCCATTAATGTTCGATGAAATAAAACTGGATCTTGAGGAACAAAAGCAATTTGCTCACGTAGATTTTTTTGTGAAATGGAAGAAATATCTATTCCATCAATTAAAATTTGACCTGACGTTGTATTAAATAATCTCATAAGGAGATTTACGAATGTGGACTTCCCTGCTCCCGATGTTCCAACTATTGCAATCTTTTGTCCGGCTGGAATTTTTAGAGAAAAATTATCGAAAACTTTAGTTTTGTTTTTGTCATAAAGATAAGTTACATTATCAAATACTAATTCACCTTTTGTATTTTCTAAAGTATTTGTAATTTTATCTTCTACCCCATAAGGAGTATTTAGCACTAGTGCCATTTCCTGAGCGTCAGCGAAACCATCATAAAATGTACGTACTATACCTGCAAAACTCCAAAGATTTTCTGTTAAGCGACCCAAATAACTTTGGATTAAAACAATAATAGGTAATGTTATAATACCTAATTTCCAATCACCAATTGCCATCCAAAAAACAATGAATTCCATTATTAAAAAATAGAAACTTTGAATAGATCCTAATCCTTCCCATAAATACCAATTAAAAACAGTGGCTCTTTTTTGATTTTGAATAACACCACCAACACGCCCTACTTCATAGTCATGGCCCGCAAATAGTTGAATCGAGGAATGATTACTAATTGAGTCAGCAAGTGCTCCTGTGGTTTTTGTATCAGTTGAAGCAGCAATAATATCATATTTAAGTTTAAATTTTGTATAAATTAAAGCTGTTGTTAAAAAAATAACACAGAAAATAGATAAAATAAATGCATACTTAGGGACAAGAGTGTAAATTGCTATTATTGTTCCTACGGACCTAATAATAAGAGGGAGACCATCATTAACCATTCTATCCATCAGCTTTTCGAAAGCTCTAGCGTATTTATTAATTTTTTGAGTAAGAGAACCACCAAAATTATTTGCAAAAAAAGAATGAGAATGACCTATCATATAAGAAAAAGATTGTTCACGAAGTCCTGCCATAACATTTGCTTGAAAATACGAATTAGTAAACCCAACTATTCTTCTTATTGCCCACCTAAAAAATCCTAGTATAAAGATAATTATAATAATATTTTGAGCTTTAATAACAAAATCAAAATTATTTGAACTTAATACATTCCAAAGCTTAAGAAATTGTAATGGTATATAAATATCAAGGCCAGCAGAAATTACAGAACCTAAAATAATGACAAAAAACGCAATTTTAAAATTACGCATTACTTGCCAGAAGTATCTTATAACAAGAGCCCTATGTAAATTTGAATAGTCTTTTTCCATCCCGTTAGAAGTAGGAATTCTTTATAATCCCGTACATAAATTTATTGATAAAACTCAAAACTGAAATATTTATTTTAAAATATACCCCCGTTACTTATATAACACATATAACTTCTAACAGGAGACATATAATAAAAGGCTTTTAAGCCCTTAATTATAGCATAAAAATGATATTTCTAAATATTTTAAATTTCGTTATATTTAGAACCACGAACGAGGGCTCCTAGTATATTTGAAAGCTTTATTGTGGCAACTCCTACAACCTTGTCTGCCCCACCATAATAAATGTAAAGTAATTTACCTTTTACAATCATTCCGCAAGGAAAGACAACATTATTAACAATACCAATTTTTTCATATTCTACCTCAGGTTCAAAAATTGCATCTGATGATCGGGCAATCACAATTGCTGGATCTTTTAAATCGAGCAATACAACCCCTACTCTATATGTGTTGTGACTTTTTGAAACTCCATGATATAGGAGTAGCCATCCGTATTTAGTTTTAATTGGCGGTGCTGATATTCCCACCTTTAAACTATCCCAACCGTGCATACGAGGACCCAATATACGAATACATTTTTTTATTGAACTGTTGTCGAAATCAAGTGTTTTTAAATAATCACCACACATCTCATTTCCAACTCTATGTAAGACAAAATAACCATCTTTTAGTTTTTCTGGAAATATGCAAGTATCTTTATCATCAAATCCTGGTGGTGTAATAAGTATTGGTTTAGTCCAGTTCCACTCACGGGCAAGAAAATCTTTTACGGAGATAGAAGAGATTGCAACTCTTGGAGGACCTATACTATCATAAGCTGTATAACAAATATAAAGATTCTTCCCTATTTGAGTTATGCGAGGATCTTCACACCCAGAATTACCATTAGGAATCTTTTTCATTTCAAAGTCTTCTCGAGGTATATAAATAGGGCTAGGAAATCTTTCTGAAATAGTTATACCGTCTATACTTGTTGCATAACCAATAAAGGAAGTATTTTCATTTGAAAGAGTCCTGTATAAAATATGAACTTTATCTTTAAGATAAATTGCTGCTGGATTAAATGTAGCAGTAGATTCCCATGCATTTTCTTTTTTAGGAGTTATTATTGGATTAGTTGAAGCTCTCTTAAACATCCATTCATCCGAAGTTTTCGCATACATAGTAGAGATTAAATCTTTTAAACTAACATACGCTACACACGTTGTAGTATCAGCTGCTCCATAATAAATACTTAATGTATCCTTTTCAACTAACGCACCAGATGGAAAAATAACATTAGAAATATACCCTGATAATTCATATGCTTCTTCTGGAGTTAATATGGGGCCCCTTGTCCTACCTCGAATTTTTGTGGGTTCTTTAAGATCAAGCAGTAGTGCTTCAATACCAAAAATTCTGTCTAATTTTTCTGGTGATTCAAAATAGTTTTGAATATGTGAATAAATTAATAACCATCCGTATTTCGTTTTTATAGGTGATGCTCCAATCTCTAAATGGTCATACTGATTTCTACGAAAATCCACTGTGTGTGAATCTATATTTTTAACCCATTCGTCCCAGAAAGACTTGTCCCATAATTGTTCAATCTTATCGAATTGTGCAATTGAAATTTTTGCAGGAGGATTATCGGTATGAGATGAAAAAATTACAGTTATTTTTCCATTTATTCTTTCTGGAAAAAGAGTCATCGCTTTTGCATTAAAAGGAGTTACTAGATGACGTTTCTCAATACTCTTTAAATCTTTTGAAACCGCAACTGCAACCTTAATATTATCTGCTGAAAAAGGATAACCTGAAAGTGCTGTGTAAAAAATATAATATTTACCTTCAAAAAAAGTTACTCTTGGGTCTTCACAACCGTGTATATCCCAAGGTTCTTGAGGAACTATAAATGGTTCTCTATCATCAAAATGGATTCCATCTTTACCTCTACCGATGCCAATAATTGAGGTTTGCTGTTGTGTAGTTATCTTATCAACAGCTGAAATAGCTCTATAAAGCCCATATATTGTTTTTCCTTTTTTAACAGGACTCATATTAAAAGTCGCGAATCCCTCCCAATAATGATCTTTATTAGGAATAAGAATCGGATTATGTTCTGATCTTTTTGCTACATACATATATATTAAAATTCTTTCTTATTATTTTTAATTAGCTTAATCTCTTTGTCTACAACAAGATCGTTTATTAATTCCTGTAAATTTATTGAAGCAACACAAACATATTTATCTGCTCCGCCATAATATACAAAGAGTTCTCCGTTTTTAACAACTGCTCCACAGGAGTAAACAACCCCCCATTTGTGTCCATTATTTTCATAGTCTTCTTCTGGTTCTAATATTGGATTTTTTGATCTATATAAAATTTTTGTAGGATCCTTTAAATCAAGAAGCATTGCTCCTAGTCTATATCTATCAGGATTTCTATGGTCCATTGCATGATAAAGTACGAGCCAGCCGCTTTTTGTCTTAATAGGAGATGGACCTACTCCACGAAACCAACTATCCCAACCACGAGTATTATCAACTGGTCTTGTATTATTACTTTTTATAAATTTTTTGCCATCGAGTTCATCTAAACTATCAAAATAATCAATTAAAATATTCGGATAAAAACTGTGCATGATGGCAAATTTACCATTTATTCGTTCTGGAAAAAGAACCCAATTTTTATTTATCTCACCTGGTGGTGAAATCATAACTGCTTTTTTCCAGTTCCATTTTTTCTTATTAAAATCTTCGAGTTTTATTGAAGTTAATGCTAGTCTGACAGAGCCCCATCCATCAAATGCCGTAAAAATCATATATACAGTATCATCAATTAAAACAATTCTTGGGTCTTCACATCCCCCACTCCAACCACCACCGGATAAATAATCAATCTTTGGAAGGTTTTCATTATAATTAAAAAATCTTTTATAAATATGATATGTTGGTCTACCATCAATATTCAAACCATCATATGTATAAGCATATCCCAAAACAGAAGAATCATCTTCTCCTATCGCCCTATAAACAATGTGGATTTTACCATCATGCTCAAAAGCTGTAGGATTGAAAGTTGCTTTTGATTCCCACGGATAAAGGCTTGGTTCAATAATAGGATTGCGTGCTAATTTTTTTAGTCTAACTGGAGACTCTTCCTTCTTTATTGTTTTTTTAAAAACTTTTTTTCTTGCAACAGCGGATATAACTTTTTTAGTTATTTTCTTGGGTTTTATAACTTTTTTTATTTTTTTTAATATCCCTACCTTTTTTTCACTCACATTAGAACTCTTAGCTTTTTTCTTTAGGCTTGGGGTTTTTACTACTTTCTTTTTTGTATTTTTAGTTAATGCCATAAATATTAAACTCTTCCATACTTATCTTCATACCTAATAATATCTTCTTCATCAAAATCACCTAGTGCAATTTCTAAAACTTCAATTCCTTCATCTCCTGATGATATTTTGTGTTTTGTTTCAAAGGGAACATATTGTTCGCTTCCCACCTCAACATTATATTTATTTTCTCCTAACTGAAATATTCCACTTCCTTTTATGACATGCCAAAATTCTTCTCTTTTTTTATGGCTTTGTAGACTAAGATCTTCATTGGGTTTAACTGAAATAATTTTTACTGTTGAAGGAGTATTGTGAGTAAATCTACGAAAAAAACCCCAGGGTCTTTCTTCTTGATAAATTTTAATATTATCATTCATTATTTTGATTGTATCATATATCCATTTTAAAATACAAAAAAATGAAGGTTGTATTACCATTAAAAAAATAATGAGCTTCTTGAGCTTCTTTTTATGTTTAGATTATATCACTATTTACTAATGTCAACAATAATATATCTATAATAAGATATATTATTACCATTTAATATAAAAAAATATAAGTTATAAGCTTAGACTATCCATTTTTTGATTATTTCCTTTGATTCTGTGGGTCCAGAAACCTTGATGCTTTCTATTCCAGCTTCATAAGCAGAGTAGTCATTCCCCCCTGGAAAAATAGCATCTCCAACAAAAACCATGTCATCAATAGTCATACCCAATTTATTCAATAATCGGATTAGCCCCTTTGCCTTATCAAAACCCTTAGGAAGAATATCAAGAGATGTAGTGCCACCAATAATAATACTTACCTCTGGTAACTTAGACTCTAATATTTTTTTTATTTCTTGACGCTTAATTTGATTTGGGTCCCATTCTTTTTTTAATTCAATAGGAGCGTTTTGACCAAGAGCTGACATTGTTATTTGAGTTAATCTGTCTTCAATAATTTCATCTCCTTCTATAACTGGAACTATCCCAAACTTACCAGAAGATATTATTTTATCTAGCTCGTTCATTACCTCTTTTTTTATATCACCTGGAAATTCTTCAATATCGGTCATTACCCAATCTTTTATTTCACTACTATATTGGTAACGTTGACTTCCGCTAGTAGAAAGCAAGATCAAATTTTTATAAATTAATTCTTCTTCGTTAATATTAGGCTTAAAATAAGGAAGAAACTGTTTTTTAAATTGCTGGAATGAACCGCCTGTAATAATAACGACTATTTTTTCTTTTGCGAGAAGACATAATAATTCCGACACATCATTTTCTAAATGCTGCTTGCTCTCAGCGAGAGTGCCATCAAGATCAAAGGCTACAATTTTTTTAGTTAAATTAATCATTTTGCAATTGAATATTTAAAAGATTTATAAAATAAAAATAAAAACACAAAGAAAAGACCAGTGTACAAATATACCTCTAAATTATTGGGTGATTGTGAAAAAATTTTCCATATATTTTTAATTAAAGATGTATGATTTATAAAAATATCCCAACTATTAAAACGCAAAAATCTTCCTAAATACATACCGAAGCTAATTAATAGTATGATTAAACCCATAATTATAGATGTTTTTCTGGCAGAATATTTCATATTAATAATTTGCTCAACATGTAACAATGAATGGAAGCCTAAAATTAATCCAATCATAGCAGAACTAAAAAGAAGTATTGTATCAAAAATCAGAGGAATAGATCTAGCATCACCAAGGTGAATAAAATCAGTAATTATATATGGAGCATTTGGAATAAATAAAAGCCACAAAAATAAACCGAAAATCAATATGGTCTTATTTATTTTTTTTTCTTTAAAATACAATAAAAGATAGGAACTAATTACGAAGGGAATAAAAGCTAAAAGAATATTCCATAAAATATAGATAAATGATAATTTACCCCAAATAATTACTCGTAAAATATTTAGAGTTACAGCAAGGATAGTAATAGGAATTATAGATTTTGGAATATTAATTTTAAATATATTTATCATAATCTCTATATTTCTTTTATTTCTCTTTTTAATAATTCAGAAACTATTTTTTTTACATCTTCACTTCTACCTCTTGGAACGATAACTAACGCATCCTCTGTTGTAACAATAATATAATTATCTAAACCTATCGTTGCTATTATTTTATTTTTATCATGAGAAAGAATAGTAGTATTATGAGTATCTATATTTATAACTGTGCCTTCAACATAATTACCATTAAAATCACGGTCTTTATCATTGACCATATCTGCAACTACATCCCAACTTCCAACATCTGACCATCCAATATCAACAGGTAAAACAAGTAAATTAGGAGTTTTTTCCATTATTAAATGATCAACGGCTATGTCTTCAAATTTTACAAATTCATTATCTAATATATCAAAAAAATCCTTGCTCCCTTTAGCTTCTGATATTTTTAAAACTCCTTTGTAAATTTTAGGACTGTATTTTTTAAGCTCGGTTAAAAAATGTTTAGCATTCCAAATAAAATAACCCGCATTCCAAAAAAAGTTTCCTGAAGCAAAATATTGTTTTGCTGTATCTAAGTTTGGTTTTTCAACAAAACGCTTAGTACTATAAATAATATAACCATCACTCTTTGTAAATTTTTCATTTTTTTCAATATAACCAAGACCAGTATGTGCAGATGTTGGAGTAATACCAACACATAAAATATATTTAGGACTATCCTCAACAACTTTGATTCCATTTTTTATTGCTTTTGCATATTCATCTGTTTTTATAACTAGGTGATCAGAGTGTACCGCTGTAATAACAGCCTTTTTATCTTTTTTATAAATTAAAGCTGTTGCCAAAGAAATTGCAGGACCTGTGTTTCTTTTAACGGGTTCTGTTATATAATTTTCAGTAGGGATTTCAGGAAGATGTTGTTTTATCAAATCTATATAACGATGATTGGATGAAATATAAATATGGTCATCATTAACTATTTTTTTAGCTCTATCATAAGCTTGCTTTATTAATGATTTATCCCCTATTATTTGCTGGAATTGTTTAGGAAGTTTATCAGTTGAACGAGGATACAATCTTGATCCTGACCCCCCTGCCATTATTAAAACATAATGATGTTCATTTATTTTTTTCATATTAATTTATTGTTGAAGTACAGTAAGCGCATTTTTTAGCTTCAATTGGAATTTCACTTAAACATTCTGTACATTTTTTAGTTGTTGGGTCTAAAGGTTTTTCTTTACGAGATCTTGAAACCAAAGTATTTATAGGAATTACAACAAAAAAATATACTGTCACAGCTACTATAATAAAGGCTATCAATGCATTTAAAAAATTACCATACATGAATTTACTATTATTGATAGTAAATGCAAGTCCCGAAAAATCGGGTGATTTTAATATTACTCCAATAAATGGTGTTAATATATTATTAACTAATGAAGTTACAACTGCACTAAAAGAAGCTCCAATAACAACACCGACAGCAAGGTCAACTACATTTCCACGAAGAACAAATTGTTTAAATCCCTTAAGCATATATTTTTAATAAATAATTATTAATAATTCAATTATACTCGGTATAATACAAATAAGGCAAATAATCAGAATTAACTGTTATTCTATTACTTTAAAATTAACACTGGCATAAAATGTTTTATTTGGTTTAATTTTTTTGGGATTATCAATTAAACCATTTTTATCACGCATTACTGGCTCAATACAAATAAAATCTTTACCCGACATAGACCATATCCAGATTTTTTCATATTCGACAGAGGCATCAATAAGGAGTTTGCCTAGGGAAGGTATTATTATTTCCATAACTTCATTTGGATTTTTTACTTTTGGATTATCAATAGAAACAGCTTTTCCATTTGCCCAAGATTCTATATTTTCTTCTATAAACTTTCCGCCCTCAAAATTGAATTTAATATTATTTTTATCCTCATTTTGTACTTTAAAATATGGATGAAGTCCCATTGAAATAGGTAATTCCTTATTTTTCTCCAAATTTTCAACTTCTTGATTCAAAGTAAATGAACCATCTTCTTCAAAATTACCCGAAACAGAAAGCTTAAATTCATATGGGTAAAATGCTTTTGTTTCACTATTTGATGACAAGGATGAACTAAATCCATTTTCTACTTTATTAATTTGCCACTCTAATTTTCTAGCAAAGCCGTGTTGTTCTAAATTTGGAAATTCTTCATTTTTTTCTAAAGGACCAGCATTAGGAAAAAGTATTGGGATTCCACCCTTAACATTTACTTCTGTGTTTTTGAAGGTCTCTTCATCTAAGTAAAGAACTTCTTTTCCATTCAATTTTAAACGAGTTAGAATATCTCCACGTTTTGGACAAATTGATGCTTCTCCATTATTAGGACCTTTGGTGGTTTCAATTTTTAAAATGGTTTCTTTCATAAAATTATTATAACAGTTATATTTCTTTCAGGATATATTTTAAAAATATTGTTAAAATATATTTATTTGCCAAAAATTCTAGCTACCCCAACAAATAACATTTGCCACCAAGGTGCAGAGTAGCGAAGCCTAGGATTATTTGATTCTACGGCTTTAACTATTTTTTTCACAATTGAACGAGTACTTTTTCTCTCTAGTAATTCAAAAATCTTCTCTTCTTTTTTCTTTATATTTTCTAAAATTTTATAAAAATATGATGATTCATTCATCCAGGTATATTTAGTAGCCATTACATCTTGATTAAAACCCGTATGATAAGTACCGGGCTCTACAACAGAAATATGAACTTTTTGAGTAATCATTTTTAATTCTGTTCTTAAGATAGCGGCAGCTGCAGATAAAGAAAATTTGGTCATACAATATGAACCCCAAAATGACATAGGTATACGACCAGCTATTGAGCTAATAAAAATAACTCGGCCAGAGTCATTCTTTATCATCTTTTTTAACGCTATTTGTGTTAGTTCTAGGGTTCCAAATAAATTTGTTTCAAAATTCTTTCTAACTCTCAAAAAAGGTATTTCTGACAAAGAACCTGATTCTCCAATCGCTGCATTATTAATTAAAACATCAAAATCTATGTCCATTAACTTTTTCTGATCTTCGGGGTCAATAATGTCCAACTTAAAAATACTGAGTGTCACTCCATTATCTACAACATATAATTTTAAATTATCTACAGATTCTTCTTTGTGGACAGTCGCAATAACATTATGACCCAAAGATGCCAATGTAATAGCGGCATCCCTACCTATCCCCCTACGACAACCAGTAATTAAAATAGTTTTTTTATTCATATATTAAAAATTAAATTTTTTATTATATGTAAATTATACCAAGTAGATTAGATAGAGCCTAAAGTAAGCAAAAAAGATAAGTGGATAATAAAATTTATTTTATTGGAAATGTTTTTCCAAGTTCATCTGAATAAAAAAATTCAAATGAAAGACCACCAAAAGTATATGTTTTACCATCTACTGTTATATTAGAACCACCAACTTCTGGATTTTCTTTTGGGTCTGAATGTTTGAATCCTAAATTAAAAAGGGTTGCTGATATTTCTGGTCTATCTGATATCGGATAACCAGACCTTCTCCACTCGGCTTCTATTTGTTTAATAAATAAAGCAGTATAAAGATATGAGTAATAATGGTTTTTTTGATTAGTAAGACGATCCATTCTCTCCTTGTCTGGATTATCTGTTTTAAAATCTAAAAGATTTTTATATTTATTTCCTAAGTAATAGGGGCTATTTGCATCTTTTAAATTTGCTTCAATTTGTTTAGCGGTAGAAATTTTAACTCCGGCAATTCCATAAGAAAATTTTACACTATTACCAAGTACCTGAAGGGGTAAAAAAACTTTTTTAAGTAGTTGCCGATTTGACCCAAAATAACGAAATTGCTCCACAATAATAGGAGAAAGAATTCTTCGAGAAGAAACCCCGGAGACTCTACTTGCCTTCTCTATTAGAGCCTTGTCATTTGTAAGACCCCTTCTAATAACAATCCAATCATCTGTTTTTGCCCATTCTGGAGTCTTTATAACTTGTTCTTTGCGAGTGAAAACATCTTGAATTGAATTATATAAATTACTTTTTGAATCTACACTTCCTTCGACATTAGTGAGATTAAACTGCATTGCAAGAAATACACCTATAAAAACAAAGGCAACAACAGATACCCCACCCACAAAAAAACGAAGCGCTTTATGCGCCGTTTTGTTACTTACCTTATTTATCAGATTAATTATAATTTTTATCACTCCTTTTATAATATCACGTATTAGTGACTTTGTCAAAAAGAAATTGCGGGTGCATGGTGGGACCGCGAGTACCCAGTACCCAGTAGGTCATTCTACTGAATGAGGCGTTGTACTCATTCTTACTTTTTGAATCTTACCCCGTAGGCGATTTAGATGAATCGCAGATTCTATACATCTACTGGGGAATTGTCACGAGTACTCTCGTCTATTTAGATAAATACAAAAGGGTGCCTACTGGGACCGCGAGTACGCTTTTTGATTCTTACCCCGTAGGCGATTTAGATGAATCGCAGATTCTGTACACCTTTTCAAATCCCATACTAATTTTACTGGGAATTGTCACGAGTTACTAAGTCTACTCATATGATTACACATTCCGTGGACTAAGTACTCTCGACCCCGCCTCGGCGACAAGCCAAGTAGTAACTTGCTTGTATACCGCCTGTGGCTTTCAAATCCCAGTAGGCACGCCAAAATATACTCCGCAAATATTAACATATTTGCTTCCTTATTTTTGGGGTGCCTACTGACTCTGGTACCAAGCCATGTGAGACACCATAAGCGTATTCTTAAAATATAAACAACCTAATAAATAAGCGTCTCGGTCTGTATCATAATAAAGATAAAGTGTTCATTAGTGTACTACCCTCTTTATATTCCATTAATTGTAATAAATATCAATTTACAACAACACCCATAAAGACAATTCGATGATTTAAATAGAATAGTTCCAAAATAAGTTAGGCATACGAGTAGGTCTAGTACCAATAAATAATCATCTCAATAGACACAATAGACATCATAAAAAGGAATAATGGTGTGTCTTAGAATCCTACATATTTAATTGGATTCTGGCTTCCTTGTTTCAATAGATGAGATACTGATTTATCTATATATTTATTTCTTATCTTATTTGAGGCAACCTTCCCAGTAAACAACATTCGACCAGGAACTTCCTTAGATTGAACCCATTTATTAACAATATATACTTCTCTAATAATCCCAAGATAGACAGAGCAAACGATTTTTATTTTATTCGCATTTTCCCCAACCTTCCAGTCTTTTCTTGTTGCTTCATATAACTCCTTTTCAGACATATCATAACGATAAAGTTTATTAATTCTAATAAGCATAACTGGCTCATCAAAAACTGCTTTGATTGCCTCATACTCAATTTTAATGTTTTTCAATGTCATTTTACCTCTATCAAATGAATTATGACCTAAGACAAGATTAGTAAGATTTTTCATTCCAATATAATCAATAATAGAACTTTCTATCTCAAAAGCTTCTTTTTCTGTTAGTCCATGACGAAGAATAATTAACTTAACTTCCCTTCCTGCCTTCTGTATTTCTCTTATCTTTTTAATTTTATTTGTTTCTTTAGTTTTTTCTACTAGTGCACCAAGTAAATGATGATTTATTCTATTACCATGTCCTTTGCCCACATAAAAAACTTTACCTGTTCTTGGATCAGAAAGTAAATAAACATAATATTCAAGTTTCTCTATTGTTGATTGTGAAAGTTTATACATTATTAATAATTTATATAATTATAAATTTAATTATTAGATGAAGTATATTTACACTTTGGAAATGTTGAGCAACCTAAAAATTTACCAAACTTTCCTTCTTTTTCAATAAGTTTATTTCCACATTTAGGACAAATTTGTTCGGTTAAATTACTTTTAGTATTATTGCTATTTTGAGCCATTTTGACATATTCAATTAGTTTAAAACCATCTATAAGTTCTATGGGTTTATCTTCAGCAAATTTTTCTGCTTCAAGCGTAAATTTGTTTGTTGTAATAAAATATCCCTTACCATTAGCCAATCTATCAGCTAATGCTCCATAAAAATCTCTTACAGCTCCAACTGGTACCTGGCTAGTGATAAATTTTTTACATTGTATATAATTTACTATTCCATTTTTTTCTGCTGTAACATCAATACCACCATCATGTGATCTTCCAACAGTGTTTGTGTTATAACCGAGTTGAAAGAAAAGATCAGCTGTATATTGTTCAAATTCATTAGGTGTCATTCCCCTAATTAGTTGTAGTAGTTCACGATCTGAACGCCATTTTTTATCATTATTTATATTCTTTCTTCTTTTCCATTCAGCAATTTTATCTGGAATAATAACTTCAAATAATATCTTAATTAATAAAATAATTATCAATAATACCCAAAGTGGCCAAAAACTTATTAATATTCCAAAAGCGCCTTTAAATAAATCTAAATAATTAATTGTCATGTTTGTATTGTATCAATAATAATATAATTTAAATACTGTTATAAAGCTTTTATCAATTTGAGTTTTTTAATGGTTTGTTTTTATACGCAGTTTCTGTATATTTATTTTTTATATCCTCTGCTTCTTTTCTGGATTTTGTAATAATTCTTTCTGATGAACCAGTTATCGTTCTATGATTAACCTCTTTAACCATATCATCAGAAATATTTACATAAGAATCCTCATTTAATAACCATCCTGCTAAAAGTAGTTTATCTTTAGAAAGAGGAATTGTTAATTCTACATCTTTATATACAAATCCTGGTCTACTACCAAAAGCATTGGGTCCATATTTCTTTATTGATTCAGGTCTTAATAAAACTACGGGGTTATCACTCGTAATAAATCTATTTTTTTTGTCTGTCCATACAGACCACTTCATATCAAAAATAATTTGAGCAATTTGTGGTAATTGTTCAATTGTACTTACAGAATGATATTCATTTAAATTATTTAAGTAATTATCTACATCTTCAATTTTAATAGATTTACCCTTTCCAGAAGATGGAGTAGCTGCTAATACTCTCTTTTCTTCTTTGCTCATGCTTTCAGATTGCTTTTTCCATTCAATCATAGAATTTTTAAGTTGACTGAATAAACTTCTGAGATCTTCTCTGTGAGACTTTGTTCTTAAAAATAATGCCGCAATAAATACCGAAACCTTGGCTCTTTCTTCGTCTTTTAAAAAAATATTATTTTTAATTTTATTTTCAAAAATAGAAATATATGCACCCTCAATATTAGCTAAGGTATCTTCTACAACAAGACTTTTCTCTCCATTTTTTAAAGTGATTGTATAAAAATGATTTTCTAAAAGAATATTTTCAGGCTTTATATTAAAAATTTTATCTTTAACATCTAATACCCAAACAAACCCATTTTCATCTGTAAAATTCTCTAAATAACATCTTGGAATTGTGTGGTGTCTTTTTTTAGTCATATTCTTAAATTACTTTTATATTTCCATATTTTTTTCTGCTTTTTTTGGGTTTGTTGCAAAAACAACAGTACCTTTATATCCCGAATCTTCAATAACCATAATTCCACCGTCCAAATCATATTTTGTACAAACTGATTCCAAAGACATTAATGTAATAAGACAAGTATCCGCGCTGACTATTCTTTTCAAATTCTCCACAAAAGGTCTTTTTTCTGTAAAATTAATTTTTCCAGGTCTGTATGTTGGGTGAATAAATTCTGACAACCTTTGATATGATCCCAAGTACTGTGTTTCCGAATTTACTGCTTTAAATTTTTCACGAATTTTAGTTTCTTTATAGTCTTTCAATTTTTCCTTTAACCAATCATACATTTCTTTTGCTTCAGGCGTATATTCATCTAATGCTTCAAATTTTTTTGTCATACCTTTAACTTGAATTAACTTGAAGTTTCCTGCTCTCTTTTCTATATCTTCTTTATAAATATATTGAAGGTTTATTGAATTTTCGAGTATTGACCTTGATAGTTTTAGGCATCCTTCAAAATCATTTTTTTCTATTAGGGTATCCATCGATTCAAATATGCCAATAAACTCTTCAATTGAAAATTTAGTTACGTCAAAAACATCCTCAGGAATAGAGGATTTTTTTTCTTGAAGTTGATTCAGATGATCTTTTAAAATAGATCTTATTGCATCGAAATTTGTTTTTTTATTAAAAATATTGAACATTTTATTTATTATTTATAAGTTTAACTAGATCTTCTTCTTTCTCATAGGCTTTAAGACGGCCCTCAAGCATCCCTAAACGATAGTGTACACCTTCACTCATAAGTCTCCAATTAGTACCCTTAAGTGTCTTTTTTATAAGACTCTGTAAATCAAGACACGAGGTTCTGTCTTCTCTTCCCTCCTTAATATCGTGAACAGTAAATGGAACAATAACATCTTTTGTAAGATTGGGGTCTTTGAAGTTTAATTTAATAAACTGAGCTTCTTCTAAAATAGGGGCAAGAAGTTTTTCTAATTCAATAATTTTTAATTTCTTTATCTTTGCTACTTCATCGTACAATTCTTTATTATTTTCTTTCTCTTTATGTTTATCAAGAATTGCAGTTAAGTTTTTTGCACTTTGCATCCATTCAACATATTTCATCCCATCTTTTTCAGAACAAAATCTGGCTCTATCTTTCTCATATTCTAGATCAGGAGTTTCTTCTTTCAAAGTTTTCTCAACTTCTCTTACTTCTACATTTCCACATTTTGGACAAGTGGAAATAGTTTTCCATCTTTTATCATTATCTTCGTCGGTTATATTAAAAGGAGTTCTACATTTAGGACAAAGAGGCTTATCATATATCCACTCTTCCCCATTGTTATAAAATACTCGTCTTGGAATATGATCAAATGTACAATCATACACAAATAAAACGCGGTCTGGTTTATTTAATCTAGTTTCAGACTGCTTATGGGTTACAAACATTTCCCTTCCACAAGTAAAACACGTTATATCTTTAGGGGCTTCAGCATTATCGAAATAATTATCATGATCTTCATCTTCCTTCATCCACTTATTTATAGTCTCCTCTTTCTTTGAATACATTTCGCCCATTAGAAAATATAGATGTAATTTATTAAAAGATGAAGCTGCTCTTACCCATTCTGCCTCATCCTTAACGTCTTTCATATGCTTTGAAACAAAATCAGAGGTAATAGTTTTCTCTGCCCATCTGCATTTTTCAACAGTAGCTTTATCATAACGATCAATATATTCTTGTCGTTCTTTTAGATATTTCACAAATAAAGTATATCAATCAATTTTATTTTAATAAAGATATAATCCGACGAAACCGACAATTTAGAACGAAATAATTTTAGTATTCACATTGACACTAGATATTAAAAAATATTGTAATGAGTAACTAGAAAAACTCAATCTGTTTACAGTACTGACATTATTGACCTAAAACCCATTAAATACTTTATCTTTATTCTTCAATCTACAACAGTAAAAACAGAGATTTTTATGGTTTTTAAATGTGAATGTTTTTTGGAGTAAAAATATAAAGTATTATTAAAAGCACCTAAAAATCCATTGCTATACATAATCACTATAATTTATAATGTACCTACTTATAAGAAGATATCGAATCTTTCTTAAAAGTATCCTAGGAATGGACAACTTTAACACTTACACAGATACGAGAATTTTAACGGAATTATAAAATTAAGTTAGTCTATTTATTATGGATACTAACTCTTCTACACTCAAAGTAGTGTATGTTCGCACTAGCGAACTAAAAAAGAACGAGTACAACCCTCGAAAATATTCGAAGGAAAATCTCGCTCAATTAAAGAGGTCAATAACAGAACACTCTATGGTTGATCCAATTATTATTAATTCATCCCATTCTCGTAAAGGAGTAATCATCGGAGGAGAAATGAGATGGCTAGTTTGTAAAGAATTAAAATATAAAGAAATTCCGTGTATTGAATTAGACATTCCAGATTTAGAAAAAGAAAAAGCTCTCTGTCTAAGATTAAATGCTATTAGTGGTGATTGGGATGTTGATCTACTTAAAGAATTTCAAGAAGACTTTTTGTTAGATATTGGCTTTGAACCAGATGACTTACTTGTCTTGTATGGAGATATTTTAGATACAGAGGAAGATGACTTCTCTGTGGAAAAAGAATTAGAAAAAATTAAAGAACCAAAAAGTAAGCTCGGCGATTTGTATCAGTTAGGATCACATAAATTATTGTGTGGAAGCTCAAAGGATGTTGAGAATATAAAAAATCTAGTGGGAGATAATAAAATTGATTTAATCTATTGTGATCCGCCATATAATATCGGACTGTCATATTTGTCAGGTATTGGTGGTTCTAAAAGTTATGGTTCAAATGACTATAACGATAGTTTAAACGATACAGAGTATGAATCATTTATTAAGAAGACGATGGAGAATGCTCTAGTTGTCTCTAATAAAGATGTTCATATGTTCTATTACAGTGATCAGAAATATACACCAATGATGATAAAACTGTACAAAGAACTTGGTGTGAATTTTAAGAGGACATGTATCTGGTTAAAAGGAATAGCCAACCCTACCCCGCAAATAGCATTCTCTAAAATATATGAACCTATTACCTATGGCGTTCGAGGAAAGCCATTTATTAATGGACAGTATCATAACTTCAATGAGGTGCTTAATAAGGAAATAACAAACGGTCATAGAGTTATAGATGAATTCTATGACATGATAGATGTTTGGGCTGTTAATAGATTATCTGGTAACGAATATGAACATCCGACTGAGAAACCAGTAACTCTACATGACAAACCAATTAAACGCTGTACTAAAATTGGAGATAATATCCTGTCTCTATTTGGTGGTAGCGGTGGTGAATTAATTTGTGCAGAACAACTAAAGCGCAAAATGTTTATGGTCGAATTGGATCCTATTTTTGTAGACTTAATAATTAGACGTTATGAACAATTCACGGGAAAAGAAGCAATTAGACTTAACTAAAACTATTGTATGGAAATTAGGAAAACATAAATTAATAAACGGAGACACTCGAGACCCAGAAGTAATTAAAAAATTATTCGACAATGGAACCAAAATTAATTCCATTATTTGTGATGTCCCCTATGGAATAAATTATGTTCAATCAAAGGAAAACATTGGATCAGTGAGTGTAAATAAAGATATTCAAAACGACGACATAACCAACGAGAAGGAATATATAAAATTCAACGAAGACTGGTTAAAATTAATTATTCCACACTTAACTCCAAAAAATTCTATCTACATTTTCAATTGCGATCGAATGATTTTTGCTCTACGTGAATCAATGAAAAATGTCGGTATTAAATTTACTCAATTATTGGTATGGGTTAAAAACCAAGCCGTCATGGGAAGAATGGATTATCTTCCACAACATGAACTTATCGCTTATGGTTGGTACAAGAGACATGCGTTTGTAAGAGGAAAAGATAAATCCGTATTGTTCTATCCTAAACCAAACAAAAGCCCTTATCACTGCACTACTAAGCCTCATGCACTTATGAAAAACTTAATATTAAACAGCACAAAGACAGGAGAAGTTGTTTTTGATGGTTTTCTTGGTTCAGGAAGCACTCTCCTCTCTTGTGAGGAAACGGGTCGAATTTGTTATGGATGTGAGATTGATTTGGATTACTGTAATACCATCATTAAAAGATTTGAAAAAAGATACGGCGTTAAAGCAATTCAAATATAAATTACATGAAACTTCCTGAGGAACGACAAAAATTCATAGAGCTAATAGATAAAGGTGTATCTATTACAAAAGCTTGTAAAATTCTAAACATTCATAGAAGTACTTTTTATGAATGGAGAAATAACGATGCCAATTTTCTAAGGTCGTTTATGAAATCAAAAAGTTATTTTATTGACCAAGTAGATGATGCTGCTGAAAGTTGGTACCACAAATGGGTTTTTGAAGGAGACAGAAGAGCAGTTAATAAATGGTTAGATACCAAGCATCATACCTACTTAAAGAAGCCAATGAATATTCTGCTATATAAGGAAGGAGAAATTGAGAAATCTTCCATTAATATGGACAAAGAAGAATTATTTAATTTCTTAAGAGCTTTGGAACACTTTGGACATCGAGCTTTGTTTGATTCTCAAGATGATGAAACAAAAACTGAATACAAAAAGTGGTATAAGAAACGCCAACCACATAATAGTTATGATGAAGAAAGTTTAGATTCTAGATAATCTTATTAATTACTTCAATAAAATCATCTGCCTTATTAACCCATTCATCAGACAAAACACTTGGCCTATTATCTATATAATTTTCTGGAATAGTAAAACCTGCTTCTATTAAAGCTTTAGCGTATTTATTAATAAATACTTCGTCTTTTTCTCCATTGTTTCCGATCCATTCAAAATTAAAAGTTAATCTTCCATTTGTTCCTAGGGTATAAAGAGATCTTGCAGATACACTCTTAAATCTAGGACTAATCGATCCATACTTACCCGTACCGAAACCAATATCATCTGCTTTCTGTTTAGAAAAATCATAAATCTTTTTGAATGCTAAATATACTTTCTCAGAATATTCATGTTTTGCATTTTCTAAAAGTTTTTCTTCATTCCAGAGTTCACGACTAGAAGAAGATGAAGATTGTACTCCTATATCTTTCTTTACTTCTGTTCCAAATATTTTAGGAATAATAATTTCATATTCTGCATGCTTGTAGTATTCAAATAAAACAGCATAGATATCAAACTGACTATTTTGGTTAACAAATAAAATCAGGTCTTTTAATCTATCATCTAACTTATCCATCAAGATGACAAAGTGAAAGACTCCATCATTTAAATTCTTTTTAGACTTGTCTAAAATAGTTTCAACTTCTTCATCTTCAATTTGGAAGAACTCTTTAATTTTTTCTCTTGTTTTTAATTTAAATATCTTTTGAGTATGTTCGTCTAACACAGAAAGAAACTCATTAAAATCATTTGAGTGTTTCCAAAGTGCAGCACCATAGTCTAGGGCTTGAGCAACCACAGTACGCTTATCAGCATTCTTATATAGTTTAGTTTCTACTATGTATAGCTCTCCGTATTTATCAATTCCGATTGCATCAATAGGACCACTGTTTGTTGGAAATTCACGAGCCAGTATTAAAAGACGTATATCTTCTTTAATTTCATAAAGAGGAATACTTTCTGGATTTTCATAAATATATTTTTGTAAGTAATCTTCTTTATCGAAAGAAGATTTATCTAACTTAACGGCATTCTTTCCGTTAGAGGAAATTATAATAGACATTGTAGCGAGTTTTTTGCTTGACGGGTTAGATAGACAAAAATCCCGCCGCCAAGCTGATGACCGAAGTCACCCGTATCCGTTTCCAGATACGACTCGCTACAAGTAACCCTGACGACGGGGTTTTTATCTTGTAGCGAGTTTTTTCAGACCATACCCTAGAAACATAAAGCTTTTAGGGGTTAGGCCACCTATTAAATTGTTAATGAATTATACCCTATTTTATAAGGCCTTGCCATACTAACTCACATTTTGATATTTGTGTAGTCGAGTTATCAACAGTTATTATTTAGGGAGCCTTCCTCCATAACTTATATTATATCACCGTACAAACCAATTTTAGAATATTTCAACTTTTCCATTTTTAATTAATTCTTCCCTTAATTTCATCCAAATCTTTCCATGATTATTTTGACCTTTTTTATCTGATCCCCAACCCCAAAAACTATCAGTATCTGATGCTTCAATTATGTCTCTATTCCCTGTTTCTAATAACTTTTTTTGAATATGAGGATGTTGGTTGAGTTTTTCTCTAAGAATAAGTTCCATAACATGGAATTTAATATTATCCCATTGTGGATTTATATCTTTAATATTTTCTTCAGCTATCATTTTTGCATCATAACCAGATCTAGCGTTAATTATTTTAACTTTAGTTAAAGTATCAAAAAATTTAGCAGACTGATATGCATGTTCTGATGTCATAAATAACATACCGTCAATTTCTACAGAATAAGAAGATAGATTGGAAAAACAATTATATCCTCCTCCTAAAAATAATACTGGTTCATCTTTCATATAAAAAAATTATATCATATTTACTTATAATTTATTTTTAAACGATATTTATATTAATGACAGTTTCATCATTACTTTTTTATAGATTTATTATATTCCCTATGATGCCTCAAATGGCATTTCATGCATAATTGTTCCAAACCATTTATTGGATCATCATAATTCTCACTATGATAATCAATCCTACCTTCAGTTTGTCCACAGCGATTACATTTTGATGGAATAGGGAGAGTTCCATCTTTCATGGCTTTTTTTGTAATCTTATAACTTGCCTCTCTTTCCTTCCCTGTCCATTTTTTATAGTTACTTAACATATTGTTTTATAATACCACTATTTGATGAATCATGTTCTCAATACAGCTAAATAAACATACCATTTTAACCTAAATAATTTAAGTTTTAAAATAATATTAATAATGCTAAACTTGAACATATATGAAACTAGAAGAATATATTTCAAAATATAGAGGTCAACTAAATAACCTTCAAGAAGTTTTTCTTAGAAATATATACTTCCCTGATTTTGGAGAAAAAGGTCTAGAGTTAATTACCCCTGAATATGAAATTCCAAAAGCTGACGGCTCAGGTGTTTATAGAATAGATTTTATTATAGAAACCCCTTACAGAAAGTACGCTATAGAAACTGATGGTCTTTACTATCATGCAGAAGGTGCAGTTACTTTAGAATATTTTAATGAACTTCAAAAAAAACAAAACGAAATTATAAATCTCGATTTTAAATTAATTAGATTTACCAATGATTCAGTAAGAAATAAACCTGATGAGTGTATTTGGGAGCTTAGAAGAAATTTTATAGCTGATAAAGAACTTTATAATATTTATATGAATAGAGTTAGTGGAATAAAACCACATGAGGTTCAAAGAGAAGTACTCGCAGCATTAAAAGAGACACGTGAAAATGGTAAGAAAAAAGCCTTGGTTGTTTTAGCAACAGGGTTAGGAAAAACATATTTATCTGCGTTTGATGTTAAAGAATTTAATTCTAAAAAAACTCTTTTTGTAGTTCATATAAATGAAATACTAAAACAATCAATTAAATCTTTTCAGGAAGTCATACCTGAAAAACTTAATGACATGGGGTTTTTTATAGGGAGTAAAAAAGAAGAAGAAAAAGAGTTTATCTTTTCTTCTATTCAAACCCTTAGTCGAATGAAGAATATTACAAAATTTTCTAAAGATGAATTTGATTACATTGTAATTGATGAAACTCACCACTCAGCTGCACCTACATATGAAAAATTATTTTCATATTTTACTCCTAAATTTTTTCTAGGACTTACAGCAACTCCAGATAGAATGGACGGTAAAGATATATTAAAAAATTATGACAATAATAAAGTTTTCGAAATAAACCAAGAAGATGCTATAAAAAAAGGATATTTAGTTCCTTTCTTGTATTATGGATTCAAGGATGATGTAGATTATTCAAATATTTATTTTAACGGCTTTAGATATGATGTTGATGATTTAAATAAAGTTCTATTAATAGAAAATCGTGATCTTGCAACAATAAAAAAATTTAAGGAAATGGGTGGTGATAGAAAAACAATTGCTTTTTGTACTTCTATTGAACATGCTGACTGGAGTGCTGCACAATTTAATAAACATGGGATTAAATCTATAGCCATTCATTCTAAGTCTGATGATTTGGATGTTGAAATTGACCTAAAAGCTCAAGAGAGTGCAACTCAAGGGTTTAGAGATGGTAAATATCAAATTGCTTTTGTGGTTAATATGTTTAATGAAGGTATAGATATTCCAGACGTAAGTTGTCTTTTATTTTTAAGACCAACTGAATCTAAAACTATATTTATACAACACATGGGAAGAGGCTTACGAATTTCTCCTGGCAAAGAAAATGTTCTTGTTTTAGATTTTATTGGTAATTATAGAACTGCTAACACCATATTATCTGGTTTAGGAATAAAAGATACTCAAGGATTGAATAAAAAAACAATCCAAACAAAAGATGGAGAAAAAATAATTTATTATTATGACAATAATGGATGCTCAGTTTCTTTTGATCAAGAAGTTGTTGATATATTCAAACGACTAGAAACAGAAAACAGGACGGAAACTAGACCAGATTTAATCACAGAAGAATGGAAGGAGTTTGGTGACTATTTAGAAAAATGCACTACACAGAATTTGTACTGGAAACGAGGGCAACAAAATCAATACTTTGAGGTTCAACTTGAGGCACTTAGAGTTATTTCAAATAAACTTGATATAACTGAAACTGATTTTGTAATAGAAATCCAAAAAATTATTGATACAAAATACCCTGGTAAAAACATGACAGCAGGTTTTAGAGCTTTATTTATTAGTAAAATAACAGGTTTATTTTTTGAAAGAGCTCCAACAGAAGTATTTTATGCTATAAATCAAAAAACTGAAGATTTTAATAATTTTGAGAGCTATAAAGACATACTAACAAATCAATTAGAAAAAATTTATTACTGGAACTCTATATATGGTTCTTATAATAAATATTTACCCGAAGACCAGAGAGCTGACTTTAAAGAATTTAAAATATATCCTTTTTTCTTTATTTATGAATTACTTGTAAAATTAAATGATGATTATGGTTTCGATCCACAAATATCCAAATTTGAATTTGATACTTTTGTATCAACTGCAAGAAAGCATTCAGAAATTGAAGATGTTATAAAAAATATTCTGCTTTTCAGAGAATATGAGGAAAAACACGAACTCACCAGATATTTAAGAGAAAAAAATAAAATTGATCAAAGATTTTACTCTCTATTAAAATATAATAAATATTTACAATGTGATGATAATTCTTTAAAAATAGATGAACCACAAATAGAAGATTTGCGAAAACACCTATTAGAATTTCATAAAATTTATGAGACCAATAGTTTGATTGAATATAAATACCAGGACGATAAAGAAGATGAAGAAAATCAGGAGTACTTTAAGATGTTATTATCTCCATTGGACATAATAGACTACCATAAAGGTAAATAATAAATCATGATTATTTAAATAAACTTACTAAATAATTTATATCTTTGAGCTCGGTTAATAAAATAGCCTTACAATCACCCTCTCCAAAATTTTCCGTTGGTTTATTTTCTAGATTTTCTCTAGATGTGTAACCATAAATTATAGCCGTTTGAATGTTAAAAGGTTCTATATTTTTTCCTTCAGTAACAAAATTCAATTTAATACCTACATAATAATCTTTTTTTAAGGAAATAAATTGATCCAAAGGAACCATTATTCTTTTATGAAAAGGAAGTGATGCTGTTTTAATATCTATTGTCTCATTGTTTGGAAGAATGAAATCATAAGTATCAGCATTTTCTTGTCCATCATATATTTTAAACATATCCCCTTCCTTTATTTTAAATCCTAAAGAATTTAAGTAATCAAGAAAAATTAACTCGGCAAGCTTTCCTACATAAGTTCTATTTATTTGAATAGAAACAGTTTGAGCAAACCTATTAAATTGGTTATTGCCCTCTATTATTTCTTTTGCAAAATTATAACATCTTTGTTTTTGTAAATCTGTAACACTTAATTGAATCATAGTTTACCTATTTTTTAGATTATTGATAGATAAATATAAGTCTATCTCATTATAAAAATATATACTAGCTAATCTTGAATTAGTCTACTATTTTTTAAAAAACAAAAGTGTAATTTATTTCTTCTTACTGAGCATCTCTATAATACCCTTAGCTAGTGCCTTAGATAAACCAACAGGAACAGCATTCCCAACTTGTTTATATTGATTAATTTTTGGACCAAGAAATTCAAAATCATCTGGAAAACCTTGAATTCTAGCACCCTCTCTTACCGTAAGTGTTCTATCTTCATATGGATGCGTAACAAAACCTACAGGAGGTGAATCAAAACGAGTTGTTAATGTACGCGATGGTTTATTAGGGTCTATTCTTCCGAAGGCACCACTATGTCTTGATTTAGTCTGCATTTTTTTAGGTAAAGAAGTCCAATTTTCACCAGGTTTTATTAATTTTACTCTTTGCAAAGTAATTCCAGTTAGAACTCTTGGTTCATGGTTTAGACTAACAATATTTTTCAAAAACTTACCCACTGGTTCATGTTTATTTTCATGTGTTTTGATAGGGTATATATTTTTTTTGTGTATTCTATTTCCTATAAAAATAACCCTTTCTCTTGTTTGAGGAACCCCATAATCAGCTGCATTTAATAACCTGCATTCAACTGAATACCCTATTTTTTCTAATTCATCAATAATTTCTTTTTTTATTGACCCCTCATGAGAAGACAAAATTCCTTTAACATTTTCAATTAATACTATATCTGGTTTAAGACCTGAGGCAATTTCTATAAATTTTCTAAAAAGAAAATGTCTTGGATCATTCACATTATCGACATCTTTTCTTATTCTATATCCAGCCATTGAAAAAGACTGGCATGGAATTCCTGCTACTAAAACATTAACATGTTTATTTTTTATTCTCTTTTTTATATCTGCTGCAGATAAATCTTTAACGTCACCACAGTAAAACTCCGTATTAGGATGATTTGCTTTGAATGTTTCTGATATCCAACGATCATTATCATTAGCAAATAGTATATCAAACCCTAATTGTTCAAAACCAAGAGAAAGCCCCCCTACCCCAGAAAATAAATCAATTATTGTAAGTTTTTTATTTTGTCCAGCCATATTTTTTTTCATCTTTAAATTTAACTTCTTCATACTTAAAATGTTTTAATAAAAAATTATCGATATCTAGAATTTTATTATTTGAATCAAGGAAAGCCATTTTTTTAACTATTTCTGGTATTAACTTTTCGTACAATTTACTAGTTTCAATGAAATCATATTTATCTATTAATTTTTTTGTTGCTTTATAAACAATATCTTCACCATTTATTTCTTTGAGTGGTTTGTTAGATTTTTTAAGAGGTTTCAAAAAATTATAAACAAAATCTCCATGTAGTGTATTTTTTCTATTTAAACCTTGGGTTCCTGATGCTACAGCTTGTGGTTGCCAATTAATATTTTCAAGTTCAAAGCCAGCCAAAAGACAAGAATCTATTATAGTTTTCCAAAAATTTAAATTCCTGTTGTGGAAGGTAAATGATAAATATTTTCCAGGTTTTAATACTCTGAACATTTCTGAGTAAGCATTTATTAATCTTGTCCTATAGTCAGCATGGTCTTTTTTTCTGGTTAAATCATAAATAATTTCAGATTGGTAATCTACGTCAAAGTCTAACCATGTATTCCACATCATACTCAATCCTAAATAAGCAATACTTTCCCCGTATGGTGGATCCGTAAATATATAATCAATAGAATTAGAATTAATAAAATGTAAATTTTCAGAATTTTCGTTATGTAAAGTAAAAACAGAATCTGTTAATAGAGGTTCTATTTCTTTTTTACCATTATATATTTTTTCAAATCTTAATTTAAAAGAATCTAGGACGTTTTTTTCTGTATGGATTCCAGGAATCCAAAACTTACTTATCTGCCAACCAGATTTCCCAGTAACCATTTGTTCATCTCCTGGTATCATTTTACTTACATTTGGAAGCATTGAAGTAAATGCCATTTTTAATAGAGAGCTAACTTCTTTATTTTTTACCTTTTTTATTTGATGCGCTAAATAAGATATAAGCACTAAATTTCTCTCACTAAATAATTCATCTATTTGTGTTATACCACTTCTTCTCACATAACTTAAAATTTTGTTTTTTGGATAAGAAAATCCATTTTCTTCATATTTTTTTAGAATTTTTTTAGAATGTATTGTTTGTTTTAAATCAAAATTGTCTGGAGTTTTTATAAAAGTACCATGTGTATTACAATATCCCTTAATCTTAATTAAATTATCTTTATTCCAAATAGCATTACTTATATCAACAAGAGACTTACATTTTGGACAATTTGTTTTTTCTAAATCCAATAATTCTTCTGGTATATTTTTGATTATTTTTTCAAACTCTTCTCGTAATTTTTTAAAATCTATTACTGACAAAGTGTTATTTGTTATAAATACAGATACTGGATTTAAATCTACACCAACAGATTTCCTATGTAATTTATTTGCCTCTATAATAACAACACCACTACCCATAAATGGATCTAATACGGTGTCACCTTTTTGAGTAAACGCTTTTATATAATCACTAACAAAAGAATGTGATTTTCTTCCCCAATATTTATGCATTAAATAGTGTTTCGGATGTGATTTTGACTCGGTTTTTATTTTCATTAATGCCATTATACACTTTAAAGACATATTTCTAAAGCTTTTTTATAGATAGTTACCAACTCTACCCTCTCTGGACTCACGGAGAGGGTTGCGTCATTAATGTATATAGTCGAATTATAAGGATATTAACGAATACAAACATGGAACAAGTAAAACAAGGGTTTTCAGGAGCTCAAGTAGCCCGTGGAGAGAAAGTAGCTGATGTAGCAATCAAATACTGTCTATACGCTCGTAAGAGTAGTGAAGCTGATGAATTACAGGCACTTTCAATAGATTCTCAAATTAAGGAGATGTTGGAACTAGCCAAACGGGATGGTTTGGATATAGTAGAAATAAGAAAAGAAAGCCACTCGGCAAAGGCATCAAGTACAAGACCCGTATTTGCTCAATTATTAGAAGATATAAGGAGCGGGCAATTTAACGGCATCCTTACTTGGGCCCCTGATCGCCTATCAAGAAATGGTGGAGATTTAGGAGCCTTAGTAGATTTGATGGATCAAAAACTTTTAATAGAGATTAGAACATATAGCCAAAAGTTTACTGACTCCCCTAATGAGAAATTCCTATTAATGATTCTAGGGTCACAAGCAAAACTTGAAAACGACAATAAAGGAGTGAATGTGAGGCGAGGATTAAAGACTAGAGCAGAAATGGGATTATGGCCATCAGTTGCACCAACTGGGTACATGAATGAAAAAATAGTTGGAAGAGAATGCTATGTAATAGTAGATCCAATACGTGGACCAGTTATTAAACAAATTTTTGATAAGGTTGCATATGATAAATGGAGCGGAAGAAGAATATATAAATGGCTAGTTGATGATATAAAATTTAAAACAAAGAATAATAAAAATCTTAATCTAAGTACAATTTATAATATTTTAAGGACACCTTTCTATACTGGAACATTTGAATATCCAAGAGGAAGTGGAAACTGGTATAAGGGTCAGCACACTCCCCTGATCACACAAGAAGTATTCCAATTGGTTCAAGAAAAAATAAATGATGAAACTAAACCAAAAACAAAATTCAAAGAATTTACTTTTGTAAAACTAATGGTTTGTGGTAAATGTGGTTCGGGTATTAGTGCAATGGAAAAATCAAAGAATATAAGCGATGGTTCAGTGCATACTTATATTTACTACAGCTGTACAAGACATAAAGATCATAATTGTACGAATCCATATATAAGAGAAGATCAATTATTAATACAACTGGAAGATATCATAGATAGACTAGATATAAATCAACTTGGAGCTAGACATATCATAGACAGAGAGATTGAAAGGCATAACAAGCTACGTTCAAATGTGTTAGGTATCAAAGACGAAAGAAAGGTAAAAGAGAAAGAGATTGATATCAAAGCATACGCAAAATACCTTCTCAAAGAAGGTACTATTTACGAGAAAAGAGAATTGTTAGAACAACTGAAAGACAAAATAATATTGAATGATAAAAATATTAGTTTAGAATAAACTATATATCAAAATCCTTTTTATAGGGTCTACCTGATTGCACACCATTACATTCAATAATTGCTTTCATTTTATTAATAACCCCAGGAGTAGGAACATTATTGGCATATTTTCTCTCTCCCTTTTTAAGAAGATTTACAGTTGATGACACTGCCCACATTGGATCATCCCCCTCTTGAAGATAATCATTTTGAGTCCTATTTTGAGAACATCCTTCTTGTTCCCAGACTAATTCAAGTTTAAAATTCTCAATATCTTCTTTACCAGAATTATATATTTCTAAAACAGGATATCCTTTAAGCATAATACGATGCAATGACAAATTAACATCAGACCAAATTTCATCTTCGTTTTCATCCCCAAAAAACTCAACAGCCTCTCTCGTAGAACGAACTTTTTTACCATTAGGTAGAGTAAGCCTTGTTTCAATATGTTTTGTTAACTCTTCAGATGATTTACTTTTATCTTCAACACGAATTTCAGCAGAATCCCCATCAATAATAATGTGGGCCTTCTTGCCATTTTCATCTCTTCTTCCAATTAAAATATGCTCATCTTCACCATCTAGCCTAGACTCAAGCCAGTAATCATCTGTTTTCAATCTTCTTTTTATTGTTTTTTCTCCTAAGTATTTTTCAAAAAAATCTATCCATGGTTTTATCCATTCTTCACCACCCATAGGATAACCATCTGTAGTAGACCATAAAGTTCTAGGTTTTCCACCTGGAGATTTAAACTTCTTGTAATGCAAATAAAGTAAATTACCTTCATCTTCTTTAAGATTCTGATCTAAAAAAATTTCAATTTCTTTCTGTAGTTCTTCAAGTCTTGAAGTAGGTAAAACCTTTTCTTTAATTGCTTGTTCTTTTGATTTTATTGATTTATATAATTCCTGTTCATTCATTAATAATAATGATATTTCTTATTCATAAAAAAGTAAAGAAAAAATATATTTTATCAAGAAAACACCACCTTGGTCTAGAACCAAAATTCTTTAAATTATGAGCGTGTCGGTCTATAAACCTACCGCTGACTCGTGGGTGCCTACTGGGATTTGAACCCAGACTGAGAGTTCCACAAACTCTAGTGCTAACCGTTACACTATAGGCACCATAATTTACTCTATTCTAAAGCTAGAGTGATTACACAGTTATACCAGAAAAACGCTCATAAATCTAGGGCCTATTATAAATCTAATTATTAATCTTATTTACAAACAACATCAGTAGGAGGCGTTATAAGATTTAAAGCAGCACCAGTATTATCTATACAAAAGTAAGATTTATAACCACCCTCTGGAATCGATTCGATATCGTAATTATCTGAAACAGGAATTGTAAATGACCAAGCTTTTGAAGTTGAATAGCAGAAACCATTATTATTTGTTGTTTTCAAAACTTTATTTAATAATTCTGAAATATAACTAACTGCAGTAGATGATCCTTTTGAATGTCCAAGTGGTGAAAAAAGTGAACCAGAAGCCGGGAGGATACAACTACCTTTTAAGTTAGATATTTTACCATATACTCCTTCTGCATTAAACAAACTAGTTGCAAGCTGTCTAAAAGTAGAAACATCGTTTTTAATTTTTTCTTCTTTTATTGTTTTTACAAAATCTATAATGTTTGTTGAATTTTCTGGAGTAGAAATATCATTTGAAATATTAAAATCATAAAATGTAGTTTTCCAGCTAAATTTTACTTTATTGTCTCCAATACTCTTATCTTCAAATGATAGAATTTTTGATAATGGAGCATTAAGAACCACATTATATTGATATATATTATTATCCCCTTTTCCAACCCAAACCTCAAAGGACTCTACTGTAACAGAACCGAGAATTTCATTTAGTTTATCTCTATCCTCTACAGAAAGTTCCAGAGTAAAATCATCAGTAACTTTAGTTAAAAGTTTTTTTATTAATTGCCTATCGGTATTTACCGTGTAATGATATGTATCAATTCCTTTAATGTTTTCTTGTCCTTTTTCTGTTATTTTTACATTATTAATGAATTCATCATAAACATTAAGGGTTTCATTATTAATATAAGATAGCATCCCATTTGATAAAATTTTATAAAGATTTATTTTTTTGAGTTCTAATTCAACTTCAGGTGGAAATAATGATGGAATTAAATTAAACTGCTCCTCGTTTATTTTAATAGTTTGCGGCTCAGAGCTACTCTCTTTTATAATTTGACTAAGATCTGAAACTGTTAAAAATAAATCTGAATTATTGTTTTTAATATCCGCGGTAACATCATTTAAGAAAAATGAACTTTTAACCGTTAAGGAATTACCAGAAAGAATACCTTGTTCATTTTGGTTAACTAGGCCTTGTGTGCTGATTGAGATAAAATCTTCATCAAGAGAAGGAACAACTTCACCACTTATAATTCCAGAAGTAATATTTGCAAAAGAAGGTGAAGATATTTCTATATTTGTTTCTGTTTTATATGATTTTAAAGATGATAAAACTTTCGAATTATTTAATAACAATATTTTTGGATCCTTTTTAACAAAGGGAATATTTTCTATATTTATATATCCACTTATAAATGCCCATGTAGTACCCGCTATTAAAAACAACAAGATTAGAGCACCAATAATCCATTTAATTGCTTTAAAACTTTTCTTTTTATTAATTTCTTTTTCTTCTTTACTTATAGATGAAAAATCGTTTTCATAAGAAGAAAGCATCGCAGTTTTAGGTAAATTATTAAATAAAAAGTTTTTTGAAGTTTCAACAAATGCAGTGGGTTCTTCTGGCTTTGTTATATTGGTCTTATTAATAGAACCAAAAGAATCAACAACCATTTTAGGCATAAGAGTTGGTAAAAGTTCTTCGTGATTTACAACATCTTTAGGTTTAATTAATTCTGGGGTTTCATTCATATTATCAATATTGATAGATTTATCATTTAAAACTTCCTCCTCTTTTGCCAATAATTCTTTATTTTGAATTATTATTTCTGTTTTTACTTTTTGCTCTTCTGTAGGAATAATTTCTTTTATTGGTGCCTTCATTGGAGTCCATATTTTATATTTTTCGAATGGTTTTGTTTCTATTTTGGGTAACTCTGCAGTTAAAATATCTATTTTTGTTTCTTTAATTGTTTCTGGTTGAGAAATTTCAAGATTAAAAATCTCTATATCATGAGTTTCTGCTTCTTTTATTTCTGTTGTTGGTATTTCTTTCTTCGTTTCTAAAATCTGAACCTCCTCTGTTGGCATTTTATTGATAGGTACTTCTTCTTTAGAAACTTCAATTTCGGGAATTTCTATGTCAGGTATTTCTATATCATATTTTTCTGCTACTGGGGTTTCCACAAAAGGAATTGCTATTACTGGTATACCAATAGACACTTCTTCTTTAGATGTTTCTGATACGGGAGTTTCTATATTGGGTATTTCTATATCATATTTTTCTGCTACAGGTAATTCGACTATTGGCATTTCTAAAACAGAACTCTCTATTACCGGAGTTTTGGCAACGGATATTTCCTCTTTAGGAGTTTCTATTATGGGAATTTCTATTTTATTAGAAGATTCTACTATGGGAGTTTCCTTGGTTGGCATCTCAATATTAAAAACTTCCATTTTAGGAGTTTCAACCTTGGGCGTTTCTGCTTTTAAAATATCTGTAATAGGAGTCTCTGCTATGGGAAATTCTTTATTCGGTATTTCAATTTTAGGTAATTCTTTCTTTATGCCGATATCAACAATACCCTCCTCTGTTAAAGGTTCACGATATTGATCAAGAGTTTTTCTTGTTTCTTTTACTATATTAGTATCAACTATTTCTTTGCTCACATCAGGTTGAAAAGTTTCTGGTTTAGATTCCAAATGAACATTGAAGAAGCCTTCATCAATATCCCCTCTATGCCAACCTGCTTCAGTAAGCTTAGATATTATTACATCATTTGATATATTATTTTTAATTTGTTTCTTTATATAAGAAATCAATTCAGAAGTTATCATACCTTTTTATTATACTCTAGATTAATTATGAGGTAAACACCATTTTTAAAATTAAAACCGCTAAAAATCTATTTAGAAATTAAAATTGGTAAACATACAATTTACGCCCAAGCTTATATTTATTTCTTCCAAGGTCAATTTCCTCAATTGGTGTTTTACTTGCGAATTTAAAAGATAAAGATACAAGCTTGGTGCCTTTTTTTAATTCTTTTTCAAACTTTGGAAGTAATTCATCCATAACGCTCGGATATAAATAAGTAAAAACATGGGTGGCATCAGTTAAGTCCTGCTTAAAAAAATCTTTTTTTATAATTTCTACTTTATTACCAGTCTTTTTCATATTTAAAAGTGAGCCAAGCTTTGCTAAAAGAAAAGGAAAAGTGCTGTTCTCAACGCCAATATATTTTGCTTTTTTATTAGATTTTGAAAGATGAAATAAAACTCTTCCATCCCCACACCCTAAATCATAAACTACACTATCATCTTTAATAACAAAAGCTTTCTCTATATCTTTTAATACAGCATTTGATGCTGTTACAAAAGGCACTTTATTTTTTATATTACCTATTGTCCATAATATAAATAAAGTTATAACCGACAAAAAAACGATTAATAATATAATCTGAAAAATATAAAATAAAATTATAAACATAAGTTTGATTATACTACAAAATCATTGTGGTTGTGCGCGGAAGAGAATCATGATTACATTTCTTGGTTCCTACAGAACCTGTACAGGCTTCATATATTTTAAAAATATTAATTTCTAAAATATATATTCAGCCTTTTCGAGTCCTCTCTCACGAAGCACGCAAGTGCTTCGCTCCGGGCACATATTTAAAAACCTTTCAAAAGAAAGATTTTTAAATATGTGCCCGGGAGAGGACCATGATTACATTTCTTGGTTCCTACAGAACCTGTACAGGCTTCGTATATTTTAAAAATATTAATTTCTAAAATATATATTCAGCCTTTTCGAGTCCTCTCTCACGAAGCACGCAAGCGCTTCGCTCCGGGCACATATTTAAAAACCTTTCAAAAGAAAGATTTTTAAATATGTGCCCGGGAGAGGACTCGAACCTCCACGCCCTTGCGGGCTTATCCACCTCAAGGATAAATGTCTACCAGTTTCAACACCCGGGCTTTTTAAAATACTGTTAGAGTATAGTTTATTTTTTAAGTTTTTTCAATAATTAAAAATACCCCTACTTTCGTTGGGGTATTTTTAATTTTATTCTTCTGATTTAATTTCTTCTACTTCAACCTCTTTTGGAGCTTTCTTTGCAGAAAGAGTTACACTCTTTAATCGTTTCTTAACTTCTTTAACTGCTTTTGTTCTGATGTAGTATAACTTACTTCTGCGTGTTTTTGATTTTCTTAAAACTTCAATTTTATCAACATTTGGAGAAAATAGTGGGAAAATACGTTCTACTCCAACACCTGATGCAACTTTTCTGATTGTAAATGTTGCTCCAGATTCTGTTCCATGTTTTCTACAAAGAACAAGACCTTCAAATGCCTGTAAACGAGTTTTTCCTTTTTCTAAAATCTTACTCCATACGCGAACAGTATCACCGGCTTTAAAATCAAGCTTTTTTCGGTCTTCTTGTTCAACTGGGGTAAATTGTTTTTTCGTTATTTCCATGGGTTTTACTTTATCATATATAGTCATTTTAAGCAAATATTTATTTTTGATCGATATATGTTTTTATAACATTCTTAAAATCGGCTGGTAAGGGAGATTCTATTGTTTTTAATTCTCCACTTGGTAAAGAAAAAGTAATGGAATAAGCATGTAATGCTAATCTTTTCATTCCTAATGATAAATCTTTAGCTCCACGATAAATAGGATCTGAAACAACAGGATGATTTATATATCTCATATGTACACGTATTTGGTGTGTGCGTCCGGTTTTAGGATAAGCTTCTATGTAAGAATATTGATGTTCAACCTCTTTCTTTTTATCTGCATTTTTTGTATCCGTGAATTTATTTAAAATAATATATTCTGTGACGGCATCTCGAAGTGGTTCTCGTGCTCCACGACCGGCAGTATATGCTCTAATATCTTTTTGAGAGCGTCCAATTGGTACATTTATAACTCCTCTTTTACCAGTAGCAAGTGAAGCCTTTGGATCACTAACATTTCCATAAACAAAAGCCCTATAAACTTTTTTAACTTTATGACTTTGAAATTGTTCTTTTAAAAAATCAAAAGTTTTTTGATTTTTAGCTATAAGCAAAACACCGGAAGTTTCTTTATCAAGACGATGAACAATTCCAGGGCGTAATATTTTTTCTTTTTTACCTCCTTCTCTTTCTATGATAAATGGCTCCCCTACATTTTTTATAGCTGGGTAATTTAAAAGCAACCAGTCTGAAATAGTTTTAGTTTTAGTTTTACCATCGGGGTGGACAACAATACCCGCTGGTTTATCTATAACTAGAACATTTTTGTCTTCAAATAGGATTTTTATCTTCATAACCACATATTAGCATATAGTTGAAATATTATATATATATGCTATTATTCAACTATCCAATCGATTTGCGCGATTAGCTCAGTTGGTAGAGCAACTCATTTACACTGAGAAGGTCGGGGGTTCAAGTCCCTCATCGCGCACAAATGAAAATAACATGCGAAAGCATGTTATTTTCATTTGTGCGCGATAGTAAAGCATAGTATGCTTTACGTGAGGGCTTGAAAAACCCTGAATATATCATTTACAAATTACTATTTGAAAAGGATATGAAGGGTGTACAGAACCTGTAAGGTTCTAGTCCTACCAGCGCACAAGACAAAAAATAGGCTCAGGCCTATTTTTTAGTGCGCGATGAGGGACTTGAAAGACGGAAGTCTATTTTATACCAATAAAATCGACTGAGTCGGGGTAGCGGAAATTTTCTAGTGTCGACTAGAAAATTATCCGTGACCAAGTCCCTCATTTACAAATTACTATTCGAGTACGATACGAAAGGTGTACTGAAGCAGTAGGCTTCAAGTCCCTCATTACTATTTAAGATAAAGCATACATCCTTTCAAAAAAAGTACTATTTTGCTATACTCTCAAAAGCATTTGCCCTTGTAGTGAGAGATATAAACCGAACATACCGTATTTGAAAATGAAATACTTGCCCTTGTAGTTAAATGGATATAACTGCGGACTTCTAAGCCGTTATTGCAGGTTCGATTCCTGCCGAGGGCACATATAGTAAAAAACCAGGCTTGTCCTGGTTTTTTACTATATGTGCCCTCGAGCAAGCCAACTGCTTGGCTTGCGTGCAGGAATCGAAAGATTGGTGATGTTTTTTAAAAACCACCAATCACGCGCCGTCAGCGAAATTACCCTGCCGAGGGCACCGTCATTGAGGACGGAACATGCAGGAATCGAAAACCTTGAGTATATCGCACGGAGCAAAGCGAGTACGATACGAAAGGTGTACAGAATCTGCGATTCATCTAAATCGCCTACGGGGTAAGAATCGATAAGTGTACTCACGGTCCTGCTTCCCTATTTGGACAAATATTATCCTTTAGATACTCGGATCCCTGTATAAAACCCCTCCCTCTTTTATTTCTATTTCTTTTAAGGCCTTGTCGTTGAAAAATACATTTACTTTTTCAAGTAATTTTTCATTTACCAGGCTTGGTGTTTCTGTAAACTCGGGTCCCAACTGAAACGTCTGTTCATTTTTTATTTTAAACAAAAGATAAATACTATATATTATTAATATGATATATATAAATAAAAAAATAAATAATAAATTATTCCAATGAGTATGCGGATTTTCTTTTTTTAAAGAAAATAAATTACTTATTTTATTTTTTATTTTTATTAAAAATTCTTCCATATAATTAGTTCAGGCTTAAAATATTAAAAGAAACATCTGCTTGCCATGTCGATATTTCTCCTGCTGTATTTTTTATAACTGTCTTTTCTACTGGTTGTTTAATATCTGAAATTTGTTTTATGTCTTTATTTAAATAAACTCTAGTAAAATTAACTTGATAAGGAATATTTTCTAGATAAGTTATGGTTTTTACAACTTGATCAAAAGTTCCTTTTATTGATAAATTAAATGATATTAAATTTTTTGATGTTGGCACTACTTCGATACTTTTAATAGATATTTCAGAAGAAGTTATTAGTCCTATTTCTTCTAAATATCCAACAAATTTATCTATTTTATTGGGGTCTACAAAACGACTATTAATAGAATCTTGTAATAATTTAATTTCTGAAATTTTTTTTGCAAAAATAGTTAAATTTTCTATTTTCTTTAACTTATCTTGAACGGTCATAAGCGTAGCATATGTATGTATATTTTTATTTTCAATTACTTTTAATATAAAAATAAACAATGAGATAGCTATAATAGCCGCTAGTGTTGAAAATATGAGTATTAAAATTGTATTTTTTCTTTTCATTTAATTTATTTCTTCATTGTTATTAAAACGGTAAAAATTAAATCTGTTTTTTCAAGAAAATTTGAAATTGGTAAATTTACCTCAAGAAAATTTGGATTATTATCTAAAGCTGTTTTAAAATTACGTAAAGAATCTCTATTGTTTGCAACTCCGTGTATTTCTAAAATTGAAGAATCTGTCGATTTTTTATTATAAAATATTTGAGTGAATATTATTCCATCCGTACGACTAGATAAAATATTATTAATAACTTTGTTATTTACCTGAGAAGAAGCTTCGTTAGTACTTAGTATTTCTAATTTTGAATTAATATCTTTTGAAATTTTATCAATATCATTTATTGCTAAATCTGGGTTTTCTCTGTTTAATGTTTCAAGTTTATTTTCAACTAAATTTTCTTTTGATTTTGAAAGAAAATATGGAGGAAATAATAAAAAAGTAGAAACTATTCCTGCTACGGTTAGCATATTTAGAAATACAATAAAAAATCTCATCAAATATTCTTTGTGAATTATTTTTTTTTCTTTATCTGGTAAAACATTTATTAAGGGCTGTGACTTATAAGCATAATCACCAAGTGCAAGTCCCAAAACAGTTGCATAGCTAAGTGACTCTTCAAAAGAAATTTCTGGAACTTTATTTTCTACATTTAAAATATTAACCCAAACGTCCGCATTTTCTACTTTTATTTTCATGCTTGCTTCTAAATAATCAGCTAGTCCGGCTAGATTAGAGTCTCCACCACAAAGTATAATTTTTTTTATTCGTTCATTTTTAAAATTATTATGTGTTTCCCAGTATATATATTGTTTGTTTAATTCGTCTCGTAACACTGAAATTCCATTTAAAATTGCGGGAAAAATATTCTCAGCTTTTGATGTTGAATTTAAACCATATTCTAATTTCATTTTTTCTGCTTCTTCGAAAGATAAAGAGAAATTTTTGGAAATCATGTTGGTTAAATCTATGCCTCCAACAGACAAAGTTGTAGTTAAATAAATACGTCCATTTTTAGAAATAGAAACCCCTGTTCTGGCATGCCCAAAATCAACTATCATTACTGGACTATTATAATCAGCAGGGACAACGGCTCGAGCTATAGCCTCTGCTTCTATTTCAAAAGAAATGGGAATTAATCCTGCTTTATTAAAAACTGACAAATAACTTTCAATTGTAGTGTTTGCTATAGCAACAACTTCTATTAAAATATTCTGATTATCTTCACTAATAATATCATAATCAAAAACAACATCGGGTGCCTTAAGAGGAACATATCCTTCTATTTGAAGAAGTATAATATCTTTTAAATTTTCACTACTTGTTTTTGGAACAGATAAAGTAAAAAGATACATTTGTTCTTCTGGTAAAGACACTCTAATAAAATTAAGTTTTTCTTTTTCTTTTAATTTTTTTAAAATTGAGACTATTTCATCTTCTTTTTCAATTGCCCCTGAAACAATCACTCCCTGAGGAATTTTTTCTTTTCCATATTTTCCAAGATGAAGACCCCCTGAGGAAACCACTAATTCCCCATATTTAATAGACTGATCAGATATATCTACAGCGCAAGAATTCATCGCCAAATATGAAGGCGTTGGAAAATGTTGATTGTATAATCTTTTCATTACTATATTATTATACGATAATATAAAATTATATAAAAGGTGCTAAGATTGTTTTTTTAACTTTACTCTTATCATTTTTATAAGAATAGGAACAATAGAAATAAAAATGATTAAAAAAACGATTGGAATTATATATTTATCTGGGTCTGTAATCATTTCCCCAAAAACATAACCAAGGATTGTAACACTAAAAACCCATAAAATTCCACCTACAATATTGAATGAAATAAAAGTTATATAATGCATATTCCCAATACCAGCTACGATGGGAGCAAACGTGCGAATGATTGGAACAAACCGAGCAATTATGATTGTATATTTACCATACTTTTCATAAAATTTTTCTGCATCTTCTATTCTTTTTTTCTTAAAGAAAAAACCAGCATCCCTTTCAAAAAGTTTTCTTCCGTATTTTTTACCTGACCAATAACCAACACTATCCCCTAATATAGCTGCTATAATACAGAAAATTATAAGATAATAAATATTAAAAATTCCCTGGGATGCTAAAATACCAGCGGTGAATAAAAGTGAATCTCCTGGGAAGAAAAAACCAAAAAATAATCCGGTTTCAGCAAAAATGATAAGAATAATTCCTATTAATCCAACAGCTTCAATAAGTAAAAGTGGTTCAAGCATATTTATAATAATTAAGAATTAATAATTAGGAATTAGTAATTAATGAACTTTACTTCCAGCATCAACAGGAAATTCAGGGACAAGGAAAACGGGCTTTCCATCGATACCATCTATAGCCATAAGCATACCATTACTTTCATGTCCTTTAATTTTTCTTGGCTCTAAATTTATAATATATAAAACTTGTTTATTTAATAAAACACTAACATCTGGATAATATTCATGAATACCTGAAATAATTTGTCTTAATATTTTTTCACCGTTTTCATTTACTTCTCCAAAGTCTATCTGACACTGCAAAAGTTTATCAGTTTCAGGAACAGACTCAACTTCTTTAATGGTTCCTACTCTCATGTCCATTTTTTTAAACTCTTCATAAGTTACATATTCCATCCCGTTAGAGATAGTCCCCCAAAGGTGGGACGTATCTAATTAAATATTGTTAATAATATCAGCCTTATAATTTTTTTAACTATCCCATAGTATACAACAAACACATCTCTAACGGGACCATATTTTTATTCTATATTTTTATAATTAATAATTATTTATGTTATTTTTTCTATCTAAATATCTTTGAAGAATTAGAGCGGCGGCAGAGTCATCTATTTTCACTCCTTTTTCTTTCTTGTCTTTACGAGCATTATTTTCTTTTTTACCAACATTACCTCTGGCAAAAAGTGATGTCATAAATTCTTTTTCAAAATATATCGGTAAATCAAGTTCTCCTTCAAGATTTCTTTTAAATTCTTCTATGCTCCCCATTATTTTATTTGGAACACCGGAAAGATCATGGGATTCACCTAGCACAATTGCTGATACTTCTTCTTCTCCACAAATATTATGAATATTATCAACAAGCTCGAGATTATTTAAAATTATTTTATACGGAAAAGCCATCTTACCTTCTTCATCCGAAAGAGATAATCCTACCCTCTTGGCACCATAATCTATACCTAAATATCGCATCCCGTTAGAAGCAGGTTGCGATCGCTAATGTTTTATTTGCGATTCAACCAACTCGATTAATTTCATAATAATTCAACAATTTATTTCCCGTATTCGTGACCGCGGCTTCTAACGGGACGCATAATTACAGATTACCATAATTGCGATAAAATGTTATTTCTGTTAATATGCCTTCTATAGATATACGGAGGTGTGGCTATGAAATATGAACTTCTTCATATTTCATCTGGTTCTGATTAATATCAGAAATAGCGTTGTGAGCAACAGCGAACAAGCTATAAGGAAGAGCCTGGTAAGGCTCGAAGACACATGCACAGTAATCGAAGGTTTAATAAAATACGGAGGTGTGGCTGAGAGGTTGAAGGCACCTGTCTTGAAAACAGGAGACCGTTTACGCGGTCCGTGAGTTCGAATCTCACCGCCTCCGCAAATACAAAAATGAGTCCAACTTAGGTTGGACTCATTTTTGTATTTGCGGAGGCGAGCAAATGAACTGCTTCATTTACGAGTGAGATTCGAACAGCGGAATCATATTTTTCTAGCAAGGAAAATAGATGAGCTGGTGCCCAGACAAAACTTTTTGACGAAAAAGTTTTAGTCGCGGGCGAAACATGTACTCATGGTCTCACTTCCTCCTTATACTCAAACTATTATTTCCTTTTAACCAAATAAAACATCAAAAAAATTGGCAAAAGTATTCCTAAAACTATTAGCCCAAAAATAAGATGACCCTGCATCAATCCAAATTTATTAACAGTAAATGCAAAAATCAAAGGGATTCCTATTGCACTTCCAAGAGAGAAAAAATTCATTATCGAGAGTAATGTGGCTTTATAATTACTTTTTGGAAATTCTTCAAAAATAATTGATTCAAAAATTATACTACGGGTTCTACTATATAAAGGTAGTAAACTAAAAACTAAAATTATAATTACTACGTTATTTGAAATACTAATTAAAGCAAGAGTAATTATCACATATAAAACATCGAGAATATAAAAAGTGGTTGATTTTAATTTTTTAAGATGGTGAATATAATTACCAGTTATTGCCGCCAAAAAACTTCCAAATGCCAAAATAAACCCAAAAAAAGATACAGGTATTCCAAAATCTTTAAATACAATTTCTCTATAAATAACACTACTATGAAATGTTGCTGAGGCAATCCCAAAAATTAAAAAAATTAAAATCATCCTAAATATAAATTTAGGTGGAAAAGAATTTATAATTTCATGAAAAAATGAAACTCTTTTATCAACAATTTTTAAATTAACACTAGGATTTTTAAAAGAAAGAACCAACAAAAATGAAATAAAAAGACAAATAAATCCAGCAATAAATGGTAATGAGGGGTGGATACTATAAGTAAGAGGAATTATAGCAATTAGTATCATATTACCAATAAGTCCATAACTCTGTGCTTTACCCATTATTTTTACATAATCCTGATCTCTATTTAACCCTATTAATGTTTCGTGTATGAATACTTGAATTGCTCCTTGCGAAAAAGATGAACCTATAAAAAATAAAACTGAGCCTAAAATACCACCAGTAAAATTAGGAATTAAAATATAAAAAAGAGGAGAAATCGCAGTAATAAATGAACCCACTAATAAACTTTTTTTGTGTCCAATCTTATCAGCAAAAAACCCTGTTGGTATTTCCATTACCAAACTTGCAATAGCTGTTATACTTGCAATAATACCAAGCTGAACAAGTGATACATTGCCAATTGTGGTTAAATAAACTGCAATCAGAGGGAGAAATACTCGTTTTGTAAAAGTCTTATATAAATTATATTTAAGAATATTACCTTCTAGAGTATTTGAAAACATTTTGTCATTATACTAGAAAAATAATACATCACAAAGAAATATCTTGACTCACGTGCCTATTTTACAGCATCCTAAATATGTCAGAATACCCTTATAAGAGCTTGAAGTGTGATTACTTAACTAACATAACCCGCAGAGTTGTGACAACACAAGATAAGTAGATTATTTTATCAGAAATGACTTATGATTACTATTAGACACGAGAATTATTTAATTGATTAAATTGCCCTTGCCCATAACCTTGACCTCTATGAAGCCAAAAATCATTCAATCCTATTATATCTATAACAAAACCTGCTATCAACACAGATGTAATCAAACCTATAATTAATAACTTAAAATTTATTTTGTATGAAAAATCATATTTACGGAGTAACCATATACCCGTTATTAACCCAACAATAGCTAATATTGGCATCCACCAAGAAAAAGTTGAAAGCAGTTGGTCTAAACGATATTGACCCATTGGTCCATGAGATCTTAATGTAAATCTTGTTAATCCAACAAAAAATATAGAAGTAATAAAAGAAAAGATTAATCCGACTATTGCTAGAATATATCCCAAAACAAAATATAATCGTGGACGCATTTTAATTTGTCCTTTATGGATCTTACTCATTATTTCTTCTGTTGTTTTATTTAGTTCTTTTGACATATATTTTTCATTAAAATTTTAGCTCGACTTATTCTTGTTGCAACTGTTCCCATTGGAATTCTTAGAATATCACTTATCTCTTCATATGACTTATCTTCTACCCCATACAGAACTAACGGTTCAGAATATATTAAAGACATTTTACTTATACACTTTTCAACATTAGATGCTATTTCCTTTTTTTCAAAATTACCTGCTATATCTTCATCACTTTGTATATCAAAATCTTCTTCAAAAGATACTTCCTTATAATTTTTCTTGATTGCATTTATTGCCTCATTATGGGCAATACGATATATCCAACTTGAAAATTTTTTTTTATTATCAAAACTTCGTAAATTAATAAAAGCTTTTATAAAAGTTTCTTGTACAACATCAACTGCCTTGGCTTCATTATGAATAATAGAATTTGCATAACGCATCAATTTGGCTTGATACCGTTCTACTAAAACAAAATATACTTCCTGGTCTTTTGACTGGACATAGAGAACAACTTCTTCATCTGTTTTATTTTCATATTCAAACATTTTGTATTATTTAATACCAAACCCCGACAAAGCGGGGATTTGGAATTAAAATTTATTTAACGATTATTCATTCTGCCCATACCTTGGCCCATGCCTTTTCCTTGACCAGTGTGTAATCCTAATCCAAGTTCTGTTCTTATCTTTTGAGCTTCTACTATTTTACCCTCTTCTGTTAATTTATGAATTTCTGCAAATTTTGCAAAATTATCCTTGTTAACAACCTGGGTTACTCTACCTCGTCCTGTCATAAGTTTTTGCCAAGCAGTAAAGTCATTATTGTCAAAAGCTTTTTCCATTGAATCATGTCTTTCTACTGTATAATTCGGTCCTTTAACTGCTGCATCGCCACGATAGGCTTGTGTCATACTTGGAAGTATAATTAATGCACCTAGTGCCAATGTTGCTAATCCTGCTAATCCTAATATTTTTTTATTCATTGTTTTCATTGTTTTATATCTTATAATACGACCTTTATACTATTGATACAATCCAAAACAGTTTTTTCTTTCACTTATTTAACAATTCCAAAGCATTACTTATACAACTTTGTAAATCATAGAATTTTGAGTTTAGTTTACTCTTATGTCAAATAAGAGATTACAAAATCCAATTAAATAAATACCCAGTAAAAATTATTGCTACCCCTACTATCCCGGCAAAAATAAAAATAAGTTTAGTCTTCATTACTTTCTTTAAAATCATAAATTCTGGTAACGACAGAGCTGTGACCGACATCATAAATGCGAGTGTAGTTCCCATAGATACACCTTTCTCTGTTAGTGCAGATACAAGTGGTATAACTCCAGCGGCGTTTGAATAAAGAGGAATACCAACAATAACAGCCAATGGTACTGCATACCATTTACCACTTCCTGCGTACTGAGCTAAAAAATCAGCCGGTAAATAACCATGAATCCAAGCACCTAATCCAATACCGATTAATATATAAAGCCAAACTTTTTTAATAATATCTAAAGTGTACTCAACAGCATAAGATATTCTTTCTTTGCGAGACATACTTGGTAAATCAATATTTCCATTTATAGAATTTTGATACACAAATGGTTCAACAAGATTTTCTACTTTAAAGTGGCCAATTACTATTCCTGAAAGGATGGCAATAACAAGGCCGGAAACTATATAGATAAGGGCTATCTTCCACCCAAACAAACCGAGAAGTAGAACTAAAGCAACTTCATTAATCATTGGTGACGCGATTAAAAAAGAAAAAGTTGTTCCAAGTGGCACACCTGCTTGTACAAAACCTAAGAAAAGCGGAATAGCAGAACAAGAACAAAATGGAGTAATTATTCCAAGAAGTGAAGCTAAAATATTTCCTACATATTTATTCTTACGAGAAAGAATTAATCTTATTTTTTCTGGTGGTAGATATGAACGAATTATAGACACAGTAAAAATAACCACGGAGAGGAGAATAAATATTTTAATAATATCAAATATGAAAAAGTTTATTGTATCTGCAAATAAAGTTTTTTGAGTAATTCCAAAAACTGTGTATGTCAGCCAATCTGCAAATAGTTGTATAGGATAAAACATATTTATATTATTTTAATTAATTATTAACATTTCTCCTCACAAGAACAACTACTACCCTCTTTATTTTCAGATACTTCTATTTTTATAGATTCATTAAAAACATTTTTATAAATAATATCTTTTAGTTTTTCTTTGTCTGGGAGTATTCCTACTAATACAGGTTTATCACCGATGGTAAGGACAGGGCTACTCATAAGCCCCATTGAAACAATCTTGGTTATATCTGTACTGTATAAAACAGTATCGTTTATGTTTAATTCTTGTGCTACTTCTTTTGTAAGTTCAAATAAGGCCTTGCACTTCTTGCATCCTGATCCAATAACTTCTATTTTTACTGTTTTCATATATTTATATTATTATTTTTGTTAACTCTAATTGATAAGCCTTAATAACTTCTTCGTTGCGTGAGTAGATTATTTTATTTCCATCGCGTCGATTTTTTAATAACCCTAAATCCTTCAGCACTTTTAAATGATGTGATGATAAATTTTGAGGGAGCTTAAGTTTAGGGTGTATTTCACAAGCACATTTTTCTCCGTCTTTTAAAAAAGACAAAATAGCTAGCCTGTTGGGTTCAGCTAATGTATTTAAATATTTTCTTATGTCTATTTTTTTATTCATAATATATACTATATCAATTTATGTTGATATAGTATCATGGCCAAATTTTAATGTAAAGGGAAATAGAAAAATAGTTCGTTACTCCGCAACGTTAGTAAATTCATCATTCGATTATATTATAAAAATATACTAAATATTTAAACTACTTTATACAAAAGCTTAAGTTTTTCTATTCCTCTATGAAGTTGCACTGCTATGGTTTTTTTTGATTGTCCTGTAATTAAAGATATTTCTTCAAGAGATAAATCTTGTACATATTTCATTTTTATAATTTTTTGATATTTTTCGGGTAACTTTAATATTAACAATGCAGCAGTTTGACCATCTAAAACATTAAAGAGGCGTGAAGAATGACCAGTATTTGGTTCTTCAAAACCTTTTTCCATCAAAACATCAAGAGAAATTGTTTTATGTTTTCTATATTCATCTATTATAAGATTGTTTAATATATGATATAAAAACGCCTTCATCATATTCACTTTTCCTCCTTTAACAAGATAAATCCATGTCTTCATAAAAGTATCCTGAACTAAATCTTCACTGACTTCATGATCATGAACTTTAAAAAATGCATGCAAATTAAGACCTTTTTCATAGTCATTGTGGGCCAAAGTGAGTATTTTCTGCCTTTTTAATTTTTGTTTCACTATATATATTAAGACGAAAGAAAAGGCATTTTGTTACATAAATATTACATTTTTAAAAAAGGATGTTTATTTTACCATATATAATATGAATAAAAATAATTACACCTAAAAAATTGGATTACATAAATATTGCAATATTATTTTTTAAGAAGGAGTTCCTTAAAATTTGATTATAACATTTTTTATAAAAAAACCACTGTAATATTAAACACTATCCAACGTCACTAATAGTATGGAAACAGTTGCAAAAAATTTTGGTTTAGAAAAATCTGGATTTATTAATCATTTATTAAAAGAAGGTTGGACATACATTAAAACTATAGTTGATATCGATGTAATGCAAGAACCGATTTTAATATTAGATAAAGATCTTCGAATAATGGCTGTTAATGAATCTTTTTATAAAATTTTCCAGGTCGAAGCAAAAGATACCGAAAATAAATTTTTTTATGAAATAGGAAATAGCCAATGGAATATTCCCACTCTTAAGAGATTACTAGAAGATATTATTCCTCAAGATACATTTATTAAAGGATTAGAAATTGTTCGTGATTTTCCTTTAATTGGCCGAAAGATAATGATATTAAGTGCCCGGCAAATTTATTTTAAAGAAAATGTATCACTAAAATTATTTCCTCCATTAATATTTCTTACTATAGAAGATGTAACGGAAATGATGATAATCGCAGAAAAAATGGCTCTCCAGGCAAGCAATCTTGAAACAAGAATAACTAAAAAAACGAAAAAATTAGAAACATATATAAAGAAGCTGGAAAAAGAAATTAACATTATTAAAAATAAATCATTGTAGAAAATTATTAATTAATAAATTTATATGAAAAATAAAAATACAAAAATAATCGCATCAATATTTTCTCTTATCATAGGGCTCGTTAGCATAAGTACAGTTTTCGCCGCCGGCCCATCATCCATCAACCTAGGAACAGCCGGTAACTTTGTAATCCTAGCAAAGACAGCAGTCACAACAACAGGTACAACTTCGGTAATCGGAGATGTTGGTATTAGTCCAGCAGCAGCAAGCTATATAACAGGGTTTGCTCTTGATTTACCAGCTAGTGGTGCATATTCAACATCGTCTTTAATAACAGGAAAGGTATATGCTCCAGGATATGCTGACCCTACTCCAGTCAAAATGACTACAGCAGTAAGTGATATGGAAACTGCATACACAGATGGAGCAGGA
>JBBRWS010000011.1:0-23555 GCA_038249055.1 Minisyncoccia bacterium
ACACCATCAAACAACAACAGTGGAACTAGTGGTTCAGTTAGAAATACATCTACTAGTGGTTCTTCTGTAAACACTCCTACAGCTTCTACTTTTGGACAAGCAATCAGTTCGATTGCAGGTAGTTTAAGAGCAGGAAGTATGGGTAATGCAGTAAAGACATTACAAGAATTTCTAATGTCACAAGATCCACAAGATATGGGTATGAAAAGATATGGAGCCGATGGTAAATTCGGTCCAGTTACAAAAGCTGCTCTAGTAAAGTGGCAATTAGCACATGATTTGGTCGGTGATGGAATCATGGGTCCAAAAACAAAAGCGAAGATTGAAGCTTCGGTTCAATAATTATTAGAAAAGGTCATGAATTAATAAGTTAATAAAAAAAATAAAATGAAAAAAATAAAAAAAATTTCAATAGTAGCAGTGTTAGCCATCGCCCTTGTGCTCGGGTTTACAGGGCCAAGTTTGATTCAAGCTGCGACAACACCAACTCTCGGGACCGCATCAACATTTGGTGTACTTTCTAGTACATTCACAAACTCTAACACCTCTCCTTATACTATTGTTACGGGAGATATTGGATATACTGTCGCAGGCGCACCTGTAACAGCACCTATAACGGTGACCGGTACGTTACATCCAGAAGATGCAACATTTACATCTGCAGGTACTGCCCAAAACAATGCTTTGTCTAATCTAAATAGTCAATCTTGTACAACAATAACTGGTCCACTTGATGCAATAATTATAGGAACCAATGCACCAGGCGTATTTCCTCCTGGTTGTTATACAATGGCAACGGATTTAATAATAACCTTAAATACATCTATTACTCTTGATCTTACAGCAACAGGTGCTGTAGGTAATACTTGGATTTTCAAGTCTACAGGTGGAGGCCTTACAACAGGAGCTGATTCTTTTGTTACTTTAGCTCATGGTGCATCAGCTTGTAATGTATTTTGGGCTCCAGTTGCTGCTACAAATATAGGAGCATATACAGGAGCTTTACCTAACACTACTAAATTATTTATAGGAACAATCATTGATGCAGCTGGTATAAATCTAGGTCACTTTGCAAACTTGTCTGGACAGGCTTTAGCTTTCGGAGGAACAGTAACAACAGACGCTAACACAATTACAGTTCCATCCTGTGCTGCTCCTTCAACTATTACTGTTACTAAAATTGTAACTAATGATAATAATGGCACTAAAGGAGTCTTAGATTTTCCTCTATTTGTAGATAGTACTTCTGTAGTATCAGGAGTAGCTAACACTTTTGCTATTGGAACATACACAATAACTGAAACAACTGATTCTCAATATGAGCAAACATTTTCAGGTGCGTGTAATGCTGATGGTGTTGTTACCTTAGGTGCTGGTGAAAATTTAACTTGTACTATAACTAATAATGACATTGCCCCAAGAAGAAGTGGTAGTAGTGGTAGTTATGTTGCTCCTAGAATTCTTCCATTAATCGGAGTTGTTAAAACTGCAAATGTACAAACATTAACAAAAGTTCCTGGTGTTGTTACTTATGATTACACTGTTTGGAATCAAGGAGGAAAACAGGCATTAGTTGATGTTACTCTTACTGATGACAAATGTACTTCTGTAACATTTATTTCTGGAGATATAAATAATGACAAGAAGTTAGACATAACTGAGAGTTGGAAGTATAACTGTTTAGCAACTATATCTACAACTACAACAAACACCGCACTAGCAACTGGTTATGGAGATGATTCATACCACCTTATTACTACTGCAAATGCTTATGCTACTGTTTATGTTTCTATTCCTGCTGTTGTTAAGATTACTCCTCGTCTTCCAAAGACAGGATTCCCTGATCAAAACACTGGTACGCCTTGGTACATGAATATATTCTTTGGTATATTCAATTAAATAATTATGAAATTATTAAAAATAAAATCAAATAAAAAAATAGCGATAGGTACAATAATTTTATTTTTCTTTAGTTTTATCTTCTATTTTACTCTACAAACTTCAGCTCAAAATATTTCTGTATTACCTACTAAAAAATCTGCCGTTGTTTCTACCCAGGTAGTAAAGGTAGCACCTGGATTACCTGTACGTATTAAAATTCCTAAAATTAAAGTTAATGCTCTTGTGGAACACGTAGGACTTACTTTAGATGGTGCAGTTGATTCTCCTCTTGGACCTAAAAATGCGGCCTGGTTTAATGAAGGACCAGTTCCTGGAGACAAGGGTAACGCTATCTTTGATGGACATTCTGGTTGGAAAAATAAGATACCAGCTGTCTTTGATAATTTAAAGAAATTAAAAAAAGGAGATAAAATTTATGTCACAAGTAACACTGGGGTTACCACTACTTTTATAGTTAATAAATTAAAAGTATATGATAGAAATGATGCTGCCTTAGATGTATTTAGTTCAACAGACGATGGTTCTCATCTTAATCTCATAACATGTTCCGGCACATGGAACTCTGTTGAAAAAGGCCGTAATAGTAGAATTGTTGTATTTGCTGATAAACAAATACTTTAATAAACTCCATAATAAAAAAAGCGAATCCGACATAATCGGATTCGCTTTTTTTATTATGGAGTTTTAACTACTCAAAATTAATTTTGAAACTATACATTCCCATTCCACATACTCCTATGATAGGAATACCCGCCTTTGGAACTCCAAGATCAATAATTTCTTCACCAGTTTGAGGAAGAATTTTTTGATAACCAATAGCTTTTATCACAAGAGACAAAGAGCAATCATATGTTCCATTTGTATTTACAATAAGTTTTGTTGGAATACCGGATTTTGCACTAGACACTCTAGGTAAATAACCGCCTTTAGCTTTTATTGTAATATACTGAACACCATCTTTTATTTCGACGTTTTGTGTTTGCCCTATTGATGTATTATCTGTGTTTGTTTTATTTATATTATCTTCTTTTGGGCCACCAATAAAAATAATACCAATAGCAACGACTAACCCGAGTGAAATAATAATTAAAGCGTTTTTATTTTTCATTTTATTTTTAAAACAAAACAAATTATTTAGGTTGAGTACAAATAGCTCTTCTCTAGATACGCACATAAAATTCTACAGAATTTTTGTTATGCTCGAGCCGACGCCCTCCGCAATGTATTTCTCAAAGACTATTTTGTGCCCAACCGACTAACGTTATAATTTGTGAAGCTTTTTTATTATATATTAAATAATGGGTTAATAATACCGACACCTGCTAACCCAGCCAAAAAGGCAAATACCCCTAAACCAACAACAACAACTCCTGCTGATTTAAAAAACAATGGAGCATATTTAGAATGGGCAAAAGATACAGACCCAAAAGAAAGTAGGGCCAACACTGGTAAAGTACCGAGTGCAAATGAAAACATAATCATAAACCCAGACATAAATGAACCACTAGAAAGGGCCACTATTTGCATTGATTGTGTAAAACCACAAGGAAGAAAGAAAGTTCCAAGACCAATTAAAATAGGTGCAATCGTTGTATTCTCGACTTTTCTAAAAAAAGAAAAAATGTTACTTGGTAAAGTTATTTTATTTTTCTTAAATATACCGAGTAAATTGAGTCCGAGAACAATCATTACGAATGATGCAATAAGTCCTAATATTGAAGACAGCATAAAATTTACTCCTATTGCTTCACCAATTAAACCAAGAATTCCTCCTAAAATAGCAAATCCAAAAAGTCTTCCTGTGTGGAAAAGAATAAAAGGTTTCTTTTTTGAACCTTTATCATCTTGTGCAACTTTTGCAGAAAGAGAAAGTACTAATCCTCCTACAACAGCTAGACACGATGAAAGTGAAGCAATAATTCCAATAATAAAACTCGTGGTTGGAGTTGTTTCCCCTCCGAGTCCAATATTTAAAATTCCTGATTTTTGCAAAAGAAAAAATAATATAAGAAAAACAAGACCGAGTGGTATTGCAACAAAAAGCACATAATCTCTTTTTTTATCAATCATTATTTTTTCTAGTGAAAGTTTATAACCATTGGGTCCTAATTTGTCAGTTAAAATATCTGCAATCTCTTGCGAGTCTTTATCGCCAGTTGTTTCTATTTCAATAATTTCTTTTTTTAAATTAACCACTGCTTTTTCAATAAAATCTTGTTCACTTAAAACATCCTCTATGAGTATTTTACACGAAGCGCAGTGAGTACCTGAAACATGAAATGTATATTTTTTGTTTTCCATAATTATAATTTTTTAGCTTTAATTCTTAATGAGTTCGACACTACAGATACAGACGACATGGCCATAGCAAAACCTGCAAATACGGGATTAAGTAACCATCCAAAAATTGGATAAAATAATCCTGCGGCAAGCGGGATACCAACAATATTATAAAAGAATGCCCAGAAAAGATTTTGTTTTATACCTAACATCGTCATTTTTGAAAGCTTAATAGCTTTTACTAGTTTTGAAATGTCTCCATGTAATAATGTTATCCCAGCTGATTCAATTGCAACATCAGTACCAGTTCCCATGGCTATGCCTACGTCCGCTTGAGCAAGAGCAGGAGCATCATTAACCCCATCTCCTGCCATTGCTACAACATGCCCTTCTTTCTGTAGCTCCTTTATTTTTTCTAATTTATCTTTTGGTAATACATGAGCAACAACACTATCAATACCAACAAGTGACGCTATATAATTTGCCGCTTTTTCGTCATCACCCGTAACCATAACCACCTTGATTCCAAGTTTATGAAGATCAATAATTGCTTGTTTTGATTCTTTTTTTATTTCATCAGATACCATTACAAACCCAAGGACTTCTTTTTTGGTTGCAAGAATAACAGGAGTTTTTCCTTGTAATGTATATTGCTCAATTACTGATATATCAAAATTAATTTTCAAATCATGTATAAGTTGCGCATTGCCAACAAAGTATTCAATATTATTTACTTTGCCACTCAACCCCTTCCCTTCTATATTGGAAAAATCAGAAACCGATAAAATAGATATATTATTTTCTTTTGTGTAATCTAAAATTGCATGTGCAATAGGATGTTCTGATTTACTTTCTAAACTTGCAAGAATTGATAAAAATTCTGGCTCTTTGAGGTTGGACCTCGAGCTCCCTTGAGGTACAACCTCTTCCGCCAATATTTTTATATCAACAAGAGTTGGTCTACCGAGAGTAATGGTTCCAGTTTTGTCTACAATAACAGTATCTACTTTATGTAATTTTTCTAAAGTAGCTGCGTCTTTAATTAAAATTCCTTCTTTGGCGCCTTTTCCAACTCCTACAATAATAGCGGTTGGTGTAGCCAACCCAAGAGCACATGGACATGCAATAACTAATACTCCTACAAATGACATAAGTCCATAAGAAAGTGCTTGTGAAAATCCGAGCAATCCAGAACCAAATATCAACCAAGAACCAAGTGAGAGAAAAGAAATAACAAGGACAACGGGGACAAATACCGCCGATATCTTGTCAGCGAGTGCCTGAATAGGTGCCTTACTTCCTTGTGCTTCCTCCACCATTTTAATAATTTGAGAAAGAAGTGTTTCTGAGCCAACCTTTGTTGCACGAAACACAAAAGAGCCTGTTGTATTTATTGTTCCTGCTACGACACTATCTCCAGTTTTCTTTTGTGTAGGCATCGGTTCACCTGTAACCATTGATTCATCAACATAAGAAGAACCTTCAATAACTACTCCATCTACTGGAATCTTTGCTCCAGGTTTTACAATAATTAAATCTTCGTGTTTAACTTCGTTTATTGACACCTCAACTTCTTTTCCTTCACGAATTAAAAGCGCGGTCTTTGCCCCTAAATTCAAAAGTTTTTCTATTGCGTCTCCTGTTTTTATTTTGGAACGTGCTTCTAAATATTTACCTAAGGCAATAAAAGTAATAACAACAATTGTTACATCAAAATATGTAACCTCAACATTTAAAAATGGTGAGAGTATTTTTTCAAAAGAAGAAACTATAAAACTATATAGAAAAGCAGCAATCGTTCCCATCCCTATAAGGGTGTCCATGTTTGCCTTGCCATAACGAAGAAAACGATAAAAACCAAGTAAGTATGGTTTACCAACTACAAATAAAGTATATGTGGCCATAATCGGAAGCAAGTGATGAAAAAATTCTTTAATTGCATAACTCATTTCTGACGTTAATTGATATGAGGCTAAAATATCCCAAGTCATAATAAAAATACTAATAATTGCTAAAGGTATAGCACTTATTAATTTAATTTTCATATCAGATAATTCTTGAAGTTTTTCATTTTTTGACTGACCAATACCCATATGTGCAGCATGTTCATTCTCTGACATATTCATTTCACTTGCGGAAGGAACAACAAGAGAATAGCCTAAAGGTTCTATTTTTTTAGAAAGTTCATCTGGTGTTATTTTTGTTTCATCAAAAGACACTTTTGCTCCTTCTGTACCATAGTTTACTTCAGCAGAAGAAACGCCGTCAGTTTTTTTAAAAGTTCTTTCTATAATTCCAGCACATGAAGCACAATGCATTCCTTTTATTTTATAAGTTTTGTCTGTCATAAAGTTTTAAAAAATCCACAAATTATATTCTGAAAAAAGTCCTCGGATCTCCTCGCCGAATTTCTTAGGAAGCTCGGCCACCCAGTAGGTCATTCTACTGAATGAGACACATTTTATAAAATAATTTGTTTCATTTTTTTTAATAATAAATTACTTCCTCTTAAGCCCATAAACTTTTAATATTTCCTTCGTCGCTTTTTCTGTTTGACCTTTTTGAATCTGATGAACCAAACATGTACCCAAGTGACTCTCCATGAGAACATCTTCTACTCCAGAGAGTGCGTTTTTAACTGCGGAAGTTTGAGTAATTATATCTATACAATACTTATCATTTTCTATCATTTCTTGGAGCCCCCTTACCTGTCCTTCAATAATTTTTAGACGTCGCATTATTTTTTGTTTATTGTGCATTTGAGAATTATATACCCCCCGGGGGTATATGTCAATATGCTTAAATAATTGTCATATTCGTACGCTATCGCGTACGAATATGGAAAAATGTAAAATAGTGAGCAGACAATTATTTTGATATAATATGACCATGAATAAAATTTGGTTTAAAAGAAAAACTTACGGATGGGGTTGGACACCTTGTACTTGGGAGGGTTGGTTTGTTGTAATAATATGGGGAATATTATTTGTTTCTTTTGTTTCAAAAATGAATGAAAATGAGTGGCTTAAAAATTTTTTATTTATTTCCATAACAACAGGAATTCTTATTTACATATCTTACAAAAAAGGAGAGTCCCCTCGCTGGCAGTGGGGTGATAAAAATGACAAGAAATTAAAATAATAAATATTGTACATTTTTATTTAATTAATGGTAAAATATAAAGTATGGAATCAATTATGAAGTCGGATATATATTTCTTTATTACTTCTATTTCTGTAATTATAATTACTGTATTTATTCTGGTGGCTCTTTTTTATTTTATAAAAATGTTAAAAAATTTTTATAAAATATCAGAGATACTTAAGAATTATGCAGAAGATGCAGATAGTGGTCTTAGGGATTTAGGAAATAGTATTAGACAAAGTCCTTTATTTACTTTTATTTTTGGTAAGGAAAAAGTGAAAAAAGAAACTGAAAAACGTTCCAAAAAATCAGTTTAGTAAGTAATATTATTATTTAATAAAAAATAATTAACTGTCCCGTTAGAAATTAAAATAATGGGGTGAAATTATTAAAATATCAAATTAATTGCTTTTATGTATATATAAATATATGTAAGAATAATATAATTTTTAATGAGATGGCAAAGAAAAAAGAGGAGGGTTTGGGTATGAAAGCAGCAATGGGAATAGGAGCAGGTGTTGCAGCATTAAGCGCGGCAGCTTATGTATTATTTGGACCAGATGCTAAAAAAAATCGTAAAATAATACGTGGATGGGCAGTAAAGATGAAGGGTGAAATAATAGAAAAGTTCGAAAATGCAAAAGAACTTACAGAGCCAGTTTATCATCAAATAATAGATGCCGCTCAAGCAAAATATGCAAAATTAAAAAATGTAGACCAAGAAGAATTAAATAAAGTTGTAGCTGAAATAAAGAGACATTGGAAAGCTCTTAAAAAAGAAGCTGCTAGTAAAAATCCTAAAAAAGCAGTAAAAAAGACCAAATAATAAAGTAACACAAAAGTCCCCATCTCTCACGAGGGGACTTTTGTGTTATTATGTAAATATATATCTCCCGTTAGAGGTGTACTCATTATAATCTTAGAGATAGTTTAAAATAGTCGCGGGTTTATATTATTAAATAAAATTAATAAGATACCACCTTTAGGTGGCTATCAAGAAAAAGGATGAAAAATCTTTACGAACAATCAATAGAATTACATAAAAAGCATGGTGGTAAATTAGAAACTAAAACTAAAGTTTCTCTTCTAAATAAAGAAGATTTATCTCTTGCCTATACTCCAGGAGTAGCTGGAGTGTGTCTTGCAATCAAAGAAAATAAGGACCTAGCAAGAGAATATACCTTAAAAAAGAATACTGTGGCTATAGTATCTGACGGAACTGCAGTATTAGGTCTTGGAGACTTAGGTCCCCTCGCCGCAATTCCTGTAATGGAAGGTAAGGCCGCAATTTTTAAAGAATTTGGAGGAGTTGATGCATTCCCTATTTGTCTTGATACTAAAGATACTGAAGAAATAATAAAAATTGTAAAAATGATTGCTCCAGTTTTTGGAGGAATAAATCTTGAAGATATTTCTGCTCCAAGGTGTTTTGAAATTGAAGAAAGGCTTAGAAAAGAATTAGATATACCTGTAATGCACGACGACCAATGGGGAGCTGCAACTGTAACAATCGCAGCGCTTATCAATGCTCTTAAAATAATAGAGGTTGATAAAAAAGATGCTGTAGTTGTAATCTCAGGAGTCGGCGCAGCTGGCGTTGCAACAGGAAGACTTCTTCATTCGTACGGAATCACAAAAACAATTTTTTGTGACAGTAAAGGAATTATTACTTCTAACAGAGAAAACTTAACAAAAGAAAAAATTGAATTATTAAAAGGAAGTACTGTAGAAGAAAAAGATGGCGGATTAGAAACTGCAATTTTAAACGCAAATGTTTTTATTGGACTCTCAAAACCAAATATTCTAACAAAAGAAATGGTAAAAAGTATGGCATCAAAACCAATCATTTTTGCACTAGCTAATCCTAATCCTGAAATAACACCCGAGCTTGCTTACGAATCAGGTGCATATGTAGTTGCCACTGGACGTTCTGATTATCCAAATCAAATAAATAATTCTTTAGTATTTCCAGGTGCATTCAAAGCAATGCTTGATAATAAAATACCACAATTTGAAAATAAAATTTTCTTAACAATTGCAGAAGCTCTTGCAAATATGATAGAAAATCCAACTCCCGAAAAAATAATTCCAAGCATGTTTGATAAAGAAGTAAAAGAAACAGTATATAATGCAGTGTCTTCCCTTAAATAAATGTTTTAGTCTTTCTTTATAAACTTAGTGTTGATATAATAAAACAATGGATCCCGTAGTAGAAAATGACATTGTTTAAAAAACGGGACTATAGAGCAATATGGGTGGTTGTATAATAATAAATTATTAGAAAAAATATTAAAGATGACGAAGACATAATGTCATTTTTCACTAACAGGATGGATGAAATTAAAATAGATAAAATAGAATGGTCTGCTCCAGAATATGTACACAAAGAACGTGGAAATGATTGGTTTTGGGCTTTAGGCCTTATTACTATAATTTCTTGTGGAATTGCGATTTGGTTACAAAGTTATGTGTTCGCAATTTTCCTTTTGATATCTGGGTGTTGTTTAATTATGTTTACCCTTAGACATCCTCAAGATGTAAATTATATTATTGAGACTAAAGGCCTTACTATGGGTAAAGATTTATATATATGGAAAGATATTAAAAGTTTTAATATTAAAAATAATGAGGATAATTCATATAATAAACTCCTGGTTGAGACAAGTAAATATATGCTTCCTATATATACAATTCCTTTTCCAAAAGAATTAGAATCCCAAATCAAAGAAAATCTTTTAAAGATAATTACCCGTTCAGAAATAGACGAATCTAAATCAATGGTTTTTATGGAAAAACTTGGATTCTAATTAAATTTATTTTAAAAAACCCTCCGGATAAATTTCGGAGGATTTTTTTATTAAATTTTAATATTATTTAAATTATTTCTACGAAAAATAATAACAACGGCACATACTGCATTTGTAATTATCAAACTGGTAAGGTATAAAGAATTTTCAAAAGTAAAAATTGAAAATGAAAATAATGCTAAAATAGTTGAAATAAAACTCAATATATAAGTAGATAATGTTTCAGTATAAGGTTCTTCATATGCTTTTCTCAGTGTAGGTAAAAAACCAACAAAATCAACTATGGCTACAATTAAAACTGACAACAAAGGATTGTGAAGAAAAAAATAAACACTTATAGCAACTAGTGCCCCCATTAAACAAATTTTATCAAAAGTTTTTATATTGTGAGTTCCATGCTTAAGTGAAAGAATAAAAACAAAACCACACAAAACAGCTCCAATAGAAATTGATGTTATCCCCCAACCTACACCAATACTAAACATAGAAATTGCTGCAATAATTTGAAGAATCATCCAAATTAACCACGAATAACTATGAGGTTTTGTTTTACCTTTAAAAATATCTAATATATAAGGAACAAAACAAGAAATACCAACCAGAGAAGAAAGAATGGCAAAAATAATTTTAATATTCATTGTTTATAATAATAGCCTATTAAAATATTTAAGTAAAATAATAACTTGCAGTTATATAGCTAATAGTGTAAATTGGAATCGTAAGTAATTGGTCCCGTCGTTCAATGCCCGCCCGACTGAACGATGGATTCTCAGTCGTTCGGGCGGGGATAGGACATTAACATGTATTATGTATATTTACTAAAAAGTAAAATTTCAAACTTTTATTATAAAGGTTTTTGTAGTAATTTAGAAAAACGACTTTTAGAACACAATTCAGGTATGACAAAATCAAACAAAAAGTACGCCCCATTTGATATTGTTTATTTTGAAAAATGCATTAATATAGAGGAGGCATTAAAAAAAGAGAGGTATTGGAAAAGTGCAGCAGGAAGAAGATATTTAAAAAATGTATTGAAGTAACTGGTCCCGTCGTTCAATGGATAGGACGCAACTTTGCGGAAGTTGCGATGCAGGTTCGATTCCTGCCGGGATCACTAGTTTAAAAATGAGCACCTATAAGGGTGCCATTTTTATTTAGTGATCCCGAGTGAATGAACTGCTTCATTCACGTGCAGGAATCGAAAACCTTTTCCTTGTGAGTGTACTCGCGAATGGAAAAGGTGTACTGACCCAGTAAGGGTCGATAAGTGTACTCACGGTCCTGCTATTAATTTTGTAATAAAAGATTACCCTGCCGGGATTGAACCCCCTTCCCCCTCATCCTCCCTATGATATAATACTCATATGTCGAAGTTTATAAATTTTAATAAAAATTAAAAATGGAAAATAACGAAAAAGATAATTGTTGTGATAATAAAGGCGGTAAAAATTGTGAACACGGAGAACATGGTTGTTGTGGATGGAAAAAATGCCACATGATGAAATATGTATTAATTGCAATAATTATAATTGCGGCTTTTTGTATGGGTACACAATGGGGACAAATGAAAGCCTACACACGTGGTTCAAATTTTGAGGGTGGAATGATGAATTGGTATAGATAAATACTCAAATAAAATACCCTTTTCAATTTTAAATTGAAAAGGGTATTTTATTTATTTTTCTTCTGCCCTTCTTTAGTTACATCAGGACTTACGGCTACATGCCTTCGGCCCAGTTTTTAACTTCTTTATATGTTGCTTCCCCGCAAATGGTTTTGCCAGTAATTTGATTTAATAAAAACGGAACTCCTCCACACATATCATCTCCAACATCTAATTCTTCCATCATTTTGTCATTTTCTTTATTGTGCCAAACTTCTAATTTTTTAATCTTTATACCTTCCTCAATTAGCTTGTTTACGTGTTTTTCAACGTCCACACAATGTGGACATTCTAATCCATAAAAAAATAATAAATCTTTATTCATGTTTTGATTATACTATATAAAACGTAAAATTGTAGTGAGACTTGTTAATAAAAAATGTCTGGCTGAATGTATTTATGAGGAGATTCGAGGACTTTTTTATTAACAAGTCTCACGAAAATATAAATGGGTTTAGATACAAATAAAACAAAACCCGGTACTAGGCCGGGTTTTGTTTTATTTTGTTATTTTAGAAAGTCTAGCTTTTTTACGGGAAGCAGTATTTTTCTTTATTACTCCTCTTTTTGCAGCCTTATCTATTACACTGTATGCGGATGGTAATAATTTTTTTGCTTCAGTTTGTTTTTTTTCTTTAACTAACTTTTCAATCTTTTTAACAGTTTCTTTTATATTTTTTTTGTTGCGATCATTCATTGCTTTTTTAACGAGTGATCCCTTTAGAGCCTTTTTTGCTGATTTTGTTATTGGCATGGTTGTATAATTATTAATTACTAATGACTGATTACTAATTTAGGTTTATTCAAATTAAGCCGAGACACCAGCCCCTCAAAGAGGAATCCTCATCCGGAGGATAAAATCGAATATCAGCATATTAACAGAAAAAAGACAAAATGTAAACCTCATTACAAAAATACTGATTTTTAGTATACTAAACAAATGATTGCAAGAATAGAAGGAATTATAGTTCACGTCGCAGACAAATTTATAATTGTTGATGTTTCGGGGGTTGGATATAAATTATCTATTACAGGAGAAACACTTTCTTCTTCTTTATTGGGAGATCATGCTTCTTTTTGGGTACACACAGCTGTTAGAGAAAATTCTATTGATTTATATGGTTTTAAAAGCATTAATGAAATGTCTTTTTTTGAGCTACTCCTTGATGTTTCAGGAATTGGACCTAGGTCCGCTTTATCAATACTTGCAATCGCTCCTATTGATACCCTGAAAAGAGCTATCGCCACTGGAGATGTTGGCTATTTAAATAAGGTATCTGGAATTGGTAAAAAGACAGCAGAAAAAATTATTATTGAATTAAGAGATAAACTACAAGATTACAAGAATGATGGTGACACCCCAGGATTATTACGAGATGAAAGTGATATAGTTGAAGCTCTTAAATCTCTCGGATACTCTCAAAATGAAGCTCGTGAAGCCCTTAAACAAGTACCCATTGAAACAATAGGGACAAATGCTCGTATCAAAGAAGCATTACAAATTCTTGGGAAGCGTTAATTTTTTTAAATTATTAATTCGTAATTATTAATTCTTAATTATTTTCTTATGCCTGAACTACCAGAGGTTACAACCACAGTAAAAGGACTGCAAAAAGTTTTACCAAAACTTAAAATTATATCTGTTTGGACAGATTTATCTAAAAAAAGCCAAAAAATAAAACAGTTTAAAGATACAATAAAAAATGATGTATTTTTTAAAAGTTTTAAAAATAAAATAATTGGAGAAAAAGTAATCAACGTAGAAAGAAGAGCAAAAAATATCTTGATCCATCTTTCTGGAAACCAAACAATATTAATGCATCTAAAAATGACAGGGCATTTATTGTATGGTAAATATATTTTTATTAAAAAAGAAAACAAGTGGCAGCCAGATAAAAAAGAGCGTGAAGCATTATTTGATCCATACAATAGATTTATTCATGTTGTCTTTGAATTTTCAAATGGCAGACATTTAGTTTTTTGTGACTCACGTAAGTTCGGCAAAGTGACACTAATCCCAACCAACAAATTAGAGATTACTTCTCATTTAAAAAATATTGGACCTGAACCACTAGAAAAATCATTTACTTTTTTACAATTTAAAAATCGTTTGCTTTTAAAACCAAAATGGAACATAAAAACGGTTCTAATGGACCAATCGGTAATTGCTGGAATAGGAAATATTTATTCTGATGAAATGCTGTGGATGTCTAATATTCATCCAGAATCAAATCCTGAAAAAATACCTAATAAACAATTAATAAAATTGTACAAATCAATGAAAGCAGTGCTCACAAAAGGTATTGATTTTGGTGGGGACTCAATGTCAGATTATAGAAATATAGAAGGATTACGAGGAGACTTTCAAAACCATCATAATGTTTACAAGAAAAAAAATACCGAATGTGTGAAAAAAGGTTGTAAGGGTGTTATAATGAGAAAAGTCATTAATGGCCGGAGTGCACATTATTGTAATATTCATCAAAAATTATTTAACTAACATAAAAAATTATGGCAGAAAAACCTAAAGACAAAAAGATAAAAAAAGATGAACCTAAAAAACACGGAGGTGAGATGAATTTTGGAGTTGAGGTTCTTTTATTTGTTGTTGCAGTATTTATTCTTTGGGTTCTTGCTGGTGGTGCAAAAAAAGAAGCTCCTAAAAGCCCTATTCTCATTCCTGACACCATACAAGTATCACCCAATACAAGCTATGGCCCTATAGATAACTAAGCTCTTAAAATTTTAAATAAAGATATTCCACAAGCAACCGAAACATTTAAAGATTCCTTCTTTCCATACATTGGAATTTGAGCAATAAAATCACATTTATCTAATATTTTTTTATCAAGACCTAAAACTTCTGGTCCCATAATAATAGCCATTTTTTCAGTTTTTTTAACCTTACGATAATCAATAGATTTTTTATCTTGTTCAATAGCAATAATTGTATAATTTTCTTTTTTGAGAGTATTAATAAGAGGAATTATTGTTTTTTTATATTCCCAGGGAACCCATGTTTCTGCTCCCAGTGCACTTTTAGCAATATCTTTTTGTACTCGACCAAATTTATCTGTAGGTCTTGGTGTATATCCAGTCAAATATATCTTTGAGATTCCTACAGCATCAGCTGTTCTAAACATAGCTCCTATATTTAGAGCGCTTCTAATATCAGGAAGAATCAAAATATAATTTTGATTCTTTTTTCTATTGTTCATAGTCGTTAATTTTTTTATTAATGTCATCTCCGGAGAAACTTTCATTATTTACACTTTCATTTCTGGGTCTAACTTGATAAATACGTCTATTTTTTGTATCACAGTATAAATCCAAGGCATTATTATGATTAGTTTTAATATTACTATTTGGCCCAGAAATAATTGTTGGATAAAATTTTAATGTTTCAAAAATTGTTTTACTTAAAAAATAAATGGATTTTTTATAATCATCTAGTGGGTTAAGGTTTTGTTTTTCTAAAAAATCATAAATTTGTTGCGGGTTCATTTTATCCATATCAAGTGTATCCGTATCACCTGTTAGTGTATTTTTATTTCCACCTAAAACTACAACGTCAATACTACCAGGACTACAACGTTTTATTAATTCATTTAGACTTTTAATAAGATCTTCTTTGAGGTTTGATAAAATCTTGGGATTTTTTAAAAATTCTTCTGGGTTTTGATGACTTAAAAAAGAAATATTTTCACCGTTAGTCATGTCGGTCCCAGTAGCAAAAACTGCAGTACAATCAAGATATTTTTCAGAATATTTATTTTCATTATTAACTTTAGATATAATATAAGTATCCTTTCCAGAATTATATATTCCTTCTTTTTTTGCATGATCTGGATTTATTGAAAAATTAACAAAATTTGCATTCTTCTTAAAATTATTGAAAAATATCTTATCTTCAGCAGTAAGTTCATCTCTATCATAAATACATCCTATTATTGATTCAAAATCCTCCTTTAAATGCTCATTTTTAAGAGGATTGGGTGATTCTATTTTAGGAGATTCAAATTTACTAAGATTCATAAATAGATTATATCATAAATATAAAAGGGATTCTGGGTAGGAAATATGGGTACCCTTTCGGCCACTTTAAATTAAATACGAAGTCCTCTCGGTAGGACCGGCAGTAGCCTTATTGACCTCGACTAAAACTTTTTCGTCAAAAAGTTTTGTCTGGTCACCGACTCACGCGTTTTCTCTGGTGAGAAAACATCGTTCCGTCGTTCAATTCCTACCCGTGGCTGAAGCAGTTCAGCCACTCGAGAGGACAATTATAAAAACCCTCAGTAAACTGGGGTTTTTATAATTGTCCTCTCGGTAGGACCGACAGTAGCCTTATTGACCTCGACTAAAACTTTTTCGTCAAAAAGTTTTGTCTGGTCACCGACTCACGCGTTTTCTCTGGTGATAAAACATCGTTCCGTCGTTCAATTCCTACCCGTGGCTGAAGCAGTTCAGCCACTCGAGAGGACAATTATAAAAACCCTCAGTAAACTGGGGTTTTTATAATTGTCCTCTCGGTAGGAATTGAACCTACGACCATCTCCTTAAAAGGGAGCTGCTCTACCAACTGAGCTACGAGAGGATATCCGTGAAAAATTCTATTTTAAAAAAACTTGCACGATTTATCAAAAATACCACATTTAAGCTTTAAAATCAATACATGGAAATAATATATAAATATTATTCAAATATTGGACGACTAAAAAAAGTTATCCCCTTTTTATTAAAGTTATCCCCTTTTCCCCTTGCCACTATTTTGTTTTACTTATATAATAATAACAAGTCATCTTTGAAGTAATCTTTTCCACGTTCACCCTACGAATAGGGCTATAAATACGAAAAGGTTTATATATCATTATTTAGTACATTTTACTCACATTATTTATTAGTGAGTTCGTTCTTTGTTTTAAATAAAGCATAAAGGCTTAGGAGCCATCCCTCGAAATTTCGAGAGCTGACTCCTAGGCCTTTTCTTTTTTTATATATTGCAAAACAATTATTATTTACTAAGTGAGGAAAGAATGAATTGCTCAAGTCCGATAATAAAATCTAGCTCACCCCTATGCGCTCTATGATAGATGGACACGAGTTCGGATGATTGAATTTTTAATTCATCAATTTTAAAAAATTTTGTTCCGTTTAATATCATTGTTTTTATTTTCCAAAACAAGATACCTGATATCTCCTCTGGTGAAATACCCGCCAATACTGCATTTCGGTATAATATCCATGTGCTCATTTTATCCTTGCGGGAAAAAGAATCTGCAATATCAAAAACTTGAATTTTAGAAGTTTGTTTTACCTCTTTTATACTAAAATCCTCTATGGTTGCATATTTTTGATATTTTTTTAAATCTGATGCGAGTATTTTTTCTTCTAATAGAACAAAGGTTGTTTCTGATTCTTTTAATATGAGTAAATCAGAAGAAGAGAGTATTATGCTCCCTTCTTTTATTACACCTTCAGCTACCACAACAGGTGATCCACCAAAAAGACTTAAGCTGTGAGCTTGATCAAAAAGTATTTCTTTGGTGATAGTTCCATCTAAAACAGAAATTAATTGGTCATCTTTATACAGCTTTTTTAAATATGCATTTTTCTTTTTAGTATCATTCCCTGTTAAAATATAAATCATATCCAGTTTTTAATTCTCTTTTTATATTCACTATAGACTTCTCCGTACTTTCTCTCTAAAAGTATTTCTTGTTTTTTAATAAAAAATATTTTAGTTATAATACTAGCAATAACAACAAAAACAACACTGAAAACAGAATTGATTATCAAGCTAAAACCTAATGTCATTACAAAAAGACCGAAATGGGTTGGGCTACGTGTATATTTATATGGTCCTACTTCAAATTTTGACCTTAAATTTTTTTCTTTTGCTTTATTTTTATAATCAGCTGATGATTTTTGTGCCCAATAAATTATTATTGAACCAAACATTAACATTATAAAACCAATATTTTGATAAATATTATTAGAAAATATTTTTTCTTTTAAGAAAGTATCAAAAAATACGCCCAAAATAATAGCGACTAAAAAAATTAAATAAGAATGCAGTAATATATAGTGAACTGTGTCTTTATTTATATTATTTATGTTGTATCTTTTTTTGTTCATCCTAATAATTAAAAGTGGTTTTGTTTATTTACCATTTTTATTTTTTATAAATTAATAAATCTATTTAATGTAACCTTTATCTTATTATTCGAGTTTTAATTAAAATATTTTAAACTCCATAATTTACATATTAATCCTATCATTAGAAGCTATTTTGTGCCACTTTTATAAATCTCCCCATGTTTTACCATATACAGCAGATACAAGAAGTGGAACCTTTTCCATACCCTTCAAAAAGTCATCTGGAATAACGTCTTTCATGGCATCTTCAATTATTTTAACAGCTAATTTAAGTTTATCTTCTTTTATTTCATAAACCAATTCGTCGTGTACTTGCAATATAAGTTTAACTTCTTTTTCAATCCCCGCTTTTTTTAGAGCGTCATCAGCTTTTTTCATTCCAATTTTAATTATATCTGCTGTAGCAGTTCCTTGAATAGGAGCATTTGTCGCCATTCTTTCTGCCATTGCTCTTATAAAAGGAAGTGATGATTTAATACCAGGAAAATATCTCTTACGGCCAAAAAGGGTTTCAGTGTACCCATTAAGTTTTGCAAAATTTTTGATACTTTCAAGATAAGCTGCAATCGTAGGGAATTGAGCAAAATAATTATCATAAAATATCTGTGCCTCTTTTCTAGTTACCTCCAATCCCTTGTCAGAGCCTGACTCTGGTCGGGTAAGATTTTCTTTTAGTGCATTTACTCCCATGCCATATAAAATACCAAAATTAATTACTTTTGCACGACGCCTCATATCATAAGTTACATCTTTTTCTTCTACATCAAAAACCTTCATCGCCACAGCGGAATGTATATCTCTACCATCTTTAAAGGCTTTTATAAAATATGGATCTTGAGACATTAAAGCTGCAACACGAAGCTCTATTTGAGAATAATCGAATGAAGCCAAAAGATAGCCATCCGGTGCAATAAATGCATTTCTTATGTTTTTACCACGTTCTGTTTTTATTGGAATATTCTGTAAATTTGGATTATTAGAAGAAAATCTACCAGTTGTAGTACCTGCTTGTATAAAATTTGCATGTAAACGCCCATCAACACCAACCTGAGAAGGTATTGTGTCTATATAAGTTGAGAGTAACTTCTGTAATTCTCGATGTTTCAAAATCTCACCAATTATTGGATGTAACTCTCTAAGTTTTTCCAATTCACTTTCTCGGGTTGAAATTGCCCCTCCAGCACTTTTTTTTATCCCTTTTACAGAAAGACCAAGTTTTGTAAAAAGAATTTCACTAATTTGTTTTGGGGAATTTATATTAAACTCAACTCCAGCTTCCTTCCATATATTTTTTTCTAAAATATCCAAATCTTTGTGGTATTCTTTTGAAATTTTACTTAAATAAGAAACATCAACTAAAATTCCATTTTTTTCCATTTTATCAATAATTGAAATAATAGGAATTTCAATATTTTCATAAACATATGTTAGGTTTTCTTTTTTAATATCATTTTCAAGAAGTTTAATTGCATCTTCAAGATTTGAACTTCCTTTGTAGTGTATAACTTCGTCTAAGTCTGGGTTGGTACGTTCTGAGTTAAGCAACCAGTATGCTATTTTTGCCCGACTTATCTTATAATTTTCCTCATCAGAAAGAGGTTCCGAGGTCAAACCACGAGCTAGCTTCGGAGGTTGTACCTCTAACTGCCCAACCTTTCCACCTTCGAGTACATTCAAAAATCTATTTTGTAAACTTTTAAATTCAAGTTCTCTAAAAAATTCTGCTACATTATTTTTATTAACTGTTTCTTTCCAATTATTCTTTGGGATTTCAAATTTTATAGGGGCATCAAGCCTAATAGTGGCTAATGTTTTTGAAAAAAGTGCTTCCTCCTCACCTTCTTTTAATAAAGTAAGAACTCTATCGGTAACTCCAAGTGACTTAAAATCATCTTTGTTTTTGTTTATTGCTTTATAAATATTTTCAACTGTTCCATATTTTGAAATTAGAATTGTTGCAGTCTTTTCCCCAATACCTTTTATCCCAATAATATTATCAGATGGATCACCTCTTAGTCCTTTATAATCAGGTAATTTATCTGGACTAAATCCAAAACGTTCAAAAACTTTTTTTTCATTATATAAGATCGTATCATTAATTCCTTTTTTAAGCGTGTAAACTTGGACATGATCATCTTTTACAAGCTGAAGAGTATCCATATCTCCAGAAGCAATAATAATATCAATATCTTTCTTTTTATCTTCTAACTGTTTTACAATTGTTCCTAGTAAATCATCTGCTTCAAAACCTTCTAACTCATAAAAAGGAATAGAACATGCTTTAAAAAAATCACGAGCTCTTATAAGTTGTGCCACTAAAGCCTCGTCAGCTTTAGCACGGCCTGCCTTATAATCTTCGTATGCAATATGTCTAAAAGTTTTCTTTGGTAAATCAAAACAAGCAACTATGTAGTCTGGTTTTAAATCAGTAATAATCTTAAACAACATTGTAGCTAGTCCGTATATGGCTCCAGTTGGCTCACCACGAGAATTCATGAACTCAGGTAGAGCGTGATATGCTCTGTGAATAATAGCGTGAGAATCAAGAAGAATTAGTCTTTTTTTATTAGTCTTTTTAGTTGACATAAATCAATTATAGCATTTCAAAAACAAAAGTACCCCTTAAAATTCAGGGGTACTTAAAAGCATATTCTTCATAGTCTCGTGAGTCTCATTGCGTAACTCTAACCGATTTTTGTTTTCTACTGTTATAACATTACCATAAGTAATAGTTATAATTCTAGGAGAAAATGGGAAGGGTTTATCTGGCCTACTGTAAAGTATAGGTTTAATAAAAGTTATCGGAATTATAGATATACCAAGTTCCACAGCAGTAGCAAATACTCCATTCTTAAGTGGAAGTAAAATTTCATCCATTTGATAGGAACGCATACGTGTACCCTCAGGAAAACTCGCCACAGAAAATCCACTATTTAAAGCTTCTCTGATTTGTTCAGATGCTTCAATCTTAGAGGTTGTGTTTTTTCTGTCTACTCCTATCCCAATCTTTTTTAAGAAAAATTTAAAAATTGGATATTTGTGTAAATTTTTACCATAAACTATAACCCATTTTCTTTTATATCCCATGGCAATTACAGCCAGAAAATAATCTATAAAGGAACTATGATTAAATAAAAATATAAATGTTCCATCTTTTGGAGGATTTCCTTTGCGTTTAGGCCAAACCCCAAACAATAAAGATAAAATACTACAAAAAACATACAGAAGGGTGCGGATTTTTTTAGGAAAAATAACTATAAATATAGATGTAATTATTCCTAAAAAAATTAAAATCGGGGAAGAGACTGACATTATAACTATCGTCACAATGTAGTCATAAGTTGTCTTTTTCATATTTTGTTTTTTCTTTTAATATTATCACCGTGACAATATTAATCAATAGTTAGAAAACTATACCCCTGGTGTGTTCATCTATGTGAGAGAGGTTTATTTTTATTGCATCAGTAGGAATTATTTCTTGTGTTTTTTCTGGCCACTCAATAATTATGAGATTTTCTTGTTTTAAAATAATTTCTTCCCACCCCAGCCTAATAAGTTCAATCGATTTTTCTATTCGATAAGCATCTATGTGTATCAAATTTCTAAACTTTCCATTATTAATTTGATATTTTTTCATTATTACAAAAGTTGGAGAAACTATTTTTTCTTTTACTCCCATAATTTTAGATATGGCTTGAGTAATTGTTGTTTTACCTGTACCCAAATCTCCATAAAAGGCCAAAATTGTAGCTTTTTTTGTTTTTGTTTTTTGGGCTTTCAGTATTAAATTACTAGCTATTTTATCTAAATCTTTTATGGTTATTGATTTCATCCCTGTTTGAGATAGGAAGTCATTAGTCTTCCATATCTAATTAATTATATTTTTAGTATTCATTTAATTATTAATCGAACCTACTCTTAGAACATAACGAGCACATCTCTAACAGTATTTATAGGTATATACTAACACACCCCGACAAAAGTCGGGGTGTGTGTAAATATTATTTTTAGTATTGTTGATGATGTACTTCGACTGGTGCTACATTTCTTCTCATGTAGAAAGTTCTAGCCAAAAGTATTAACAATAATATTAAGATAATAAGTAGTAACCATCCAAGTAAACCAAAGCCAAACATATTTCCAAAGTAAGATGACGCTCCAAGTAAATTAAGATTTCTTGGATTATTCAAGACATATGCCATAGCATTTTCTTGTGCTCCATTTGGATTTGTGTAAACAAGAACTGCTGTTGTAACAATCTGAGCTAAACTTGCTTCAATAGAATCAACTCTTGCTTGTAAAAAGATTGTTCCTTCTGCATTTGGAAACAAATCTTCTATTGGAATTGAAACTGTTCTACTGTTGTCTGAGTATGTTCCACGAGATAGATTTGTAAGAGTTATTCCTTTTGGAATAAATACTTGAACCATTGGGTTTGTTAGTTTTGAACTACTGATGTTTTTATAAGAAACAACATAGTCAATAGCATCCCCTACGCCAATTGTCTGATATTTATTTTCAATCTTAAGCATTATTGGAGATTGAGAACCATAAACTGTTGTACCTTGAACAACAACTTGTCTTATTGTCTGAACATTATTGTTGTTATTATTTGTTACATATCCAAGGGTTTGGAATACTTCAATAGAACCCCGAGATATACCAGTTGTACCCTCTGAAACTGCTCTGAAATAATAGATTGTTCTAGGACTTAGGTTTGTTAGGTAGTCACTAAAAGAAGTATTACTACTTATAGTACGAGATGTTGTTCTTGATCCAAGATTTATATCTGTACCATATTCAAAGTAAACATTTGCACTAGTAAAATTTGTACTTGTTATAAGACCATTTACTTGAGCACCTGTCTGAGAAATATTTGTGGCAACTGTCGTAACAACATTAGTGTTATAGATAGGAGTTACAGGAATAATTATTTGATTATAATCTACATTTACCAATATTGTTCTTGATGCGCTTCTGTCTCCGTATGCACTTAAAACATAAGTGGTGGTACTAGTAGGATAAACTATTCTACTTCCATCTCTTGAAACACTACCAAGGTTTGAAATATTTACACTATCACAGTCAGTTGTATCCCATCTTAGTGTAACTGCATCTCCTTGTTTTATATATGTACTGTTTGCGGTAAAATTATCAATTTCACAATTTAAATTATTGTTATCATTTTTTTCATCTACATTAATTCTTACTGATTCAGTTTGAGATGAACCATTTGAATTATAAGCAGTTAATATATAAGTTGTGTCTCCGTCTGGATAAATCTTTTTACTTCCATCTAGAGCTACATCGCCTATATTTGAAATTTTAACACGAATACAATTATCAGAATTCCATCTTAATGTAATGTAGTCACCTTCATCTATACTTGTATCACTAGCAGTAAAGCTAGAAATTTCACAAATATTATTACTTCCATTTACACTAACAGTAACAGAACTAGTTTGAGTTCCTCCGTTTGAACCGTTTGCAGTTAATGTGTATGTAGTTGTAGATGTAGGCCAAACAGTTTGTGATCCGTTTATAGGAACATTGTAACTAAGGTTTGAAATTGTAACGTTTGAACAGTTGCTTGTATTCCA
>JBBRWS010000012.1:0-19169 GCA_038249055.1 Minisyncoccia bacterium
GTTATCCCTAGAGTAGCTTTTATCCGTTAATCTTCATCCGCATCTAATGCGAAATGTCGGTTCACTATGTTCTACTTTCGTATCTGCTCGACAAGTACGTCTTACAGTTAAGCTAGCTTGTGCCATTACACTATCGGCACGGTTTCCATTCGCGCCTAGCTAACCTTAATAAACTCCTCCGTTACTTTTTAGGAGGATACCGCCCCAGTAAAACTACCCACCAGATACTGTCTCTCTAAGTTTTTGCCTTAGAGATTAGAGTATATCGTCACAAAGAATGGTATTTCACTGTTGAGTAGATCAGAACCGAAATCCTAACCATCAAACCTCTCCCATCTATGCTACGCAGTATAACCATACACTCAATATCAAGCTGCAGTAAAGCTTCTAGGGTCTTTTCGTCTATCTGCAGGTAACCGGCATCTTCACCGGTATTGTATTTTCACCGAGCAGGTCTTCGAGACAGCTCTCCAGTCATTATGCCATTCGTGCGCGTCGGAACTTACCCGACAAGGTACTTCGCTACCTTAGGACCGTTATAGTTACGGCCGACATTCACCAGGGCTTATATCAGCCAGCACACAATCTTGCGACCATGCACCACCGATATTTGACCTTCTGGCATTGGTCAGGTGTCACCCCCTATACATCCTCTTGCGAGTTCGCAGGGAGCTGTGTTTTTGATAAACAGTTGCCAGAGATACTTTCGCTGCGGCCAAACTTAATAAATTAAGAATGGCAAGCCTTATTCCAAAGTTACGGCTGCTTTTTTGCCGAGTTCCTTGAAGACCTCTCACTCGTTCGCCTTAGTCTACTCGACTAGATCACCTGCGTCGGTTTGCGGTACGGATTCTATTGTATTAACCTTAGATACTTTTCTTGGAAGCGTGCTTTATAAAATCTATCACGACGAATCGTGACATTTATACTTTGCTTGGATGTTACTTTAACGTCAGCCTCCGGATTTTCCTAGAGACCATCCTCACTAATATACTCAAATCCAATAATGAGCTTTATATACTACACTCCGTCCTATCATCGGATACAACAGAAGTTAGGGAATATTAACCCTATGCCCATCAGGTGCGGCTATCGCCATCCCCTTAGGACCGACTAACCCTGGGTTGATTACCATTGCCCAGGAAACCTTAATCTTTCGGCGGGAAGGGATCTCACCTTCCTTGCGGTTACTTGTGCCAACATTCTTACTTCCACACGCTCCACCATGGGTCACCCCTTTGGCTTCGACGCTGAGTGGAAAACTCTCCTACCACTTAATTTTCTCGAAAGAAAAATAAATCCTCAATTTCGGTATTATGCTTAGCCCCGATTATTTTCGGTGCGAAATCTCTGGATGAGTGAGCTGTTACGCTTTCTTTAAATGATGGCTGCTTCTAAGCCAACATCCTCATTGTCAGAGAAATTTCACCTCCTTGATTTGCACTTAGCATAAATTTAGGGACCTTAATTAGAGATCTGGGCTGTTTCCCTTTTGGCTGATGGAGCTTCGCCCCCATAGCCTAACTGCCGTGTTTTTAACTCTTAGTATTCGGAGTTTGATAGAAATCGCGAGATTGCTCCCTGTCGATACCTTCCAGTGCTCTACCCCTAAGAGGAACACACGACGCTAGCCCTAAAGCTATTTCGGAGAGAACCAGCTATTACCAGGTTCGATTAGCTTTTCACTCCTTACCACAAGTCATCCGAGACTATTGCACGGGTCACCGGTTCGGACCTCCATCTATCTTTCGATAAACTTCATCCTGCTCATGGCAAGCTCACCTGGCTTCGGGTCTTATCTGTACTACATAAATTTCGCGCTATTAACACTCGGTTTCCCTAAGGCTCCATTGTTCTAACAACTTAGCCTGCAGCATAGATAAACTCGTTGGCTCATTCTTCAATAGGCACGCCGTGACGGAACGTATAAATACGTCCGCTCCGACTCCTTGTAAGTATATGGTTTCAGGTCTATTTCACTCCCCTTATCGGGGTTCTTTTCACCTTTCCCTCACGGTACTAGTTCACTATCGATCTAAAAAAGTATTTAGCCTTGCCAGTTAGTTCTGGCGGATTCGCTCAAGCTATTCGTGTCTTGAGTTACTCAAGAATGACAACCAAAGAGACTTGTAATTTTCGATCACCGGGCTATCACCGTCTACGGCGTTTCTTTCCAGAAACTTAATCTAACTACAAATTTTTTAACTCCTCTAGATAAATCTACGTTGTCACCTTACAACCCCGCATATCTTACGAAATACGGTTTGGGCTCTTTCCTTTTCGCTCGCCGCTACTCAGAAAATAAATATTTTTCTCTTTTCCTCCAGGTACTGAAATGTTTTACTTCCCTGGGTATGCTCTCTTACGTCAAGCGCAAGAGTACTTCAAGTTTATTGAAGTGGGTTTCCCCATTCAGAAATTTCCGGATCAAAGGTTGCTAGGCACCTCCCCGAAACGTATCGCCGCCATGCTACGTCTTTCATCGCCTTTTTTAGTCTAGGCATCCACCATATACTCTTATATTTCCTATTAGGAAATATGAAAACCATCGTCATCAATACCTCTTGCGAGATAAAGAATCGGAACATATTAATATCTCGGGAACCGCTTCCTCTAATATTAATATTTTTTTATTATTGCGTTCTGTTTCCAACTCGATTGAAAAGACCCTCTAAAATTAAAGGATAACAGTGAGTTGGAACAGCATTCAGTTTTCAAATATCATATCAATGTCTAGAAAATAAAAAACCGCCTTTCAGGGCGGACAAGGAAAACCAAATGGTCTTACTTTAACCCTGTTTTTTGGTGAATTTGATTTCTTAACATCGTGATTTGAATAATATACGAAATGAAAAAGAAAGTCAAGGGTTTTCTTGGGGAAATTAAAATGAGCCGTCGGCTACTGCCGACGGCTCATTTTACCCTTATTTTTAATGCTAAAGTTTCTTTAATGTCTTTACTAAATTTGTTAGCGATTGTGTTTGTCCTCCCTCTGTATCACCTTCCTTAAGATATAAAATAGAAGATGGAGATATTGGAACAATATAAGTTAACCATCTTCCAGTTCCACGAAAAACAGGTAAACCATTTACAGTAAATAATGGGACTGCTAACACAGGTGTATTATTTGGTGTTATCCCCTCACCTTCTTTATCATCAATTTCCATCCAAGCTTTTTTACCTGTATCATAGAAATAAGTAATATTACCAAACTTAGCATCAGTATCAGTAATAGTATTACTTAATACGCATTTAATATTAATTCCACTTGTTCCTACAATGTGATCAGTAGAGAGAATATCTAAAACTATTTCGTTACTAGTATTACTTATCACACTCCAATTTGAAGTTTTAGAAAGAGAAACACCACAACTAGTAAGTTTTAACAAATTATCATCAATTGGTTTTAGTAATCCAGTACACATCCAACCTTCTTCAGCTTTCCCTGTATCAATCGATACTCTACAAGCAAAACCACAATTGGGTTTATCTGACGGCTTCATATATACATCTACTAAACCACCTCCATTTTTATTACAACCATATTCTCCTGTAAAAACGCCTACATTATTACAGTTACTTGTTTTAGCTATTTCAAGAGCCTTACTATATGTCATAACCTTACCTTTATCACTTGTACATGAAGTTACAGAACTAACGGGGGAATTTATTGTAAATAAACCATCAGAATAATCTCCTGGGACATATCCAGAACCTATATTAGTTGCATCCCCATCACCCATAATTCCAATAAAATATTGCTGACCTGGAGTTAAATTAGTATTAGAATAATCTGGTAAAGTAAATTCTGAAATTCCATCATCTTCTTCTAAAACATATGGGTCAGAACCTGAAAATAAAGAGGTTCTATACATTTCACTTTGTTGATATGGTTTTGATATATCATGTTTAAAAAGTGTGAATGCAATCGAATTTGGAGTCACATTACAACTCTCCCATTTAACTGTAATTTTTTCTCCCGTAGAATACATCTCTCCCCCATTTGGAGAAAGCAACTTAATACTTGAAGGAGAAGTTGAAGTACATCCAGCTATAATTGAATTGTTTTTTTCATTATCAGTCACAGGTAAATTTTGATTATCATCAAAAGGCAATGGAGGAGATTCTCTCCATTTATTTTGATATGTATTATATGAATACAAACCCCCACCAACGACCACTACCCCGAGAACAATTGCCAATATCAAACCAATGCCTATAAAACCTTTGTTTTGTTTCATGTAGTTTTAATTAGATTGTTAATAAATAACTGTATTATTATACCACAAAGAAAAGCCCCGCGGACCTTCGGTCCGCGGGGCTTTTACATTTTAAAATCTTAAATCTATTATTTTGAACTCATATCTTCAGAAATTTTATCTACAGCACGAGCTGCTGCATCTTTACCTCCTAATCCAAATGAAAGTCCTAGGGCTAAAGCTAGAGCTGCAATAAATCCTGTAAATAGAATTTGCATAAATGCTGTTGCAATACCAAGTTCAGATAAAGCTATGATGAAAGCAAAAATCCAAATTGAATAAAGTGTAATTGATCCAAGCATTTTTGCTGAACGAATATTTGCTGCTTGAGCAGATGCTTTAACAAGGTTTTGCATTGCATCAGCAAGAACAGTAGCAATAACCAAAACAAGAGAAGCAATAACTACTTTTGGTAAGTAATACAAAACTGCCTCACGAAGGAAATCATTAACTTGAGTTAATCCAATGATTTGAAGTGATGCCATTAAAAAGACAACGATTATAAACCATTTAATAACTCCACCTAGAAATCCACTAACATTTAATTTTAGACCAGCACGATTCATAAAATCAGTTGCTCCTGCACTTTGAAAAAGTTTATCTACTTTAAGAACTGTAAATAGTTGAGAGACTGCTTTACCAATAATAGAACCCACCATCCAACCAACAATAAAGAGTATTATTGCACCCAATAGACCGGGTACAAAATTAACAAATCCATACCAGAGACCTATCAAAGATTGACTGAAAACTTCTCCCCAATTTTGTAATAATAACATAATGTATTAAATATACTTTTAATAAAATAATAAGATGCCTATAAAGATTCGACCCTTTAAAGTACTCTATTATTATACCATTTAATTATTTTTAAAGTAAAATAATGTGGATAACTAAAAAAATAATTTTGTATTCTGAGATTATTTTTGTAATAAAAGTAAATATAAATAAATAGAAATTAATCTTTAATACAACGAACACTCATACCTACAGCACGACCACTAGAAGTCATAGCATAACCTCCATATCCAATGTTAAAATTAAAAATAGTTACACCATTAAGAGAACTCGACCAAAAAGAACCTGTTATACCTACGTTATTAAGAGCTCCTGTAGTACTAGATCGATTTCCACCCACTGGAAGTTTTAGCGAAGAACCAAATGCAGTATTTTCATCCATAATTCCTGCTGCAGTAATAAAAATTGGTAATTCTCCACCGGCTCCACCTGTAGGTAGCCTAAATCCAGTCGGGCATGGATTATTAATTCCATTTACACCTTGCCATAAACTATCTTTTTGTGGACTACGCCAATCAAAAGGATTAGTATTTACTATAATAACATACGAGGAACCAGGGGTATCTGTCCCAACTGGGCCTGCTGTTGTGCTACTATTACGAATTTGGTGTCCGTCGGAACTTCTTCCCCATTGATATATATATCCATAAGATTGAGCATCCGTTTTTGATATCGCAACTCTCGTTGCTCCCAGATTTCTATCAAGCCAACATCTACCATCTTCGGCTAATACAGTTCCATAAGTCAAAGTATCTGGACCAACAACAGTATATGCACCACAAGCAAGAACTGGAGCAGAACTCTCTTCATTCATCAACGAAAGTCCTGTCCCCGCTTCATAGTAACTATTATTATTACCTCCATCTTTAGCCATCTTGTTGTCAGTAACTGTGTAAGCTTCACTTTCAAGGGTCGCTCCTAGTTCATAAGTTAAATTTTGTTCAGAACAAACATAACGATAAACAAGGTCGGTACTTTTTGGATTAGCCGGGTCGGCAATAGTATTAACTGGGTCTACTGGTAATGAAGAGATTGGTGAACCACCTGGAAGAGATGTTAAATTAATTGGCAACCAACCAGTACCGTCATTTTTACCTAGGTTTGCTTTGGTAACTTGTTTAGCTCCACCAGTAGTAAATGTTACTCCGTCTAAAGACTTACCTGTAATAGGTACACCGGGTGCATCACTTGGATAACTGTAATATATATAATCTGTTCCTAGTTGCCATGTTGAACCAAAGGCTGTTCCCTTACATCCTGTGTTGTCTATACCAGCGAACTTTGCATTAGGGATACTAACTGCATAAATACCAATAGCTTTTTTTAAAACACTTAAGTCGGACATACGTTGCGTATCACGAGATTTCTTTAAAGCTTCGGCTGGGTTTAGAACGATAACAGAAGCAACGGAAAGAGTAGCGATTATACCAACAACGATGAGGAGTTCGAGGAGAGTGAAACCTTTGTTTGAATTATTTTTGAATAGGTTTCGTAGACGAGAGAAAAATTTTAACATGGAAATATTATATCATGAAATACTAAAAAAATAATCTTGCGTAGCAAGATTATTTTTGGTGAATTTTATTTTTTGGTAATATATATTGAAAGCTGTCCGTTATCTATGAGCTTTTCATGAGGTAAATCTATAATGTCACAAACTAATTTATCATACATATCTAGACGATATTTAAATTCTTCTGTATCTAAAACAACATAATCAAGCTCCTTTCCTATTTCAGCTTCTAAGCCTTTAATTACTTGTTGAAGAATATTCTTTTTTAATTTATCACCTACAATAAGTAAGTCAGCACGGCTTTTACTATTCCCTATAAAAACTCCAGACACAATCATGAGTTTTATTTTCCCTGCTTGCTTAAATTTTTGAGGTAAATCTTCTTGAAGTAAAAGTGTTGGATCTATGAGTAAATCTCTTAATGAATTTAAATATTGAAATGCAGGATTTAACATCCATGCTGTTGCTTTCTTTTTGGCACCACGAGAACCTTCTTTTGTAACAATTTTATTTTTAATAAAACCCATCGTAGATAAAGCATTAATTTCCTTACGCGCATTTGCCTTCATCACACGACTACGAGATATAATCTCCTCGATTTCAAAACTATTATTACTATTTAATAAAAAGAGTCTCATTATTCTGACACGAGCCTGACCACCAAAAAGTTTTGCTAGAGTTTCCATTCGGCCATTATATGCCATCTTTCTAATTCTTTCAACCCTTTGGCAAATAATACAAAACAGCCCCGGCCGAAGGCCGGGGCTGTTTTGTATTTAAGAATTGATTATTTAAGAGTTACTTTACCTCCAGCATCTTCAATTTTCTTTTTGAATTCTTCTGCTTCTGCTTTCTTCATACCTTCTTTAAGTACTGAAGGAGCACCATCAACTAAATCCTTTGCTTCTTTAAGTCCAAGAGCAAGAACTTCTTTGACAACTTTCATAACTGCGATTTTTTGTTCACCTGCAGCTGTAAGTTCAACAGTGAAAGCACTTTTAACTTCAGCTTCTTCCCCTGCTACAGCAGGACCAGCAGCAACAGCAGCTTGTGCTGATACGCCAAATTTTTCTTCTAAAACTTTTACTAGTTCGTGTAATTCAAGAACTGACATTTCTTCAATCTTTGAAACAATGTCTTTGAATTTTGCAGGAACTGTTACTTTTGTTTCTTCCATATATTTTTTTACTTAATACATAATTAAATATAAAATTTTTGAGTGGTCTGGCCCCTCGTCCTCCCTCATCCGAGGACCCGAAAAAATTTTGATATTTAATGAAGTATTTAATTGATAATTTTTAATTTATTTTGTAAGAGCTATCTGATTGATAACACTTGCAAACCCTTGTATTGGTGAGTTGATAATATTGACGAACATTCCACGTAGAGTTTGAAGTGGAGGAATTGTTGCAATGGACATCATTTCTGATGCATTCATATATTTTCCTTCAAATACTCCCCCTACAATTGAAACATTATCTTTGTGCTTTTTTTGAAAAGCAAAAACTTCACGAGCTCCAGCAAGTAAATCAGCACTGTAAGCGATTGCCAACTGTCCAGGCATTTCAGGTAAATCACCTGTAATTCCATGAGTAGTCAGTGCACGCTTTAGCAAAGTTTTCTTTGCTACTTGGTAGCCAACTTCTTGTGCCTGTAAAGTTCTGCGAAGTGTATTTACATCCGCAACTTTCAATTTATCAAATTTCACGAAGACAACAGAATTTGCTCCTTTTAATGCTTTCTCGAGAGAAATCACTAATTCTTTCTTTTTGTCTAATGTAATTGGCATATTATTTTTTTAAAAAATAAAAATAAAAAAGACCCTTTCGGGCCGTAAAACGTAGTATTTTACAAAATGTAAAATATGTTCGACCTCGGTAGGGATTTTACTACCCTTTTTAAGGGGTAAACCTACTTTCTACGGCTACTCAAATATAATAGCAAAAATAAAAAATTTGTCAAAAAATTCTTTATTTCATCGAATCAATAACAACCAGTAAAATAAGGCCAAATACAATCACTCCTGAAAAGGCAAGAATCACTTTTACTAAATGCTTGTTGAACATAAACTCATTATATCACATCTTGATGTTTTATTTTTTAGGTATAATATATATATTAAATAAATCATCATTAAATTTTAAAATTATGAACCTAGAAATTAATGTTATTCCTGGTTTTTATTTTGAAAGAATGAAAATTGAACCAGTTGTTAGGAATTTTATACCTAAAAATTTAAGAGAAGTTAAACCAGGAGGAAAATCAAGGGTATTCAAAAAGAAATAACCACCGCAACTTACAAATGATGCGAGGATAAAACCAAAGCATAAACACTTACCCATTTCCCTCCGCAACTTAAAAATTGTGGAGGGATTTTTTATTTTCTAATTAAATTTTTTTTCTAAAACTAACAGACGCCGGACATCTGCTACCGCAGATGTCCGGCGTCTGTTTAATTCTAATTTATTGTGTATTTACTATAATTGACGACTCTAAATATTCCTCATACTCCCTATTTTCAATATCTTTAATATGAGCCTTTATTTTATAACTACCATCATAATTTCCGCTTTGTAATAACTCTCCGCTAGAAAGTGTTCCATCCCAAACTTTTGTACAAATATTTGTTCCATCTAAACAACCGCCGCCAGATTGAAACATTTTGTATATTCTTGAATCACTTTCTTTTTCAATTTTAATAGTCATCCAATTTACATTTTTATTTGAATTCAAAACAATTTCCAAATTATTAATTAATGGATTAATTGAAATACTACTTTGATTTCCATTTAAAAAATAACTAATAATGGTTGGCACAGTATTATCTGGAACAATAGGATCAGGATTAGGCTCTGGCTCTGGCTCTGGCTCTGGAGAAATTATAACCGTAACAAAATATGACAAGGTTGTACCGTTTTCTGCTTTTACTATATATGAAATAGAATCTGTAAAATTTTGCGGCTCCATACTTATAGGCAAAATAGAAGATTTTTCTGAAGTTAAAATTACAGGAATCATATTACTGACATCTGTACCGTAAGGCACAGTTAAACTAATATTATAATCATCACCAATAACTCCATTTATGACAGGATTCAAATTCTCAAAAGAGAAAGAAATAATCGACTTTTCTGAACTCAATACCGGGGTTGGTTCAGGTTCTGGTTCAGGTTCTGGAGTGGGTGTAGGATCTGGAATTTGAACAGCTTGCGGGTCATAAACAGGATATGGCTTCAATACCATATCACTACCACCCGTTCTTTCCATTGGCGATGAGTAAGGAACTCCTTGCCAAGTACCAAAAGGGAAAATTGTAAAATTATTAAATGATCCATCCCAACCAACCCACAAATTATTATTCATATTTGCTACATCGGTATGTCCTTCGGCATCAATAATAGAATCATGACTTATCTTATAAGAATAACCGGATGAATCCCATTGAATAGCAACTTCATATGTTTTACCATTCATACTATTTTGCGGATTACCCTCAAGAGTAGATATCGACAAATCAGAGATTTCAAATCCTTTTTGTGGATCATGACTAAATAATCCTCTTTGCAAACATTGACTACACCAATAACCACCAGTATACGTCTGAATTTTAAATTGCTCTCGCAAATAGTTATTTACATATGTATCAGTCCAATCATAAACATTTGAACCATTAAAAGACCAAACTTGCCAATCTTTATCATCCCCATTATTTACACCAAATGAAGCTTTCGGAATATAAATATAATTTGACGCAATTGCCGAAAATCTTAAATTAGTATTTTCTTCAATTTTTGTATAATTTCCAATTAGATCATTTGCAGAAAAAGAATAAGAATAATCACCTAGACCGTAGGTATTTTCTACCGTATATAATTCCCCATTAGCAAAATCTCCATCACTCAAAATATCAGTGCTTGAGCTAATTTTATTCATCAAAACATCCGCCAACAAATCTCCTGTTGTTATATTTTTAACATGAAGTTTTACATACTGAGGAGACTTATTGTTTGAATCAGTATAAATTACTTGAAAAATAAACGGTGTTAAATTTTTTCTACCTCGATTTGGATCAAGTCCATCAAGAGCATTAGTCCCTGAATTTGGCAAAGATAGAACGGCTGTAGTTGAAACAACTGGAATTTTTATTTTTACATTAACTGTGCGAGTTAAAGTTGAAGTGTTGTTTGCAGTATCAGTTGCAGTATAAGTTAATATATAAGTTCCCAATATTTTAGTATCAACAACACCAGTTGTAACAACAGTGACTATCCCATCTTCATCATCGAGCGCAGTTGCCCCAGTATCTGTATAAACATTATTTAAAAATACGGTAACAGTATTATTACCCAACAAAGTAATTACAGGAGCTACGGTATCAATTTCTGGGGTCACAATAATTTCATTTTTTATAACATTAACTGTGCGAGTTAAAGTTGAAATATTATTTGCAATATCAGTGGCGGTATAAGTAATAGTGTAAGTTCCTAATACTTTAGTATCAACAACGCCAGTTGTAACAACCATAACTACTCCATCGATATCATCAAGCGAGGTTGCTCCCGCATCAACATAAATTGCATCTTGTAATACAGTTTCCACATTTTCTCCTAACAATGTAATCACCGGTGCAATTATATCTAAGTTTGGTATTTCAATTGATTCTAAACTTTCATTTTTTACAACATTAACTGTGCGAGTTAAAGTTGAAGTATTGTTTGCAGTGTCAGTTGCAGTATAAGTAATAATATATGTGCCGATAGTTGCAATATCAACAGTTCCAGTTGTAACAACATCCACAACACCATCTTTCTCATCAAGAGCTGTTGCTCCTTTATCAACATACACAATATTAAGTTCTGTATTTATTATATCTTCTCCAACCAAAGTAATTACTGGGGGCAATGTGTCAGTTGTAATTACTTCATCTGATGAATTATTCCCTCCTCCCCCACCTCCAGAATGATTACTGTTATTATTTTCACTACCAACAACTTCTGTATTTATAGTGTTTAAATTTTCTGGAATTGGAATTAAAATTTCAGGATTAATTATTACAGAATCAGACTCTTCGATATTATTTTCTATTTTTACATTTTTAATTTGTTCTTCTACTGGTGTTTGATTATTGTCATTTGTATTATTTATAACTTCAACTGGAGCATCTTCCTTTATTATAGTTTGTTCTATAGGTTCTGGTAAATTTTGCTCATCATATAACCCAACTGCTGCGAGATTTTTATTTGAATTATTTTTAAATAGGCTTGCCACTGATTTTAATGATCCTGCTATTGTATTATATGCAAAAGTCCCAGCATAAACAGTACTTTTTACTACCACATCAGCAACACCGAGAACGGCCCCACCTACTTTATGAATTGTAGAAATTTTTTGTGAAGAAATACACTGACTTAAATCATCTTGTACTTTATTTATATTTAATTTATCCAAAGAAGATTTAATATCAGAAACAATCTTATCTCCTCTATATTTCAAATATATTTCCGAAAAATCATGCCCATTACTTTTAACTCCATTTAAATCAATGTGAGTATTGGGCGACATTATATTTTTAAGACTACCCACAAGCGTAGCAATAACACTATCGGTGTCTGATGTTAAATATTTTCCCCCACCAGCAACTCTATCTGCTGGAGTAGCAACACCGTATACACCAATAGATTCAACAGGAACACCACCAATTTTTCCTGCAACTTTATCGTAAAAATTATTAGTATAAAAATTACCTTGTGAATGACCTACTAATAAAACCTTTTGAGTTTTTATCTTTTCACTCGCATCGTCTAACATATCAACGAGATCAAAATCAGAATTTGAATCAAAAAGACCCTGCCTAGTCACATCAACAAGATCTCCAACCCCTGCTAAGTGTGTTGAATTATAAATATAATCAACAATAATTGGTTCATTTTTATAAACTGAAGGTAAAATTTTTTTAAGATTTTCTTTATTATTTTTTGCCCCAATATCATCAGTAAATATTCCATTTACTGATACGACGGTATACCCACTCTTATAACAATTGCTATATGCATCAGCTTTAAAATTAATTGACAATAATAGTAAAATTAATATTAACAATTTTATTTTTTCCATATAAATATTTATATTATTAATTGGTTAATTTTGATAAATCTACATCGCAAGTAATATTTGTTGATTCTCCATAACTTCTAAGGTGTGTATATAAATTTTTATGAGCATTTTTACGTAAATCAGTATTCAGCTGTTTTTCTTCAATAAAATTAATATACTCATTTATTTTTTCAATATCAGTATATTCTCTTGATGAATCAGCACTTATTCTTGGAACAAGTGTGTCGCTCAAACATGTATCCCCTCTGCCTTCTTCTGTTATTATTTCTGTTGCTATCTCATCATTCATAAAAGGCTGAGTGGTTTCCATTTGAAGAGCAAGTGCATACTGCAAAAGCACTGCACGACTTTTCTCAGAATTTGGATATTCATTAAAAATAGCAATTTCAACATCATCTCTAATTCCATTATTATTAACATCTATGCCGGTAATTGTTTTACCCGCATCAATGCCTGGATTGGTTGGTAAATTTTCTCCTAATACATCATTCATACTTAGTTTTGTTGAATGAATTTTTAAAATTTGATTGTTTGTTTTTTCTACCTTGGAGTAATTAAAAAATCTGATAATAATTAAAATAATAAATAAACCAACTAAAACTAAAAAAGCCCATTTAAATAAATTAAATATTTTGGGCGAAAACATTATTTTTAAATTTTTCATTTTACAATTATATTTTTACAAAAATATGTTGTAAAGAAAATTCTGGTAGAGGTCCAACCTCTACCACGTTTTCTATTAGAGGTTGGACCTCTACCAAATAGATAAATTGTAAAATAAAATCCCTTATAAAATAAGGGTTTATTTTAGGTAGAGGTTGGACCTCTACCAATAATTATTAGATAATAAAATCTTCTTCGTCTAATGGAGAATTTCCCCTCTCTTCCTTTATTATAAAAGCTACTCTCATACACTCACTCTTAAAATTTTTATTACTTCCATAAAAATCGAGTAAATTTATTGCTTCTTGTTTAGACACTAAATTAAAATTGAGTGTATCATATTCTTGACAACTTGATGAAATTAAATGACTTTTGTCATGTGGAATATCATGAATTAAATAATTTGTATTTACGTAAGGTCTAATTTTTAAAAAATAAGCGTTATCTGCTATTAATTTAGATTTGAATCTGCCTTGAAAAAGTGCCCCATTACGATTGTGTGTTTTATTAAAATACATAGTATAACCCCCAAGTAAACGCTTAAAAAATTCTGAGATACCCCCATCTATCTCCTGTTTAATTATAAAATGAAAATGATTTGGATTAAAACAATAACAAACAATTGAAACGAGAACTTGCCCATCATTTTTCAAACGATCTAAATCGGTTTTTGTTTTCAAACTTAATTGAATACTTCCTATTGGATTAGCAATATTAAATTCTTTTATACTTAAAATGAATCGGCTCAAATCATTCTTATTCATAAAAATATCTCTTTTATCAACTCCCCTATTATATATGTGATAATATTGATTAGTTACAAGTGGGTCCTTTCTCATAAAATAAAAAACTCGCAGAAATATCTGAAATATTTTGCGAGCGAGTAATAATATTAATTTTTCATTGTCTTATTATATATATTATTTTATTTAAAAACTAAAAAATCTGTGGAAAACTTTGGTAGAGGTCCAACCTCTACCAAATTGGTTATTTTAAAAAATTAATTTCTTGATAAATAAGGGTTAAATTTTTGGTAGAGGTTGGACCTCTACCAAATAAAAAAAATGGCTGATGTGAATCAGCCATTTGTATTTTTATAATCTTAAACATTATTTTAAAGCGACCTTGCCGCTTATGTTTAAGACTTAAGTCTTCGTGAAAGAAGTCGATATGAAATTTATCACTCTTGTTGTACCTATTTGCCATGATATCATCGACACGAAAAATTCCTTTCCCGTATGGAGTCATAACATTGAAGTCCTTTACTTGAATAAACACTTGCATACCTTCTTTACGAATTATTTCTGTAAAAGATGATCCTAGTGATATAGAACCCGACCCTATCGTGCGTTCTAAAGCACCAATTCCATCACAATCTTTCTTTGTTTGATTGGAATCTTTAGGGTCATAATAAGAAGCTTCAGCTATTTTCCACTCTGAAAATACCTCTATTAACTCATCTTTTGCAGTTTTAAGAACTGGTTCACTATTTCCCAATTCTTGTAATTTATCTATCTCCAACTTTCCAATAGACCCACTCACATTGAATGCAAGCGGTGAAAAAGTAAAGATAAACAATAAAACTAAACACCTCATAAACAGTTTTTAAATGAACAATATAATATTACTTACGTCTATTATATTACATAATTTAAGATATGTCAAAATTGTTGCAAAATACCCCTTTATTTAAAGGTTTTAATTTGATTTATGTGCATGAACTTAAAATATAATTCATATTTTAATTATTCTGTTTGTGTTAAAATACTCACATATATGAAAAGATCTGGAATTATAGTATTAGGTGATTTTTTGTCATTTATAATATCGTTTATATTACTTATCTTTATTCGTTTTAGCGGAGGAGATTATCTTACTGCTATAGATATCCACCTTATTCCATTTTCTATACTTTACCTATCTTGGGTATTAGTTTTCTATATCTTTGGACTTTATGACCTAATTACCATAAAACCAACTATCCCATATTTTAAAAGATGGGTACTCGCCCTTCTGTCATCATTTGCCATAGGAATGCTACTTTTCTATTTCGTCCCTATTTTTGGCATAAGTCCAAAATTAAATTTGTTTATTCAAGTTATTGGTTTTGGATTTTTCTCTTTCTTGTTTAGAAGAATGATATTTACACTTTTTACAAAAACTATTACCCAGCCAGCAATCCTTGTGGGAGATTCATCTTACTTAAAAGAATTAGGTGCTGCTATCATCAATAACCCGCAAATAGGGCTTCAGATTGTAAATCATTTTAATGCAATTAGTGATATAAATTTGGATTTAGAAAATTTGAAAAATCTTGTCATAATTCTTGATAAAAATCTTGAAACAAAAGATCAAAGTATTTTAAAATTCTACAATCAAGGGGTAGAGATTATTGATACCGCAAAAGCTTACGAAAAATATTTATATAAAATACCTGTCGAATATATTGATGTTTCTTTCATTGTTGAAAATGTGAATATTAAGAAAGACATATTATATACAACCGCAACTTTTATTGAAGACAAAATATTTGCCATAACTTTATTAATAATAACTTCGCCTCTTCTTTTAGTAGCAATCATTGCTATTCTAATAGAAGATGGTAGGCCAATATTTATAAAACAAAAAAGGGTTGGTTTAAATGGAAAAATTTTTGATTTATATAAATTAAGAAGTATGATTGTTCTTTCTCCTGATGGCTCAGCTGAAAAAGACGGAGCGGTATGGGCTACAGGCCACAATGATAACCGTATTACAAAAGTAGGTAAAACAATAAGGAAATTACATATAGACGAAATTCCTCAAATGATAAATATATTAAAGGGCGATATTTCACTCGTGGGTCCTCGTCCTGAGAGACCTGAATTTGTAGCTCTACTTAGCGAAGAAATCCCCTACTATTCCTTCCGCCATATTATACGACCCGGATTTACAGGATGGGCACAAATAAAATATAGGTATGCAAATACAATCAAAGACTCAAAAGAAAAATTTGAGTATGATTTGTATTATATTAAAAATAGAAATATCTTTATTGATTTCGGGATTATAATAAGAACTATTCAAATAATTTTTACACATTAAAATGGAAGCTGTAAACATAGTCTTTTCATCTGACAAAAACTACACTCAATTGATGGGTGTAGCACTTTGTTCTATTTTTGAAAATAAAAAACATGGATATGATATAAATATCCATGTTTTAGATGGTGGTATCTTAGAAAAAGACATGGATAAATTAAAAATACTTGAAAAAAAATATCATTTTAAAATTAATTACATTAAAATAGATACTTTGTTTTTCAAAGATTTTTATACAGAAAAGGCCTTTACTCAAGCGGTTTATTATAGAATAATGATTCCAAAATTGTTACCAAACCTTAAAAAAGTTCTATATTTAGATACTGACACTGTAGTAATAGATGATATTTATGAATTATATAATACAAATATAAATAATTATTTATACGCTGCAGTAGAAGATAAAAATTTAACTGAAAACAAAGAAAGATATGCTGACTTAAAAATACCTCTTAATGAAAAGTATTTTAACAGTGGAGTGTTATTGATAAATATAGATAAATGCAATGAAGTTAATGCCACAGAAACAATAATTAAATTTATAAATGATAATAAAGATAAACTAAAATATGTCGATCAAGACGCAATAAATGCAACGATGAAATATAATATTTTGTGTTTAGACCAAAAATATAACTGTTTAGCTTTTTTTGCAACACCAGAAACAGCAAAAAATGCTAAAATCATTCATTATGTCTGGAAAAAACCCTGGGATTATTTTTATAAAAATAAATTAAATGAAAAATACTTCTATTATCTTAAAAAAACTCCTTGGAAAAATTTAAAATATAAAAATAAAACTATAAAAAATATATTTGTTTATTATAAAAAAATATATAAGAAAGAAGTACAGTTATTATCATATAATTTAGTATTAGATTTTAAAAAATTTCTTATCTATAAAAAGATTAAATTAAAATGAACAATCCCAAAATATCTGTAATAATCCCCACGTACAATCGTGGAAATTTAATACAAAACACAATAAATAGTGTGCTAAATCAAACTTTCACTGATTGGGAGCTACTTGTTATTGATGATGGTTCTACCGACAATACAAAAGAAATCGTTCAAGAATTTATAAAAAAGGATAGTCGCGTAAAATATTTTTATGAAGAAAATTCAGGTTGCCCTTCAGGACCTCGCAACTTGGGTGTCGAAAATGCTAAAGGAGAATATGTAGCATTTCTTGATTCTGATGATGAATGGTTCCCTACTAAACTAGAAAAACAATTAGATATTTTTACAAATAGCAAAAACCCAAAGCTTGGGGTTGTCGCATGTTATCTATATATTAAAGATAATAAAACTGGAAAAATAGTCTCAAAACGAGATACATATTATATGGGAAATATTTTAAATAAATTATTAATGGATACGAGTCTAATGTTTACTTCTAGTTGTATAATGACTAAGTTGAGCATATTGAAAGAAGTAGGACCTTTCGATTCAAGATTTAAAGTTTCTGAAGATGTAGATATGTGGCTACGAATCTCTGAGCTAGGTTATGAATTTGATTATGTACCGGAATACTTACTTAACTATTTAGTGCATGGTAGCAATATATATTTTGGCAATAAAAATTTTGATGGTGAAAAAGAATTTATAGTTTATATTGAAAAACATTTAAAATTATATTTAGAACACGACTCTACAGTTTTAGGCTATTATTATTATATAACTAAGCAATACAAACAATCTCGAAAATATTTGACTCGCGTAATTCTACAAAAAGATTCAAATAATAGAGAAAGGATTAAATCACTGGGATGTTTAATAATCACATTTTTACCATTTTTAGAAAAGACTGCTAAAATAGCATGGAAAAATATTAGACACTTATTTAGATAATAATTATGAACAATCCAAAAATATCTATAATAATACCCACATATAATCGTGGAAATTTAATTAAAACTGCAATTTTAAGTGTAATAGACCAAACATTTACAGATTGGGAGCTACTTATTATTGATGATGGTTCAACTGACAATACAAAAGAAATAGTTCAAGAATTTATCGAGAAAGACAAAAGAATTAAATATTTTTACCAAGAAGCTTCAGGTGGTCCATCTTCCCCTAAAAATTTAGGAATTGAAAAAGCATTGGGCATTTATATAGCATTCCTTGACTCTGATGATGAATGGCTCCCTTCTAAACTCCAAAAACAATTGGAAATTTTTACGACAAGCTCAAATCCCAATCTTGGAATTGTCGCATGTTATGTAAATGTAAAAGATATTAAAACTGAAGAAATAATATCTAAACGTGATAAATATTACAAAGGAAATATTTTAAACCAATTACTACTAGACGGCGGATTAATCCCTACCTCTAGTTGTGTAATGACCAAGTTATCTATTTTAAAAGAAGTTGGACTTTTTGACCTGAGACTTAAAATTAGTGAAGATATAGATATGTGGATTAGAATATGTGAATTAGGCTATGAATTTGATTATGTTCCAGAATATTTAGTCAATTACCTGGTACATGATAGTAATATATATTATGGCAATAAAGATTTGGATAAAAATAAACAATTATTAAATAAAATTATTAAATACCAAAAATTATATTCAAAATACGAACCATCATTATTAGCTTACTATTATTTTTCTCTTAAAAAATACAACCTAGCTAGAAAATATTTTATCAAAACCTTATTTAAAGGAAACTCAACCTACAGAGAAAAAATAACTCTAGTTGGTCATATAATGATTACTATATTCCCCTTTTTGAAA
>JBBRWS010000013.1:0-17089 GCA_038249055.1 Minisyncoccia bacterium
CGATAGTGACAGTTGGAGTACCAATTGATTCAGATGAAGTGAATGAGACAGTTACGATGTCACCTGTTTTTGCGTATGCAGTATTTGCATTGTTTGAAGCGATGGTGACAGGAGAAAGAGTTGGTGCAACTGTATCAATCGTAATTGAATCAGAATATGTCGCACTAATATTTCCTACTGTATCTTTGAATTGAACATATAGAGTTACTAATCCTTGAGAAGCAAAATCATAAGCAGCTGGAGTTGCAGTATATGTTGCCCAAGCTCGAGCAACAGAAGTACAATCAACTCCTGCAGATGCAGCATTTAAACATAGTTGATATTGTGATGCATCATCTGTCGTGAGTGCGATTGTTGGAGCAGTATTAGTTGTCCAATATGTTGCACCAGCACCTAAGGTGATTGTTCCTGTTGGAGGAGTTGTATCATAAGTCACTGTGTTGTCAGTTGAACTTGAAGCAGTGTTTTGATTCCCAGCTACATCAGTTGCTTTGCTTGCATCAATAGATGCAATGACAGTTCCGTCCCCCGTCATACCCGATACAGCAACATTATATGTTGTCCCAGAGCCAGTAACAGTCCCGGTTGTAGCCCCAGCAGTTCCAGAAAGAGTAACATCACCGGTGATAAAGTTAGTAGTTGGTTCAGAAAATATCACAGTAAAATTAATTGGTGAAGTATTAGTTGGATCAGATTGACCGACAGCTTGATTGATAGTGACAGTTGGCGAAGTTGTATCTAAAATAAAATTACCCATACTCGTCCAAGCTGATGTTGCAACTCCATCATCGTTCTGTGCACACCAATAATAAGTAGCATCACTTCCTATTGAAGAAAGTGGAGTCCAAGTTGTATTTTCATTATTAGTTGAAGTTGCAGATGATGTTCCACTTGCAACAACTGTACCTGAAGTACAGTTTAATGCACTTGTTGCTATTCTATAATTTGTAGTACCAGTATCCCCTGTGTCTGAATCAGAATAATTTGCAGAGAGAGTTGGAGTATTGTCATTAGTAGTAGAACCATTAGCTGGAGAAACTAAAGTAGGAGCATTAGGAGCCGTGTTCACTGTATAGGTAATAGTAATTCTAATATGATCCAAACTTGCTGTTACTGCCCCACCCATATTTACAGTTTTTTGAGCAGAAATCACTACACCGAAATTTGAATTATTTATATCACTGTATGCCCATGACTCGCCCCATAAATCTGACACACCGCCATAAGTAACATATGCTTCTTTAGTACTCCAAAAATTTGCGTTTGCCCTTTCAGTAGAACCTATGGTTCCCCCCTTAACAATCCTAACCTGATAATCTTTAATACGACTTGCAGTACCGACATCTTTTTCGATATCTACAGTAATTCCACCTATTGTTGCACCAGATGGTATAGCAAAACCAAAATCTGTAGCTTTTACATAATGACTTATTTGAAAATCATCAAGAGATGATGTCGCGTAGCTGTTATTAGAAGAAACAACGTTGCCAGGATTAGTCCATGTAATAGTACCGATAGTCGCATCATCTACTGCTGTTGCAGGATTGTTAGGACCACTGGTTAATGCTTCAGACTTAGAAACAAATCCAAAAACAGAAAAAATTATAACTAGTGTTAGTAATATAGAAAATATTTTTTTATTAAAATATATGTGCATATAATAAAGATTTTTAAAAAAACAATTATTGATAATGAAAAATTTTAAAATAGGAGTTTATAAAATAAATACTTAAAACTCAGGCAAAAAAAGTTTGAGCTTCGAGAGCTTCAGCGGTGTTTTTATTTAATTGCCATATAAAAATAAAAACCCGCAACTAAAAAAAGTATACGGGCTTCAGGAGCCTCTAGAACTTCGCTCTTTAATTATATCAGAACTAGTTTGTAATAAAAAGAAAGTTATCCACAAAATTAAGACTTTCTTGTCACCCAAACCAAAACACGATAACCGATAAATTTACCTGCATCATTATAATTAGGAGTGAAAAATAATTCAGTATATATAGTCTTACCATTCGTACTCAAGCAAGCGGTATCTTCAGTTTTGTAAGGTCTCTCATTTTTTGAAAAATAATCAAAAAGTTTTTTACTTTCTTTTCTATTTCCAATAGGAACACATTCAAAATAATTTTTACCAACTGCTGCTTCTTGAGGAAATCCAAAAAAACTTTGAACTGAAGGACTTATGTAATCAATAATTCCATTTTTATCCAAAACAAAAAAATAATCACAAGAATTTTTTGAATAATCGGATTCATTTTTATTAAATGTTTCAATATTATCATCAACATTATTTTTAACTTCTACTGAGACTAAAAGAAATTTTTCTTTTTCTGTTGGCTGATATAATTTAATCAATACAACTACGGGGATTTTTTTGCCATCTTTAGTTTGATGAGCAGTGTCCAATTGAAAATAGTTATCTTCATCCAGTGTTGACTTAGAACTAAAAAATCTATCATTGATTTCTTTTGGTACAGTTGTATTTATTTTAGTAAAATGTTTATTAACTAATTCTTCATGAGTATAACCCAAAATATGAGATGCGGAATTACTCGCATTAATAATCATTCCCTTATCATCTATTATTAATTGATAATGATTTTTGTCATCTGTGAATTTAGATGTGCCTATCTTATTTATAACACCGCATTTTTTACATTTTATTTCAAGTACACCATCAAAAAAGATACCTTTTAATAAAAGTTTCCCGCATTTGCATCGTTGTTCATTTAGAAGGAGTGTATCCATAGATATAAATTAAAAATAATTTTTATTTTATAACAGATGACATGAATCTGAGCTTTAAAAGCTTCTTTCATAACGGTACACATTTATTGTAACACATATTAAAAAAACAAAATAGTAATGGATTTAAAAAATTTACAAATAACTATCAAACCATATAGCATGACAGGTGTAACCATCAGGATTCTTTTGTAAATAATCTTGATGATAATCTTCTGCTGTATAAAATTTACCCAAAGGTTCTAGCGTTGTTACAACTAGATCTTTCCAACAACCAGATTTATTTACTATTTCAATAAAATCTTCAGTTTCTTTTTTTTCTTCATCACTCGCATAAAAAATAGCAGAACGATAAGAAGTCCCCTTGTCATTTCCTTGTTGATTTAAAGTAGTTGGATTGTGAATTTGAAAGAAAAAATCTAGTATTTTTTTATATGAAGTTTTATCTGTATCATATTTTATCTCCACAGCTTCAGCATGACCTTCGTGATTTTCGTAGGTTGGATTTTCTATTTTCCCACCAGTATACCCAACAGTGGTATTTACAACACCAGGTTGTTTTCTTATTAAATCCTCTAACCCCCAAAAACATCCACCTGCTAATACAATTTTTTTAATCATATAAATTATTTTCCAGGAATAAACTTCATTGATATAGAATTTACACAATGGCGAATATTTTTAGTTGTTAGATGTTCACCCTTAAATAAGTGCCCTAAATGTGCTCCACATTTTATACAAGTAATCTCTGTTCTAATTCCATCTTTATCTAAAGTTTTTTTAATAGCTCCTTCTATTTCATCATCAAAACTTGGCCAACCACAAGTAGACTCAAATTTATCTTTCGAATTGTAAAGTGGGGCTCCACATTGCTTACATACATATATTCCTGTTTCTTTGTTATTTAAATATTCACCAGAAAAAGAAGCCTCCGTTTCCTTGTCTAGTATAACTCTTTTTTCTTCTTGTGTTAATTCTTTCATATCTATATTGTATAACTTAATTATTTTTTTACAATATAGATTAATAATTTTTAAAAAAGATATAAAAAAAATTATTGATTTTTAATACAATAATGTTTTATAATTAAAATATTAAATTAATTGTAACAATAGAACCAGTCTCTCTATTATTTCAACTTTAAAAAATAAATTTTATTAATAATGAAAAATGCAATAATTAGTGGAGGAAAATTAAAACAACAAAAGGGTAAGTTTAAAGGAAATGAAATGTTTAAAGCACACAGGCTTGAAGGCGATGTCAAAAACTCTGGAATAAAACCAGGAAAAAAGAAAGCGCAGGTAAACCAAATTCCAAAAAAATATTTATAAAAAATTGGGACATTCTGAAAAGAATGTCCCAATTTCATTTAATAAAACTAATCAATACATAAATCCCAAAAATGGCCTAACTCCGCACCACTGTCATTGTTGAAATCATTTTCATCTTTAGATTTTTGACCAGATAAATCTTTTGTTTTTTCTGTAGATTCATCATCTTCCCCAATACTATTAAAAATATCATCACTTGTAGTATTTAAACCATCTTTTTTATCCTTACTCATAGTAATAATTTTTAAAGTAATTACAAATCAATATTTAAATCATTTAAGCAAAATTAAGACTTTAAGTCAAAAAAATAGCAGAGGTTGTACGTCTACGGGAGACGTCCAACCTCTGCTATTTTTTATAATCACTACAACAACTTAATTATATCGTGATAAGTTATTACAACCATCAAAATCATAAGAAGTCCAAAGCCAATCATATTAGCAGCATTTGCAATTTGAGGTTTAATACGTGAACCTTTAATTTTTTCTATTAGTAAAAATAGTAATCTTCCCCCATCGAGAGCTGGAAAAGGGATAAGATTAATGACTGCAAGATTTATAGATATAAGAGCGGTAAATGAAAGTAAATAAATAAATCCAAATTTTGCAGCATCACCTACAACCCCAACTATTCCTACAGGACCAGTAAGAGATTCCATACTGCCCTGTCCAATTAATGCTGTATATATTAGATTGTAAAATCCTACTATTGTTGAAACAGAGATACTCAATGTTAACTTTAGTCCTTCCCAAATAGCCTTATGTATTGGTAATTTTAAAGTTCCAATTGTGTCCATAGAAATACCTATCATAGCTACGTCACTTTTATCATTTGTTTTTGGAGTAACAATAACTTCCATGGATTCCTGTCCTCTTATAAGTGAAACTTTAATTTCTTCATCGCCATGATTTTTTACAAAAGACTGAAGACTTTCAGCAGAGATGTTTGACGACAAAAGTAGTGTCGAGTCAGTAATTGTTGTCAAAGAAGAAATTTTATCACCTGTTTTAAGACCACCAATTTCTGCTGGTGAATTTGCTAATACACTTGTAATAGTAAGAGCTTGATTTTCAACAATAGAGCCTTTTGGAGCAGCACCCAAAGAAGTAGGAAGTCCTGACATAAACCCTACAGAAAGAAGAAGCCATGCAACCAATAAATTCATTGTAACCCCAGCAAACAAAACTGCAGCTTGTATATATTTTGGTTTATTTATAAAACTTCTTTTACTATCAGGACCAGTCATAGAATCTTCGTCAGGATTTTCGCCAAAAATTTTAACATAACCACCTAGAGGCAATAAATTTACATTGTAAGTTGTCTCACCAAATTTTTTACCAAAAAGTTTTGGAGGAAAACCAAAAGAAAATTCATCAACTCTAATCCCTGATTTTTTTGCAACAATAAAATGCCCAAATTCATGGGACACAACCAATATAAATAAAATAACGATAAAAATTATGATAGACATAAATGCATCATAGCATATATTAAATAGTTGATGAAATTAATAAATATTAATTTATAAGTAAAAAGAAAAAACCGTTTTACAGGTTTGTTCTGTAAAACGGTTTATCAATTTATTTTCTCTGCAACTTCCATTAAAAATATTGTAGATTTTGTTAACAATTCAAGATCATCCGCTTCTGGGTTTGTTCCATAAGGAAGATGACCATAGAATTCTTGGGAAAATTTATCTTTATCAATTTTAAGCATAATGAGAAGCTCGTTATTTTTACCAGATAAATTTTCTAAGTAGAACCTACCACAATTACACTTCATAACTAGATGTAAAGTATCCAATATTTTTAAAACTTCTCCTTCTTTCAGACTTTTTCTTTTGAGTTCATCTGAATTAATAAAATCAATTTTCATAAAAAATGGTTTTAAGTTTTTTGTTTACATTATTCTTTATATAAGTAATTGTCAACACAAAAAATAAAACAGCGGTTGTACGTCTACGGGAGACGTCCAACCGCTGTTTTATTTTTTTTGTTTAACTTAATTCATTATTTCTATTTCTTTTTTAGCAAAAATAGCTTCCAAATTATTATTAGTTTCATCAACACATTTCTGAATATCATCCTTGGCACGTTTAGCTTCATCTTCAGGTAAATCTCCTATTTTTTCGATTTCTCCTTGTCTTTCTTGGCGAACACTTATACGAGCATCTTCAAGCTTTTCCTTTAAAACCTTAACGAGTCTAGTACGATTTTCCGTAGTCAACATTGGGAAAATAGCGCGAACCCCATCACTATCAGAAACAACAGATAATCCTAAATTTGCAGTATTTATTGCATTTTCAATTCCCTTTATTTGATTCTTATCCCATGGAGAAATTCTTAGGGTTTTTGGGTCTTCTATAGTAATACTCGCCACATTCTTGATAGGCATGTATGAGCCATAACTCTCTACATTTATATTATCAAGTATCATTGGTGTCGCTCTTCCAGAATGAACCCCTGAATATTCTTTAGAAAGCCATTCTTCTACCTTTTTTAATTCTATTTTAAAATTTTGTGTATTATATGCCATATGTTTATTTTATAGCGAAATTATAAAATCTTTTTATTAATGGTCTGGCCCCTCGTCCTCCCTCATCCGAGGACCTTAATAAAAGAATATTATAATGTAGCTTCTTAATTCTTAATTCTTTCAATTATATCACAAGAGCTAAATGTTCTAAAATCATTTTAACTGATGCTCCTTGTGTACTTAAAAACTCCCTACTTTTTTGTAATTCATTTAAAATAAATTTAATATTTTCATCATTTTTATTCTTCTTAAATTTTTCATAAAAATTCATTTCTAATTCATTTACAAATAACGTTGAATAAAATCTTAATTTGCCGCTATTTTCTTCATCTTTTTTATCTTTAATAATTTTAGAAATGATGTTTATTCTTAGAGTTGGACTTGACGAAAGAAAAATTTTTACTTCTTTTTTTATTTCTTCGTCATCAATATTTATAGACTCTCTTATTTTAATGACATGGGTTCTAGAAATGATGGTATTAAGTAAAGTCGATACATCTGGAACAATTATAAAAAAATGTGTATTTAGGGCTGGTTCTTCTATTATTTTTAAAAGTGTTTGTTCTGCTTCACGGTTAATAAACTTTGTAGCGATAATACAAACTCTTTTACCTTGTGTAACTCCAAGTTTACTATGCCAATCTTTTATCTGTCTACTATCATCCATAGTAAACGACTCATAAACCTGAGAAAGAACGTCTGGACTTTGAGATACAATTTCTCCTCTTTCTTCTAAATACTTAAGTAAAAAAGCACCGGTATTTTCTGGCTCTCCTTCAACTACATAACTATGATATAAATCTTTTGGAAAAAGTTTATTGAAATCTATCATCCCGTTAGAGATAGTCCCTCGTTAGATGGGACGTGTCTTATTAATTAATGTTAATAATATAAACTTTATAAATATTCAAATCTCCCACAGAAAATAACAAACGCATCTCTAACGGGATCATATGTCTATTGTACCTCAATTGGATAAATATCAGAAAGTTCTCCTGAATAATAAAATTCGTAGGCAATGTCTCCAAAAGTATAATCAACATTATTTATATTTATAACTGACCCTCCTATTTCTGGATTTTCTTTTGGTACAGAAAAATAAAATCCAAGATTATAAAGCGTTGCCAATATTTCAGGTCTATTACTTATATCAAATCCGGATTTTTGCCATTGAGCAATTATTTCTTTCATAAATAAACCAACATATAAATACGAATAATATGGGTCTTTAACATTAGTTATTCTATTCATTCTTTCAGACTCAATATCAACATTAGGCTTATAGTTAACAATATTTTCCATGTCTGGACCCAAATAAAATACTGAACTTTTATTTTTAATATTATTTTCTACAATACCTACGGTTTTAGGCTTAAGCCCAGCTATTCCAAAAGAAGTATTTGTTAATGAAGCCAAAATTTTTAATGGTTCAAAATAACTCTTAAATGATTCTCGTCTATTATTAAAAAATCTAAATTGCTCTCCAATAACTCCACTTAAAATAAGCCTGGGTGAAATTTTGGCATCACTGGCTGCTTTTTTTATAACTTCTTGGTCACGAGAAAATACTTCTTTCATTAGACTCCATTGATCAGTATCTGCCCAATTATACGCAGAAATGGGTATATTTAATATTTGGTCAACATTATTTGAAGTTTTACACTTATTAATAGATAGATTATATAAATAATCATTTTTAAAACGACGAGAAGCCATTTCTATCATTTTATTAAGAAGTTCATCATCTGCACCTTTTGTTAAAGTTTTATAAATATTTACAGAAGTTAATGGTGCATATTTACTTAATACATTTATTTGGCAAATAATTTCTAAATTTCCATTTATGTTATCCTTTTTATCTAATTTATTATTAATACTAAAATAAGAGTTACGCTCAGAAACAGAACCTTTCACATTTAACCAACCATACTGCATTGCAATATAAACAACAAAAAAACCAAAACCTGCAAATGCAAATCCGAATAAAAACATACGAAAAGTATTTCGTTTAATTTTTTTAAAATCTATAGACATTATCTTTTACTCAAAATACTTTTTTTATAAGTCTCTAAATGGTTTAGTGCTTCTCCTGTTCCTTTCACAACACACAATAGAGGTTCATCTGCAACGCGAGCTTTAACTCCTGTTCTACGGTAAATCAAATCTGATAGATTACGAAGTTGACTTGTACCCCCTGTCATAATAATTCCGCCATCTATAATATCAGCTGCAAGTTCGGGTGGAGTTTGAGATAATACATCTTTTACTGCGCCAATCATAATACGTAATTCTTTATCTATGGCGCGAACTATTTCATTAGTTGAAATTTGAGCAGTTCTTGGAAGTCCTTGTATAAAATCACGTCCTTTAATTGTAATAGTAAGTTCTTCTTCAAGTGGAACTGCGGCTCCAATTTTCATTTTTATGGCTTCTGCAGTTTTATCACCAACAGCGAGATTGAAGGTTTTCTTTATGTAATCTGTAATTGCTTGATCTATTTTATCCCCAGCACATTTTACTGAAGTAGAAGCTACTATTCCACCTAGAGCTATCACAGCTACGTCAGTAGTTCCTCCTCCTATATCCATAATCATATATCCACGTGACTCTTGAATAGGAATACCTGCTCCAATAGCTGCAAGGATAGGTTCCTTCACAACATAAGCATTTTTTGCCCCAGCTCTTATTGCAGCCTCAACAACAGCTCTACGTTCGGTTGAGGTAATACCTGCAGGAACAGATACCATTACATCAGGTTTGAATAGATTATATTTGCCAAGAGTTTTAGCTATAAAATAACGGAGCATGGCTTCTGTTACTCTATAGTCAGCAATTACACCATCTTTCATAGGACGATAGACTATAATATTTTCAGGAGTTTTACCTATCATATCTTTGGCATCAATACCAATAGCTAAAATTGTATTATCCTGTTCAGAAACGGCGACAACAGAAGGCTCGTTTAAAACAACCCCCTTACCAGGAAGATACACAAGTGTATTTGCTGTACCTAAATCTATCCCGAGTTTTTTGGAAAATATAGCCATAATTCGTTTAAATAACAAAGTGATTGTAACATAATTTTATAAATTTAAAAAATTATCATATTATGTTTATTCCGTATCTATGTGGTACGATATTGATATGTATATAGCTACTGTTATTCCACTTATAAAAGGTTCACAAAAAGAATATTTGTCATATTTTTCAGCTTTTGATATTCCCATTGGAAGCATCGTCACAATTCCAATAAGATCTAGAATAGTAGATGCTATTGTTATTAACATTGATGAAGCTAGAAATAATAAATCTGATATTAAAAATGCAGACTACCAACTTAAAAAAATTATAAAAATAAAAGGTCATTCCCCTTTCAATAAAAGTTTTTTTATAGCTTGCCAAAAAATAAAAAACTATACAATAAGTAATACTGGTACTGTAATCAAAAATTTATTACCGGCGGCTTTCATTGAAAATATAAATAATTTAGATAAAGTACAAGAAAAAGGTGAGATTCAATTTGAAAATCTTAGACACGAAAAAGTAATTTTTCAAGCCACTCCTTCTGACCGTTTGGCTTTTTATAGAACTCTGATACGAGAAGCTTTTGCAAAAAAGGAATCCATCTTTATGTGTGTACCAAATCATTATGATATAGATTATTTTAGTAAAGAACTTACAAAAGGAATCGAGCAGTATGTTTTTACTTTCCACTCTGATATGACAAAAAAAGCGTTAGTTAATATGTATAATTCTACTATTAATGAAGTTCATCCGATTCTTATTATTGGCACGGGTATATTTATGTCTATACCTCGACATGACATACAAACAATAATCCTAGAACATGAAAGTTCTGATACATATAAACAAATCAGTAGACCATATATAGATATCCGAAGTTTTGCTGAAATTCTCTCTTCAATTCAAAAAATTAAATTAATTTTTGGAGATACATTACTCAGGCCTGAAACATTATATAGACACGAGACAGGTGAATTTGGAGAAATATCTTCACCTTTATATCGTCTACCTCAAACAGAAAATCAAATCATAGTTGATATGAAAGATGAGGTAAATGAAATTGGTAAGAAAATTTTTACAACTATTTCTAATGAAACAAAAAAAATGATTACGGAATCTATTTCAATGAATAAATCTATTTTTTTATTTTCGGCAAGAAAAGGATTAGCCCCTATTACTGTATGTAATGATTGCAGTAATACACTTTTATGTCCATCTTGTTCTACACCAATAGTCTTATATGGAACTAAGCAAATAGCAGCAAATAAATCAACCACTCCACGAATATTTATGTGTAATAAATGTGGCCGTAAAGAAAAAACAGAAGTTTGTTGTCCTATATGTTTGAGCTGGAATCTAACACCCCTCGGAATAGGGACAGACAGAGTTTATGAAGAGATAAAAAATTTATTTCCAAAAACCAAAATTATTCAAGTAGATAAAGAAGCAACTTCCACCAACAAAGAAGCTCGTGATGCGATAATAGAATTTAATAAAAATCCTGGAAGTATACTTATTGGGACTGAAATGGTATTTTCTTATCTTCAAAATAAAGTTCATAATAGTGCAATCATTTCTCTTGATGGTCTTTTTTCAATTCCAAGTTTTAATATTACTCAAAAAATATTACATACAATAGAAAAACTTCACAACATAACTACAGAAAAATTGATAATTCAAACACGTATACCAGATAATAAAATTTTACAATATATATTAAGTGGTAATGTATTACCACTATGCCGTGAGGATTTAAAAGAGCGTCGTGATTTTGGATACCCTCCTTTTAAACGTTTAATAAAAATAACCTTTGAAGGAAGCGCAGAGGAAACAGAGAAAGCTCGTGGTTTTATTGAACAAATTTTAGGTAGCTACGAACCACAAGTTTTTAGTGCATTTACAAGCAGAGTAAAAGGCAAATATATAACAAATACTGTTATAAAAGTTGATCCTAAAATATGGCCACTACCTACTGATGACAAGCTCTTATTTAATGAGGATTTAGCTCGTAATCTTGCACAATTACCTCCATCTTTTACAATCAATGTTGATCCTGAAGATTTACTGTAATGACAGGGTCATAGAGGTCCAACCTTGATTGAGTACAATCGTCTACCGGCTAATTGACCTCGCCCGGTAGGTCAATCTACTGATTGAAAATTTGTACCTCTAATTCTTGCTAAAAATAAAAAGGTATGATAATATATCAATCATGATTACCGTTATAGAAGTAAAGAAAAACGCAAACGAAAGCAATATGAATCTTATTCGTAGATTTACACGTAAAGTGCAAGAATCTGGAATTATTCAAAAAGTTAAAAGTAAGCGCTATAATAAAAGAGCTGATTCTAAAATAAAAGTTAAAGTAGCTACATTAAAGAGACTAGCTCGTAAAAAAAATACTGAAAAACTTTTTAAATTAGGTAAAGTTACTAAATTTACTAAAAAAAGAGGTCATAAGTAAAAATTTATGGTAGATATGGGTTTCTGTACTATTACAAATAAAACAAAAGGCAAGCTTCCACGCTTGCCTTTTGTTTCGATAAAAAATAAAGTCTTAGGATTAGATTATGAATTAGGATTGAGTTTATTAACTCCAGCAAAACAAAAACAAATTAATTTTAAATATAGAAGCAAAAATGAAACAACAAATATACTTTCATTTCCTCTGTCCGATATTTCTGGAGAAATTACCATTGATCCTATTAAAGTAAAAAAAGATGCTCCCCTTTTTAATATGACTTATACTCAATTTTTTAAGTACTTATTTATTCACGGATGCTTGCATTTGAAAGGATTCGAACATAGTAGTACAATGGAGAAAGAAGAAAAGAAATATCTTAAGATTTTTTCCTAATTTATTATCTTTCTTACTTTACTCATGATAAAAAACAATTACACTTGCGGCATAGATATCGGTACGCATTCTACAAAAGTTGTAGTAATGGGTTTTGATAAAGAAAAAAAAGAAAATATGATTATTGCAACAGGTATGTCTCAAACGACAGGTATGCGTTTTGGATATATTACAAACGTTGACCATATAACAGAAACTATTAAAAAGGCTGTAAAACAAGCAGAAAATGTTGCTGGTATAAAAATTCGTAAAGCTTATGTATCCATAGGAGGAGTAAGTCTTAATTCTATTGTTGGTAATGGTTCAGTTATTATTTCTAAGGCAGACCAGGAAATAACAAATCTAGATGTATTAAAAGTTTTAGCTAATAGTGAAGAAAATCTTGATATAATAAATAAAAAGATAATTCATGTTATCCCAATAGGATACAAACTTGATGGTAAAGATATTTACGCTAGACCTGAAGGATTGCGAGGTATTAAGCTAGAAGTAAAAACTTTATTCGTAACTTGTTTAAAACAAAATATTGAAGATCTTATTACCGCTTTTACTTTAGCAAAAATAGACATTGAAGAAATAATTGCTTCCCCTATCGCAACTGGGAACATCCTTGTTAATAATAAACAAAAAATCGCTGGCTGTGTTCTTGTAGATATTGGGGCGGAAACTGTATCATGTGCAGTATTTGAAAATAACTTACCTATATCTGTTTCAGTATTTCCAATTGGAAGTATGGATATAACAAAAGATATTGCATTAGGTCTTAAAATTTCTCTTGAAGAAGCTGAGAGTATAAAGATAGGTAGTGTTATCGGAGGAGATTATTCAAAGAAAAAAGTAGATGAAATTATTGAAGCAAGATTGGGAGATATTTTTGAGCTTGTTGGAAATCAGTTAAAAAGACTAAAACGCTATGAACTACTACCTGCTGGTATAATTATAACCGGCAATGGTTCTTCAATTAATAATATTTGTGAAATAGCCCGCGGTCAATTAAAACTTCCTGCAAAAATTGGAACAATTGATTCTGTTTTAAATAATAGATTTAAAATTCGTGACGCTTCTTGGTATACGGCACTTGGATTATCATTATCAAAAAATAATGAATTTTCTAATGACCAATCCAACAGTTCAATCGGCGTAAATATTAAAGAAATTAAAAGTTTCTTTAAATCTATACTATCTCAGCTATTACCTTAGCTTAATAAGGAAACAAAATTAATGCATGTCAACGTGTTCCATTTTTATTAATTTCTGGTATTATGTATTTACATAAACTTATTATTAATGAAAGACTTACAGTCTAACAAATATATGCCTAAATTAAACCCAGACATTGAATCATTCGCAAGAATTAAAGTAATCGGAATTGGTGGCTCAGGAAAAAATGCCCTTAACCATATGATTAATTCCAAAGTTAAAGGTGTTGAGTTCATTGTAATGAACACAGATACTCAAGATTTACATAACTCATTATCTGAAAAGAAAGTTCACTTAGGAAAAAACCTTACAAAAGGACTAGGTGCAGGTATGAACCCCGAAGTTGGTAGACGCGCAGCAGAAGAAACAAAAGCTGAGATTCAAGATGTCATAAAAGGAGCTGACATGGTGTTTATTGCTTGCGGAATGGGTGGTGGAACAGGAACTGGTGCAGCCCCTATAGTTGCACAAGCCGCAAAAGAACAAGGTATTCTTACTGTTGCTGTTGTTACAAAGCCATTTTCTTTTGAAGGAAATCAAAGAATGAAATTAGCAGATATGGGTCTTGCTGAACTTGAAAAAGAAGTAGATGCTATTTTAGTAATTCCAAATGATAGACTTATTGTTATTTCTGGTAAAGATGTTGGTTTCAGACAGGCTTTCGCAATGTGTGATGAAGTTTTGAAACAAGCTGTTGAAGGAATATCAGAATTAATCACAACCCCAGGAATGATAAACGTTGACTTTGCTGATATTAAAGCTGTTATGTCTGATGCAGGATCAGCATTAATGGGAGTAGGAGTCGCAGCCGGTGAAGGACGTTCAGAAAAAGCAGCATTACAAGCTATCAATTCCCCTCTCTTAGATCTTTCTATTTCTGGAGCAAGAGGTGTATTGTTTGCAATTTCAGGTGGTGATGATTTAACTATTCATGAAATACAAGATGCTGCAAAAATAATAACTGAATCCATCGACAAAGATGCTAAAGTTATTTTTGGAACTATTCGAGATGAAAAACTTAAAAAAGGAGAGATGAAGGTTACTGTTATAGCCACTGGATTCCCTACTGATATGCCAAAACGTTCACTATTTCAAATGGGTCAAAACCAAAATAGAGCACCCGAACAAACAGTGATAAATTCTACAAAGGAAGAAGTAATACAGGTTATAAAAAAAGAAATTCCAAAGAGTGAATCTGATGATTATATAAAGAAAACAGAAAAAATTGAAGATGATTTATTTATAGATGATACAGATGACTGGAGTACTGTTCCAGCATTTCTAAGAAGAAATAAGAAATAGTTAGGTTCTAGTGACTAGTTGCCAGTGATTAGTCATAATATGCTATACTAAGAAAACCATAAACTAAGTTTATGGTTTTCTTTTATTAGTTTATTTTTACTAGTCACTAATCACTAAATACTAGCAACTAACCCATATGTACGATTTAATAATATTAGGAGGTGGACCAGCTGGCACTGCAGCCGCAGTATACGCAGCACGAAAACAATTAAAAACAGCCATTATAACTGGCGAATTTGGAGGTCAATCTATGGTTTCAGAAACTATATACAATTGGATAGGAACTCCTGAAATTTCTGGTGCAGAACTTGCAGCTAATTTAAAGAAACATATTCTTGTTTATAAGGGTCCTTTTTTAGATATTATAGAAGGTGAAAAAATAATTGAAGTTACAAAAAAAGATGATGTAATTTTTTCTAAAACAGAATCTGGTAAAATATATGAGAGTAAATCAGTATTAGTTGCCACCGGAAGCAGTAGACGTAAATTAGAAGCAATAAATGCAGATATTTTTGAACATAAGGGAATTACTTACTGTGCATCATGTGATGGACCGATGTTTAGTGACCAAGATGTCTTAGTTATAGGAGGAGGAAATGCTGGTTTTGAATCATCAGCTCAACTACTCGCATATTGCAAAAGTGTAACACTGATACATCGAAGTGCGGAATTTAGAGCAGATGAAATCACAGTAAAAAAGATTTTCGAAAATCCAAAATTTAAAGCTATAAAGAATGCGGAAATTTTAAGAGTAGACGGAGAGCAGTTTGTTAATTCACTAACTTATAAAGATAAAATTACTGGAATTGAAACAACTATTCCAACTAGTGGTATCTTTGTAGAAATAGGACAAACACCAAACACCGACTTTATAAAAAATTTAGTAGAAATTAATGAAATCGGAAAAATTGTTGTTGACCCCATGACTCAAATGAGTTCTATCCCAGGAATATGGGCAGCTGGTGACTGTACAAACGGTAAATACCATCAAAATAATATTGCTACAGGAGATGCAGTTAAAGCACTCGAAGATATATACATTTGGATACATAAAAATAAATAGGGGTTATAAAAAATAGAGGTTGGACGTCTCAATCAGTAGATTGACCTACTGGGTCCCGTAGACGTACAACCTCTATTTTTTATTTATATTATAAATTTTGATTAGCAAGTAATCCTTCGAGTATTTCTAATTCTTCTTTATAATTAGGCTGAAAAACTTCAAGCATATTTTTTAATGGTACAGCTTCAATCAATTCACCTTCTCGACTAGCTAATTTAACTAAATCAGTTAAATAATATTCTCCTTGTGAATTTTCATTTTTTAATTTATCTATATTTTTCCAAAGCCAATCTGCATCAAAAGCGTAAAGGGCTGGATTAATTTCCATAATTAATTTTTCTTTTTCGCTAGCATCTTTATATTCAACAATTCCAACAACTCTATTATTTTCATCCCTTATAATTCTTCCGAGATTTATAATACCTGCTCTCCAATCCTTAAAGTCAGGTAAAACAACAGTACCAAGAGCAATTACTGCATTACTTTCCTTAAGTTTTTTTATTATACTCTCAATCGTATCCTTCGAAACTAGGGGTTGATCTGAAGATAATACAACAACTATTTTATGGTCTTTATGAGTAGAACCTTTAGCAGATAAAACTGCATGTCCTGTTCCTAGCTGCTCTTTTTGATGAGCATAATTTTGGTCTTCACCAAACACTTCAAAGATTCTTTCCTTTTTATGACCAACAACAATAACTGGTTTAATTGAAAGATTAAGATGTTTAAGTGTATCTAAAATATGTTTTAAAAATGGTTTACCCTGAAGCATAGCAAGAGCCTTAGGATCATCAGATTCCATTCTTTTTCCTTTTCCAGCAGCTAAAATTATAATTTGTGTATCTTCCATTTGTAAATAAGTTAATTAAATAAATAAAATTACTGAAATAATTTTTTGTGCGCGATACAGGAGTCGAATACAACCTATTCGGGTACTTTTCAATTTGCAAAGCAAATAATGAAAAGTCTTTCGACTCCTGTACGCACATGAAGAAGTTCATGTGCTATCGCGCTAAAAAAATTACTGTCGTA
>JBBRWS010000014.1:0-10964 GCA_038249055.1 Minisyncoccia bacterium
CTCCATTTGTGAATTCTACAAATTTTCCAACTTTGTATTGATTAAAAAATTTTTCTGTATTTGGAACAAAGAAACCGGCCCAACTTCGAGCTATTCCATTTACCCAATTGCCGTCTGTCAAGAAAAAGTCAGCATCAAATAAGCCTGGTACTCTTAGTACTTCTTTATTAATTATTGAAATATGTTTTGCAGTACACGATTTAATATTAAAAATATAATTATCTTTTCCAATAACATTAATATCAAGTTCGGTTAAACCAGTCTTTTCTGTATACACAGGAAATTTTACTGTTGTTATACTAGGATTAATTGAAATATAGCCATTAGCATCTGCTCCAAAAGAAATGTTATTCCTTACCATAATAAGGAATCGACCGACTCCTGAAAAATTGTAGGACATATCTATTTCATAAAAACCGGGATTTTTATTTTGTAAAATTAATGAGTGATTTTTGTTATTTTTAAAATCGCAATCAATATTTTTAAATTTAAGTGAATTTTCTCTCTTACTCCATACAATAGTAGTTGGTGATAATTCAGAGGGTACCCAATCCCTCAGTAGATTTTCATAGAACCAGTAATTTTGACTAAGATTCCATGGTTGCCATGTAGGTGCTGTAAAATATCTAGTAGAAATAATGATTTTAGCATCTTGTAGATTTTTAGTAGTAATATTTCTTGTACTACCAAGAGCATGAATTACAGAGTCAACTGGCCAATTAGGGAATATTTTTTTTGTAGCACTCCATATACCCCAATATTCTTCAAATACACTCGTTTCATTTGTCGATTTTGCTAATTCGATATAATTTTTCCACTCATTATCTAAATAACCACCAAGCTCCTTTGTGTAAAAACGATTAGTATCATTATTTGCGATTGAAATAGCTAAATTAAAATTATTAATTGAAATCGTCATAATAAATATAGATATTCCTGTAATAATTAATAAAAAAATTATTGAAATTTGAGATTTAAAATTTGAGATTAATGATTGAATTAGATATTTTTTAATTAATAACCAAACTAAAAAAAATAATTCAATATAAAATGTTACTATTCCCCAAAAATAAAAACTACTAAAATATCCACCCAAATGACCACCAATTGAAGCAACAACGCCTCCAAAAAACAACGTAATACCAATCCATAAAATTAGGGCATGTTCAACCAGTTTTGTTTTAAATAAAAAAACAGTATTTAAAAAAATGATAAATAATGGAATATAATTTTCTTGGGAAAATAGCCGAGGTAATTGTTGTAAATTAAAAATTCTTCCTGATTGATCATAAGGTCCGAAAAACCACCATTGATCATGGGCTACATCAAGAAAATTATATTTTAAGATTTCGATTATATGACCCTGTGTAACTAAAACAATAAATGCTAATCCTGAAAAAATAGTAATGAATAAATAAGTAAATAAATTTTTTAATTTAAATTCTTTGCAACGAAAAGCATTTATGAAAATAAATATTACAAATAGTCCAGCAGATGGTATAGCAAAATCATTTGACCATAATAATATTGCGCCTGTAAGCACTCCGGAAAGTATATATTTTTTTATCTCTTTGTTTATATTAAAAATAAAAAAATAATAAACTGACACAACAAGATATGGCACCACTGCTCGAATTGGACGAAGCGAGTTTCCTGGAGATGCTATAATTGTCATCCAGTCAGGTAAGGGGAATGAAAAATAACTTGCAATTCCCATAGGTACTAAAAATAATAAACTACCAACTACAATTGATGTAATAAATGACTTCGGTTTCCATATTAAATGCCAGATCAATGCAACTGATAAAACTCCAATCAATAAAACTACTAACTGAGCAGAAAAAACACTCGCTGAGATATTAGCTCCCAAAATTTTAAAAAATGGGTATAACATAAAGAGTGGTCCTATCCCAATATATGGGTAAAAATCTTTTCCAGGTAGTTGTCCTGCATCAAGACGATATAATCCACTCGCAGTTTGAAATGCTCCATCAAGATGGAATGTTGGAATATTGATTGATACCATTTTAGAATAAAATATTATCCAAGATAACCAGCATAAAATTATAGTAATTTTTAATATACTATTTGTTGATATAGGTAAGGTTTTAAATTGAAACTTATTTATTGTAAAATTTTTACAAGTTTTAAAAAGTTTATGCACTAAGAGTTTCATTTTTTAATAAGTGGATTATATTTTTCAAATAAAAGTTCTATAAGAATTTTTATAAGTTTTAGATTTCCTTTTATAGGGCTGATTTTTGTGGGAATTTTTACATTTTTGGGGTATTTTCTGGTAACGGGTATCTCTTTTGTTTTAAACCCTAATTTAGGAGCTCTAACAGATAAATAAAAAAGTAATTCGTATGTTTCGAATATATCTCTAAATGGAGCGACTCTTTCATCTGTAAGTAATTTTTTTGAGTATGCGCGATATCCATTAGTTGTGTCTGTATAATGGAAACCAGCAAGTAATGATATTAATGGTGCATGAATAAGTTTTATTGCTAGGAGTCTCGATAAAGGAGTATTTATAGCATATCCTCCAGAAACAAATCTTGAACCTTGAATAAAATCATACCCATTTTCTAATTCATTAATAAAAGAGGGTATTGTGTTTATATCATCTTTTCCATTTCCATCTACTGTTATTATACCCTCGTATCCTTTATTAAGTGCATATGAATAACCAATTCGTAATTGTGCACTTAGTTTGCCTTTACCTGTTTTTACTAATAATGAGCTAACATTATTTTTTCTAAGAAATTCTAAGTCAGTAGATTTATCTGTGCTTCCTCCATCACAAATAATTATATCAACAATATTTGAAAATTTGGCCACTTCAAATAATTGGTTTTTGAATTTTTCTCCTTCGTTTATAATCGGGATACAAAGACAGTATTTATTTTTTTTTGGGGAAATTTCAAATTTTTCAAAAGCAGGTATTTCCCAGTTTGTATTATTCATTGTATATATTGTTTATAAAGTTTAAAACCTCTTTTACTTTAGGGATATTTGATTTCGAAATATCTCCACTTTTCATTTCTATTGAAACAGATCTGTTATAATTTTTCTCAGCTAAAATTTTTTTAAGAACTTGATGTTTACTTGTATCCGTATTTATTTTTTCTAGAAAAGGTTCACTTATGTGTAAATGTCCAGCATAGGGAAGTGAGTCTATGATTGTTTGTTCAAAATCTTCGTTATTAGCGGAGATCGTTCCTAAGTCTATATTTATTTTAAACCCTGGGTGATTAACTAATTTTACCAAATCAATAGCTTCTTGTGTTGTTAAGATAAAATCCCCACCATAAATTGCAGGATTGGGTTCAATGCAAAAACAAGTATTGTTTAATATAGAAAATTCTCCAAGTTCTCTAAAAAAGGGAATAGCTATAATTAGAGCTTCTTTTTTAGTCATTAATCCAATAATTCTATTCTTTGGTGATCCAAAAACAAGAGCTTTAGCGTTTAGTTTTCCAGCTAAAGTTATATTGTTTTTGAGGTATTCAAGTGTATCCTTTCTCGAATTTTCATTTGAAAAAATTGAAAATTCTGGATGACCAAATAATAGTGATTGGAGGCTTACAATATTTATGTTTTTCTCTTCGAGGGTTAATTTAAATTGGTTTATAGATGATTCATTTTGCATATATGGATCTTCCCAGATTCTAGACGGAGCAATTTCTAATCCCAGTACATTGTTATTTTGCATTAGTGAATAAATTTCTTCATCCTCATCCTTTCTCCATGCAATATTAGAAATAGCGAGTTTATAATTCATAGTTGTTAATAAAATCTTTTAATTGACTTAAAATTTCCTTTTTGTTATATAAATATTTATCATTTTTATTATAAATTGAAGCAAATTTTGTTTGCATATTATAATCAACAGGATTGTTTTTGGTTTCATTCTTAAATTCAATATTAAAGCATTCTTCAGCAACTTCGGATACATTTATAGGTTCAGTGGCAAAATTAATAAGCGATATTGAATTCTTTAAAGCAATTTCTATATCTTTCCATATATTGTCTAAGCAATAAAATTGGAAAATACTATTCTTGTGGGTGAATTCAGATTTTTTGTTATTTATCATATCAAAAATAAAATTCTTTTTTAAGCCTTTTCCAAAAAGACCAGGTAATCTGACTATTAAATGATTTGTAAAATTACTACGAATAAATTCTTCAAAATAAAATCTATTTCTTCCGTATGCATGGTTTTGTTCTGCCTCAATAATGCTATCCTCATCTACTTTATTGGGATTTTTATACACATCAACTGTTGAAATTAATACAACCTGTGTGGCTTTTACGGTCGATATTACATCTATCAATTTTTGTATTTTATAAAGATCATTTTCTGGGTCTTGATTTGCTTTCCATTTTTCAGCAGATGGGGCTGCAATTACTAGAAGATCAAATGATTGACCTTTAATATCTGATATATTTGAAGAATTAAATTTATAATCAAAATTAAATTGATTGATTATATTTCCTCCAACAAAACCCGTGTGACCAATTATTGCTTTTGTCATAAATATTATTTAATGATATATTACTATATATTAAACTAAATTTTTTAAATATCAAAATGAGAGCGATTGATTACACTAGTAAACTAATAAAAAGAAAGAATATTATACTATTTATTGTTTCTATTATTGTATTATTCTTTTCTTTTGGACACAATTTTTTTAAGATTGGTTATCCTTCGCGCGGTGATATAAAGAGTCAATTTGAAGTGTTTCAAGGCGAATCAGAAGCCTTAGTTTTGGGTAGGGTTGATAGAATAACCAAAGACAAAGATGCAAATCTTGGTGGTTTTATGTTAATTGATGATAGATTACCCTCTTATGCTCCTGGTCCATATACATCGCAAGTGGGTTTACAGGGTATACTTGTTGGGATATTTGCACCTAATAATAGTAATGATTTGCCTCAATACTATCAACATGCAAGGATGTTTTTTGCTTTTTTGACTGCTTTAGTTTTGTCATTTTTTATCTTAGCAATTAGTTATGAATTTGGTATTATAACTGCTACTTTTTTATTACTTTGTATTTCTTATTCGACATGGATTATTTTTTTTGCAAAAAATTTATACTGGTCTACTCCGCTTTTATTTATACCTTTTGTATTAGGGTGGATATTATATTCTTATTTTTATAATAAAAAGAAACTTAAGTATTTATTTTTATTAATTGGTTTTGCTGTTTTTATTAAAGCAATGACCGGGTATGAATATATAACTAATGTTGCTGCGGCGGCGTTAGTTCCTATTTTATATTTTCAAATTAAAGAAAAAATTAATCCCGTTTTGATCCTAAAGAATATGCTTAGAGTGAGTTTCGCTGGAATTATAGGTTTTTTTTCCGCAATAATTGTTCATATTATTCAGTTAAGTTTGTATTCGCACTCTTTTTTGAATGCATTTAATATTATTTTTGATAGAGTAAAAGTGAGAACTTACTTCCAGACAAGTCTCGATGGTGTTTATTCATTGGTTAATCAAACTGATATATTTTCAATATTGAAGGGATATTTATTACGTCCAATATTTGGTGATTCTAAATTTCTTGATCCAGTTTATCTTGATTCTATAAAAGTTACTCTTCCTGATGTTTCATTTACAAATAGCGTATATCTTTCTTTTTCTTTGATAGGAATATTTTTTTTATTGTTTATATTAATTTCCTTTCTAATTATTTATAGAAAATGGACTATAAAAAAAGACCCAAAAATAATGGCGTTATTTTTTACTGTTATTATTTCTATACCCATTTCTTTTTCCTGGGCAATATTAGCAAAGGGTCATATGTATTTTCATAATCATTTTAATGAAATAATTTTTTATATACCATTTATATTAATGTGTTATTTATTATTTGGATATGTATTACAGGTAGTTATTTTGTGGATTTACAATTATTTTTTTAAGAAATAATATATTAGTTATTAAGACAGTTTACTGATTTATTACTATTCTTATTTTTAATGAGGATGTATAATATTATTATGATAAAAGGATTTACATGTGGAGCATTTGATTTATTACATCCTGGGCATATTCTTATGCTTAAGGAAATTAGAGGACAATGCGATTTTCTTATTGTAGGGCTTCATTCAGACCCATCTACAGACAGATCAGAAAAGAATAAGCCAATAGAAACACTTGAAGAGAGAAGGATTAGATTGGAAGCATGTAAATATATAGATGAAATAGTTGAGTACAATACCGAAGCAGATTTATATGAACTACTCAAGAATTTAAAACCAGAAATTCGCTTTATTGGAGCAGACTGGGAAGGGAAGCATTTCACTGGAGATGATTTACCCATAAAAGTAATTTTCAACACTCGTGGACATAATTACTCTTCAAGTAATTTAAGAAAAAGAATTTTAGAACAAGAATAAAGAGGGATTACTAGAGGTCCAACCTTAAATTATTAAATTCAGGTAGAGGTTGGACCTCTACCAAAAATAAACCCTTATTTATCAACATATTTAATTTTCAAATTTTCATTTTGGGAGAGGTTGGACCTCTCGCTCAATAAAGGCGGCAAAGCGAAGCTTTGCCGCCTCCGTACTAATAATTCATGTTACAATATAAAAATGAAGAAAATAAAGAAAAATAAAATAGTTATATATCAGAATTCATCAGGAGCAATAGAATTTCGTGGTGATATTAAAAATGAGACAATATGGGCTACTCAAGCACAGGTTTCGAAGCTTTTTGGTGTTGAGCGTTCTGTCATCACTAAGCATATTAGAAATATCTTAAAAGACGGTGAATTAAATGAAAAAAGCAATGTGCAAAAATTACACATTGCAAATTCAGATAAACCAGTATTTTTCTATTCCCTAGATATTATTTTATCTATTGGATATCGTGTAAATTCAAAAATAGCTGTATCTTTTCGTCAGTGGGCAACAAAAACATTACGTGAACATATAACTAGGGGATATACAATAAATAGAAAACAAATATCAAAGAATTATGATTCATTTATAAAAACTGTTGAAAGTATACAGAAGTTGTTACCGGAGAATGTCACTCTTGATCCGAAAGCTGTACTTGAACTTATAAAGGAATTTGCTAGTACTTGGATATCATTAGATGCTTATGATAAAGAATCTCTTAAAATTGAGGGTATTACTAAAAAAGTTGTTAAGATTACTTGAAGATAGAGGTCCAACCTCTGAAGCCAATTGAGGTTGGACCTCTAGTAATTCCAGAGTGATTTTAATGTTTTCCCCTTATAGAGTATAATATTCAGATGAATATGAATATTTTTAAACATAGTATAAATTTCTACAGAGAAATAATACTCAAATACGGTATTTGTTTATTAGTTTTCTTTTTACCCCTTGTCGTCTTTCCAAATTATTTTTTCTACTATATAAGCTCCAAAACATTTTTTCTTTACGGAATTGTTTCTGTATTATTTCCATTATGGCTTTATACTATATATATAGATAAATCATATCGTTTAAGCCGAAAACAACTATTTTTCTTTATACCACTTGTTTTATACATCGCTTGGATGACTATTTCTGGTATTTTTGCAGTTAATCCGCATTTATCTTTTTGGTCTACATTTGAACGTGGCACGGGTCTAATCACTTTATATTTTGCCTTAGCCAGTTCTTTTATAGTGGCATCAGTAGTAAAAAAAGAAGGTGCCTCATATATTTATTTAATTTTAAAATTTCTTTTAATAAGTTCATTTATTTTATCTGTAACAATATGGTTATCAGATAGAGGATTTAATTTACCATTTAAAATATTTTCATTTAGTAGTGGCGGGGGATTAATAGGTAATCCCTCTATTTCGTCAGCTTTTTTAATTTTTTCAATTTTCTCTGGCATTTATTTATTAATTTCAAAGACAATTAATAAGTATTGGAAAATAGCTATATACATCATTTTAGCTACTATATTACTTTCTCCGTCATTTATAAATATTTATAGTATTTTAACAAACAAAAATCTCGTAGAAATTTCTAAGGGCGCATTTACAGGTATTATTGTAGGTATAGGGGTGATAGCTCTTGGTTATTTATCCCTTTCAAAAAATAAAACTTTTCGTAATGTTGGAATAGCTAGTATTTTTATTTCTTTGATTATTTTTTCTTTTGGATGGGCTTCTTTTGTAACACCTGGAACATATCTTCATGAAAAATTTACTCAGGTATCTTTGAATACTAGATTTATTCTTTGGGACATATCACAAAAATCAATGAGTGAGCATCCAGTCCTTGGCTATGGTCCTGAAAATTTTTCTATAGCTTTTCAAGATAAATTTAACCCAAAATTATTTACAAATGAATTCTATAATGAAACCATAAATGATAAAGCCCATAACTTCTATTATGATACTGGGGTATCTGGTGGTTATCCTGCAATAATACTATATGCTTTTTTGTTTCTTAGTATTTTATATGCTATTTATGAAGCTTATAAGAAAAATAGTATTACCAAACTTTATGCTGGTGTTTTGTTTGGATTATTTTTAGCATATCTTTTCCAAAACTTATTCTTTTTTGATTCAAATGTAACAATCTTTTATTTCTTTACATTTATAGGTATCGTTTATGGACTACAGGATCATCACAAGATAGCGAGCGAGAAAGAGATGGTTATGCAAAAAAAGGCTCGAAGTGAAGATTCAAAATTAATAATTTTATTATTAATAGTCGCAAGTTGTGCATCTCTCTTGTACTTTGTGATTTTACCTTCTCAAAAAGCTATTTTACTTCAATCTGTTGTATCAACCCCGTTTAAAACTGATAAATCTTTAATTTATGAAAATCTTTTAAATAGTGCATCGATAGGTAACGATAGAGATGTATCTTCTTTATCAGATATAATTTTCAGAGAATATTCTTACAATTTAACTCATTCTGTTTATCAGGAATCAGATATTCCTAAATTGGGGGAGGATGTAAAATTAATGTTTAATTATTTAGAATCTGTTTCAAAAACAAATACAACGGACATAAGACTTCAGATTGCATTATTACGTTTTAACAGTATTCATTACTTTTTATCAGGAACTGAGGCTTCAAAGGATTCACTTTTAATTTTAGATAAAGCTCATAATCAATCACCATCAAATCCAGAAATATATTGGTGGGAAGCTCAAATTTACTTTTGGCATGCCGATATAGAAAATGCTATAAACTCATATAAAAAAGCGATAGCTTTAAATCCTTATTATGGGATTTCACATAAAATGCTTATTCAATTTGCCAAGGATACAAATAATAAGAAATTATTCGACGAAGCATTACTCCAAGCTAAAAAAGATATCCCAGGGTTTAATTTCTGGTAAAGAATATAAAAATGATTATATAACATGAGCACAATACCACGAGTAAGCGTTATTATACCAACATGGAACGACAAAGTAAGCTTAATAAATTCAATTAAGAGTGTTTTCGCGCAGTCTTTTAAAGATTTAGAAATTATAGTTATTGATGATGGTTCAACTGATAATACAAAAGAAATTATCAAAGAATTATCGGACAAAGATAACCGTATAAAATATTTTTATCAGGAAAATTCAGGACATCCATCTGGTCCCCGCAACTTGGGTATAGAAAAAGCAGAAGGGGAATACGTGGCACTTCTAGACTCTGATGATGAATGGATAGATATTGATAAATTAAAAAGACAAGTTGAATTCCTAGATAGTAATCCGGAATATGTATTAGTTGGAACAGGAGTTGTAAATGTTGAAGTTAATGGTAAGGAAATAAATAGATATTTAATGCCTGAAACAGATAAAAAAATAAGACAAAAAATGCTCCGAATTAATAGTTTTATAAATTCGAGTGTTTTATTTAAAGCATCTGCGTTTAAAAATGTAGGTAGTTCTAGTAGTATTCTAGAAGACTATGATCTATGGCTGAAATTAGGGAATATAGGTAAATTTAGCAATTTGCCTATGTATGCGGTTAAATATTGTATTAAATTTGATGGTTATGGAGCTAAAAATAAAATTGCAAGATTAAGAGAAAATTTGGTTCTTTCTAAAAAATATAAAAATATTTATCCGAATTATTTTAAAGCATTTTTACTTGGGTATATTAAAATATTTTTTTACCCACTTTTTGAGTTACTTCCGCTTAGAATTAAAGGTTTTTTACTTAAACTTCACAAAAAACTATAAGATTAGAATTTAAATAAATATTTGGAACCTTTTTTTATTGCCATATATAAATTTTTTAAAAAAGGGAATATAGTAATCATTATATGACCAATTAGAGTTATTTTTTCTCTATTGGTTGAGTTTCCTTTAAATAAGGTTTTGATAAAATATTTTCTAGCTAGATTGTATTTTTTAAGAGAAAAATAATAGTAAGCTAATAATGAGGGTTCGTATTTTGAATATAATTTCCAATGTTTTGCTATAAGAGTAGAAAACTCTTTTGCACTATCAAAATCTTTATTCCCATAATATATATTACTATCATGTACTAAATAATTGAGTAGATATTCTGAAACATAATCAAATTCATATCCTAATTCAGCTATTCGTATATACATATCCACGTCTTCACCAGTTTTAAATGTTACATCAAAAGAACCAGCTTCTTTTAATATGGATAGTTTTGTCATTATACAACTAAAGGTAAACATCATACCATTTTCTACTAACAATTTATTTAAAACATTTCCTTTGTAATATTTATCATATCTAGATATTGTTTCTCCGGTTTTAATATCTTTTACATTTACATAACATGCGACAATTCCAAGTTTGGGATTATTACTTTTTTCAAATAAATCCAATTGCTTTTGAAGTTTAGTAGGAAACCATTCATCATCAGAGTCAAGAAATGCTACATATTCTCCATTGGCATTCTCAATCCCTAAATTTCTAGGGGAAGATGGGCCACCAGAAGCTTCTTCATAAAAATATTTAATTCTTTTGTCTTTCTCGATAAATTCTTGA
>JBBRWS010000015.1:0-8840 GCA_038249055.1 Minisyncoccia bacterium
AGAAGAAGAAGTTGTTCGTGATCAATTTGCAGAAGGGCTTCTTTCTGAAGATGAACAATATCAAAAAGTTATTGAAATATGGGAACATGCTAAAAAAGAAATTGAAAAATTAATTCCCGCAACACTTGATCCTCAAGGTTCAACTTATGACCTTATAACTTCTGGAGCTCGAGGTAACATGGGTTCTCTTGTTCAGATGTGTGGAATGAAAGGATTGATTGTTAATACTTCTGGTGCTACTCTTGATTTCCCAATTATCCCATCATATATAGAAGGTTTATCTCCGCTTGAATATTTCATTACAACTCACGGTTCTCGTAAGGGTGCTGCTGATACGGCCTTAAACACAGCTAAAGCAGGATATCTAACACGTAGACTTGTTGATGTGGCACAGGACGTTGTTGTTACTGAAGAGGATTGTGGAACAAAAAATGGTAAGAAAATATTTGCTGTTGATGGAGCCTTCGCTAAATATATTCATGGACGTGTCTTATTGGCTGACGCTAAGGATCCAGAAGGCAATGTTCTCTTTAAGAAGGGATCATTAATTATGAAGGAAGATGCACGTCTAATGGAGAAATCTGGAGTTAAAGAAGCCCTTGTTCGTACACCACTTTCTTGTGAGACAACTCATGGAATATGTCGTATTTGTTACGGTCTTGATCTTGGACGTAACTGTATGATTGAACTTGGACAAGCAGTAGGAATTATTGCAGCTCAGGCTATTGGTGAACCAGGAACACAGCTTACACTTCGTACTTTCCATGCTGGTGGAGTTGCTACTGTCGATATTACGACTGGGCTACCTCGTGTTGAAGAAATTTTTGAAAGACGTATTCCTAAGAATCCAGCTATTATTTCAGTTTCTGATGGAGAAGTTGTTGATATTACAGATAATGGAAAAGAAAAAATTGTTCGTGTTCTTTCAGATTTGAAAGCTGACAATAAAATTCCAGTTAGTGGTAAAGGAAGTAATGAGATTGAATATACAATTCCTTCACGTCGCCAAATATTAATAAAAGTTGGATCAAAAGTTAAAAAAGGAGAATTAATTACTGATGGTTCTGCTGACATTAATGAAATTGTAAAATATGGTAGCAAAGAAAAGGCAGAAGAATACATCGTAGATGAAATAAATAAAGTTTATGATTTACAGAGTGCCTCAATTTCAAGAAAACATATTGAAATAATTATTCGTCAAATGTTCTCACGTAAAAGAATTAAAGACGCTGGTGATACCACTTTCTCTCCAGGAGAGATTGTTGAAACTATTGAATTAATAGAGGAAAATAATCGTATTGAAAAAGAGGGTAATGGTAGAAAAGCAGAAGCTACAACTATAGTTTTGGGTATTACTGAAGTTTCTCTTACAACAAAAAGTTGGTTATCTGCTGCATCATTCCAAAATACAAACAGAGTATTAATTAATAATGCTATTCGTGGTGGTATTGATAATCTTCGTGGTCTTAAAGAAAATGTTATTATTGGTAATCTTATACCAGCTGGTACAGGATTTGGGGTAAAACGCCCAAAAGCTGAAGTTGAAGAAGTAAACGAAGAAGTGGCCGAAAACTAAGAAGTTGTAGGTCCTGAGTCACCAGACGATGGGCCGAAAACTAAGAAGTTGTAGGTCCTGAGTCACCAGACGATGGGCCGAAAACTAAGAAGTTGTAGGTCCTGAGCCACCAGACGATGGGCCGAAAGTTAAAAAACTGTAGGTCCTGAATCATAAGGTGAAGGGCCGACAATTCATAATATTAAGTTTACAAAAGAATAAATATGAACTCATCAGTTCTGAAAATTAAAGAAAGACTTTCTATCGTCGATGTTGTTTCTTCATATTTGACTATAGAAAAAGCAGGAAAGAACTATAAGGCTCGATGTCCATTTCACAATGAAAAAACTCCTTCGTTTTCAATATCTCCTGACAGAGGGATGTATTATTGTTTTGGGTGTGGAGCTAAGGGGGACATATTTTCTTTTGTTGAACATTTTGAAGGAACAGATTTTCTAGGTTCTTTAAAAATTCTTGCTGAGCGAGCTGGAGTAGAACTTTCCGCTTATAAAAGCAAAGAAAAAGATAAAACAGATATATATTATGAAATAATGGAAGAGGCAACATCTTTTTATGAAAAAATGTTTGCAAATAATATTGAAGCAAGAAGTTATCTTTTAAGTAGAGGTCTTAACGATGAATCTATAAAAAAATTTAGAATTGGTTATGCGCCAGAATCCTGGACTTCAATATTAGACCATCTAGTTCAAAAAGGATTCAAAAAAGATGATATTGAAACTGTTGGATTAATAAAAAAGAAAGAGGCTAAACCCACCATAGGTGGGTCGCCCGACTCGCAAAGCGAGTTTAGGAATAGATTTTATGATCGTTTTCGCGCGCGTATTATGTTTCCGATAAGTGATTCAAGTGGAAGAATAATTGCTTTTTCGGGTAGGATATTTAAGAAAATTGATAACAACTCTAGTATAGAAGAAGCCCGCCCGACCGAGTCATTCGAGCAGGCAAAATATTTAAATAGTCCTGAAACACTTTTATTTAATAAATCAAATATATTATTTGGTTTAGATAAAGCAAAAAGTTCTATTCGAAGTCGTGATTACAGTATCATTGTTGAGGGTCAATTCGATTTAATTTTATCTCACCAAGCAGGGTTTACAAATACAGTGGCAGTTTCAGGAACAGCTTTTACAGATAGTACAATAGATAATGAATCAAAAATTAATAATCTCGGATTAGTTAGAAGACTTTCTTCGAATATTATTTTTGCATATGATGGTGATGATGCAGGAATTCGCGCTGCAAATCGCTCAGCCATGATAGCACTATCACTCGATATGCAAGTAAAAGTTGCTATTTTCCCAAAAGGTAAAGATCCCGCGGATATAATACAGGAAGATTATAAAAAATGGGAGAATATCATAAAAAATAAAACAGATATAATTAGCTTTCATTTAGATAAAATATGTGAGAAATATAAGGATAAAGAGTCAGTAAGAAAGCAAATTGAAGATAAAATATTTCCATTTTTAGGAATGATAAATAGCTCAATAAAAAAATCTAATTATATAAAAGAAATTTACGAAAAGACTGGAATTTCAGAAAGCGCTATTACAGAGGATTATAAAAAATATGAAAAGAAGCAAAATATAAATAATGATTTTAAGGTAGAAAAACAAGTAGATACAAAAGATATTAATTCACGCCGTGATAATTTAGAAAAGAAATTGTTTGGAATAATTTTTTGGAAAGGAGAAAATGAAGAACATTCTTCTAAAATAGAAATTATGAGGTCAACATTTGAAGAAAGTATTGGTTCTGATAAATATAATAATATGCTTGCTTTATATGAACCAAATTCTGATAATCTATCTTTTGAGGCTGAAATGTGGTACTGTGACAAGATTAATGTATTAATGAAAGACACGAAAGAAATCATTTTAAATCTAGAAGAAGAAATTTTAAATGAGCAGGTTTACTCCTTGTCTATAAAAATCAAAGAAAAAGAAAGAAATATTAATAAAGAAAATCTTGAATCAGATATCATTGCTTATCAAAAATTAGTCGAAAAAATAGAATATATTAAAAGTCTTAGATCAAAATAATTTCTATGGCAAAAAAAATTATAAAAAAAAATAAAAAGATGAAAATAATAAAAAAGGTTACTAAAATAAAGCCGAAGAGTAAGGCCGTAGTTAAAAAAGTTTCTTCTACTTTGTCTCATAATAAAAAAAAGGTAGTAAAGTCTATAAAAAAAGTAGTAGCAAAGAAAAAAGTTCTAACTAAGGTTGTTAAGAAAAGTAATAAGATATCTAAAGTAAAAAAGACACCCGTTAAAAAAGTTAGAGAATCTGCCTCAGCCAAAGCTTCATCTTTAGAAAAGAAATTATTTGATCTTGAGGATAAGTCTAATCAAATTATTGAGAAAGGTAAAAAAAGAGGTTTTATAACTTATGATGAGATTATAAAAATATTCCCTGATATAGAGAATAATATTCTTTTTTTGGACGAACTTTATGAAAAATTATCTGTTTCAGGAGTTGATGTTTTAGAAGGGGGTAATTTACTTGATGTAGATAGTAGTACAGACAAATTAGTTTTGAAGTATAGTAAAGATTCTCAAACTTATGATTCTATTCAAATGTATTTGAAAGAGATTGGTCAATATCCGCTAATCCCTGCAAGTGAAGAAAAGAATCTCGCATACCGTATTGAAAAAGGGGATATGGAAGCTAAAAACTTACTTGCTCGTGCAAACCTTCGTCTTGTTGTTTCTATTGCTAAAAAATATGTTGGACGTAGTTCTGACCTTACTCTGCTTGATTTAATTCAGGAAGGTAACTTAGGTTTATTTAAAGCCGTAGAGAAATTTGACTGGACTAAAGGTTATAAATTCTCAACTTATGCAACATGGTGGATACGTCAATCCATAACTCGTGCTCTTGCTGATCAATCTCGAACAATTCGTATTCCAGTTCACATGGTTGAAACTATTTCTAAATACAAACAAGTTGTTAGAAGATTATCTCAAGACCTTGGACGTGAACCATTGATAGAAGAAATTGCAACAGAAATGAATTTGGAAGTTGAAAAAATTCATATCATAGAGCAAATCAATCAAGATACAGTTTCACTTGAACAACCAATAGGAGATGATGATGAAAAATCAACACGTGGTGAATTTATTCCAGATGACAAAATTCTTCGTCCAGACCAAGATGCTTCACGTCGTATTCTTTCTGATCAAATTAAAGAAGTGCTTGATACTCTTAATCCTAAAGAAAGAAAAATTCTTGAGCTTCGTTACGGGTTAAATGATGGTATACAACACACCCTAGAAGAAGTTGGTCAAGAATTTGGAGTCACTCGTGAACGTATTCGTCAGATTGAAGCCAAAGTCCATGAAAAGCTTCGTAACAATGAAAAAATCGCTCGTTTAAAGAATTACTTTGATTAATTAAATATCATTAACTTTATATTTAATTACCGAGTCAATCCCATAAGTTTGGTTTGGTAATGAAGAAAGGTAAAATAAAAAAGCGGTTGGGCATAGCCCAACCGCTTTTTTATTTATATCTAATGGCTCTTTATAATTGTGCGTCTACTGGTTCTTCTACAGGAGCTACTATTTTAAATAATAAGTCCGCATATTTCCAGAAGGCATCACTTCCTTTTATTTTGGCTATACATTCTGCAGCGATAGCTCTTTCCATAGCATTTTGATGTATTTGAGTTAGAGGAAATGAACGATAAACCCAGGCGATACTACCATTTGATTCACCAACTATTTTATCTAGAGTTGGATGGAATCTTGCACAGAATGGACATTCAAAATCAGAATATTCAATAAGTGTTACTTGTGCTTTTGTAATATCTCCAAATATGTGATCATCTGCATCAACTGCTGGAACTTCACCCATATATTCTGTCGTTACTTTTCCTGCAATAACTTCATCTATAATTTTTTTAACATTTTCGTATGAATCAGCACCATTGATTTTAGACTTAACTCCATTTGCACCGATTACAATTGTGTAAGGTGTTCCCATTCCAGCTTCGCCTTTCATCGCACTTTCAACACTTGTTTGTATCTTTTTACCAAATGCATCTTTATCAAAATTTTGCATACATTCTGCTAATTTATCTTTAGATACTCCAACTTGCTCGGATAATGTTTTTTCTTTAGCGACTACTTTACCTCCTCCGTTAGTGAGTAAAATTCCACCCATAATTAATAATCCAGCTATTATAATAGCTATAGGTGTTGATATTTTTGGTTGTGCTTGTTCTACTTTATTTTGTGGTTGTTCTTGATTTGCATTCTCGTTGTCTTGCTCTTGTGTTGGGTTTTCGTTGTTTTCGTTTTCCATTTTGTTGATAAGTAACCCTGTTTATAGGGTATACTTTATTTAATAATAAAAATATAATATTTCAACATATCACTTATTAATCTTGTAAATACTCAATTAATAAGAGGAAATATGTGTGAACATTATAGCATAAAATAATATTTTTAAAACATAATTTAAATGTTGAAAAATATAGATAATATGTTATACTATGAGTTAATTATGGATTCAGTTTACACAGCCTTATTTTATGTGTTTTGCTTCATTTCTGTCTATGTGCAGATATTTTTTTTGGTGACATATTTTGAAAAAAAGCGTCATATTGTTAAACATCCAGAATATCTAGAGCTATTAAATTATCCCACCGTAACTATTGCTGTGCCTTGTTATAATGAACAGGGGACTATAGATAAGACAGTTAAATCTTTGATGTCTTTAGATTACCCAAAGGATAAAATTAAAATATTCTTAATTGATGACGGAAGTAAAGATAACACTTGGAATATAATTAAAGGATTTGAAGATGGTGTAAATATTTTTTCATTTAAAAAAGAAAATGGGGGAAAACATACTGCGTTAAATTTGGCATTAGAAAAAACCACTTCAGAGTTTTTTGGTTGTTTGGATTCTGATTCCCTTGTTCATCCTCAGGCACTAAAAAGAATATTAAGTTATTTTCAGAACGATGAAAGAACTATGGCAGTAGCACCATCTATTATTGCATATAATCCTAAAAATATTATTCAATATGCACAAAATATAGAATATGATATGTCTATTTATACAAAGAAGATGCTTGGATTTATGGGAGGAATTCACGTAACGCCTGGTCCTTTCTCTATTTTTAGAAAAAGAGTTTTTGACGAACTTGGTCCTTATCATAAGGCTCACAATACAGAAGACCAAGAGATTGCTTTACGTATGCAAGAAAATGGTTATAAGATAGATCATTGTCCTGATGCTTATGTTTATACAAATACACCAGATTCAGTTGCAAAACTTTATCGTCAGCGACTAAGATGGATTTATGGTTTTATTAAAAATCTTATAGACTATAGAAGGTTGCTGTTTAAGAAGGAATATGGAACTGTTGCTTTATTTACATTACCGTCTGGAATAATTTCTATTATTGGAGTTGTTTTCTTGTTTACTAATATAATAGGAAATATAATAAGATTTGTTTACGACAAAATAGTACAAATACAAACCGTAGGCTTTAGTCGTTTTTTTGAATTTCATTACAAATTTGATTGGTTTTTTGTGAGTACAAAAGCTGTATTGTTCTTATCTATATTATTGTATATACTAGTCATTGTATCAGTGATGATTGGTAGAAAAATGGCAGAAGGTAAGTCTGGTTTTTCTATTTCAATCATCTATTTCGTTGTAATATACAGTATAGTAGCGCCTTTTTGGGTTTTAAGGGCAATTTACAATGCTATTATATCCAAAGAGTCCAGTTGGACATTTGAACGACGCGTTATTAAATAATTAAATTTTATGGATAAACAAAAACACGAACACGAAGCAAATGATTGGAAAAAATATATAATAGTTTTATTTATAACTTCATCTATATTTATATCAGGATTATGGCTTTCAAATTATTTTAATAATAAAAAGATTGATCAACTAAAATCTATAGAAAGTACTATTTCTCTTGATTTAATGTCATCTGAAACACAGTTTTCTCTACTCGAAGAACTTTCATGTAAGGATGTATCAACTACAGTATTGTCTTCAGAATTAAACTCACTAGCTGATAAAATTTCATATAGTGAAAATAATATTGGCATAGAAAATGTTGATGTAATAAGTTTAAAGAAATATTATTCTCTTCTTGAAATAAAAGATTATTTATTGATGAAGAAGATTACAGAAAGGTGTGGTCAAAAATCAATTTTTATTCTTTATTTTTATAAAAATGATAATTGCGATGAATGTACTAAACAAGGCTATGTTTTGACCGATTTACGTCAAAGTTATCCAAATTTGCGCGTTTATTCTTTTGATTATAATTTAGATATTGCTGCAATTAGAGCAATGATATCTATATATAAAGTGCCAGATAATTTACCCGCCATTGTTATAAACGGCAAGGTATATAGCGGATTTAAAACAGTAGAAGAAATAGAAAAAACCTTTCCACAGCTTGAAAGTATAAAAGTTGAAGAGGTTGTAAAACCTAAAACTAGTACCACAAGTACTATAAAAAATTTAATTAATAAAGTAGATACAGTTACTCAATAATTAAAAATTTATAAAAAGCACACATAATGTGTGCTTTTTGAGTTAAATAAAATAATTTAATAATAAATATAAATTATCCCCATTTAAGTGTATAAAAGTTTGACAGCAAAATAACTTAATAATATAATTATAATATTAAGTTAAATAGTTCAAGTGGAACTATTTCAGAAGAAGCTCTAGAAGCTCAAGCAATTTGTTTGAGTTTTTTTAATTGTGAATAAACAAGTTAAAAATACAAATAAATTTTAATTTTAAAGGTCGCTCGCGTATTTTTAATAAATAACTAATAAATTATAAGTAAAATTATCTCAATCATTTTAAAAATATATTTTTTATGGTTGTCATAATTAATAAATCACATGATAAAGATTAAAAGAATTTTAATGATATCAATAGCATTTTTGATTTTTGGTTTTATTATTCCAATAATAATTTTCGCCGCCGGCCCATCATCCATCAACCTAGGAACAGCCGGTGACTTTGTAATCCTAGCAAAGACAGCAATCACAACAACCGGTACTACTTCAGTTATCGGAGATGTTGGTATTAGTCCAGCCGCAGCAAGCTATATAACAGGATTCGCTCTCGATTTACCAGCTAGTGGTGCATATTCAACATCGTCTTTAATAACAGGAAAGGTATATGCTCCAGGATATGCTGACCCTACTCCAGTCAAAATGACTACAGCAGTAAGTGATATGGAAACTGCATACACAGATGGAGCAGGA
>JBBRWS010000016.1:0-3489 GCA_038249055.1 Minisyncoccia bacterium
AATATTTATTTCACCCACGCTATACAATAATTCTTTATCCTCAATATCTACTGAATATATCCATTTCCTGTCAATTAAATCATAGCCTAGAATTGTACCTTTAGATCCGGATATTTCTAATTCTTTCATTTGTGGATTAGAAAGTATGATGATTTTTTCTAAGTAATTATATTTTCTTTTCATCGCTTAGTGATGGCTTTTACCTTCTTTTTTAACGTTAGGATGTATCTTTCTAGTATTGTATTTTCTTTGGGTTGCACTGCTAAGTGGCAATTAAAGCGCCTACGGAAACAGTTTTAATGGCTCGTGGCCTTTGCATATTTTGTATTTATCTGACACGGCATGACAATATTACGAAAATATTGCTGGTGTAATGTCGTGAAAAAAAAAAGAAATAATTACCAGCGCATGCGTTGCAAATACGCGCCCACCAGGGAAAAATATTCAATGGAATCCAAGGCTAAGATTTTACTGGAGGAAAATTCGGACAATAGTAATGCTAAGAGTACATTGAAAGGCATTTGCAAAAATATAAATGGAAAATTCCAACATATTTTTTGGATGAATTTTAATACAAACTGAATCGAAGAAAATTGGGTTAAAAGCTTTTCGAAAGGCTTACGATTGCAATTTCAAATAATTACTGATTTAATACCGGCAGATTATATCCTGATCATATCAAGACATTAGAAAGTTAAACTTAAAGATAAATGGTTTAAGAATTTCTATTTGAACAATTTTTCATAATAGAATATCACAAATAAAAGATTTGCATCGGGATTTTTTGCAATATATAACTTCGATTTCAGTGAATCTCTTAGTGATATCCATATTTTAGGTTGTTATTTTCATTTTTTTAGTTATTTGTGAAAAAACTATTGTTTTTAACGTAAATTTGATATTACGATTACCGGGATGACCCTAACTCCATTTCCAAATCTACAAGAGTAGCTTCTGATTAAAAGGAAATATACGCTCACAGCCCAAAAGATGCAAGATCATTTAAAAAACAACAATCCACAGCTTGTACACTCGCTTTCAGAAGGTAATTTGTTAGCGTTTAATGCTCTGTATAATGAATACAGTGGTAAGTTATACCGTTTTGCATATGGTTATTTGAAATCAGAAGAAGAGGCAGAAGAGCTGATTCAGGAGCTCTTTACAATAATATGGGAGAAGCGGGCAGAGCTTAAACAGGAATTTTCTTTTGAATCGTTCCTTTTTACAATTGCTTTTAATATTATCAAGAAACATTTCCGAACAAAATCTTATTTGTCTAACTATTTTAATGTAAACGCCGCAAATGATCAGGATATGTACACTTCTCAGAAAATTACATATAATTCATTATATCAATATATTATTGAGCTAGTAAATAAATTACCTGAGCGAAGGAGAGAAATATTTATGAAAAGCAGGTTCCAGGAGTTGAGTATAAAAGAAATTGCAGAAGAATTGAAAATCAGCCATAAAACTGTGGAGAATCAATTGACTGAAGCACTAAAATTCATAAGGACAAATCTTAACAGGGAGAATGTTCCAGCTTTATTATTTTTCATGCTATTTATCTCATAGTCATTAATATAATAAATATTTTTCATTTATTTCCTTTTCCTCATAGGTGTAAACTGCCATATGTGGATATTACTATATATAAAACTTAATGTGATTGATATCTTTAGCAGAAATAGTAGTTTATCCCTGGCATGTAAAGATACAACTTCAAGACTCGGACTATCGGGCTTAATAAGCCATAGCATTATTATAGGACAAAAGATGTCACTAATTCAATGTTTTTAAACAATTAATTGATGGTTTTGCTAAATAACACAATAAAAGAATTTTTGGGTAGCTTAATGCTGATTGGTTGGTAAGACAAAAGCGGTTCTCGGATTTCGAGAACTGCTTTTTCTGATTAGCTGATTTTGGCAAAATTTGAAAAGGTGTGATATAGCAAAGCAAAAATTAAAATAAGAAAATAATTTATGACTACCGCTCGCTTTGATAGAGAAAAAATAATCAATTATTATAAGGGTAATCGTCCTGGTAATGATACATCATATATTACAGAATTGTTTTGTAATGAACTTTTTGAAAAAGAAATTAAGGCTCTTTTATCAGGACAGTTTGATGAATTATTGAAAGAAGAGTATCTTGAAAATAGGAATCTTGATAACATCCTCCACAGAATTCATTATGAGATAAATAGTAAATCATCAGCTCAGAAAGCAAATAAATATTCCAGTGTTATGAAATGGGCATATAGAATTGCAGGTATACTTTTAATCCCCCTTGCATTTCTACTGGGACTGCAAATGAATAAAGAAAGCCATTTGAAAAAAGAAGCATGGGTAGAAATTAAAGCGCCTGCATGGACGCGTGCTCAGTTCAGCTTGCCTGATGGTACAACTGGGTGGCTAAACAGTAGTTCAAGTGTAAAATATAAGGAAGACTTTATTCATGATCGACAGATTACTCTAAAAGGGGAAGCTTTTTTTGATGTGTTTAAAGATAAACAAAGACCTTTTATTATTACAACAAATGACATTAGAGTTGAGGTATTAGGAACACGGTTTAATATAGCCTCCTATGATAATGAGAAGAATGTTGAAGTGATTCTTGAGGAAGGGAAGCTTTTATTCAACACCCAAAAAAGGAAAAAATCTTATATTATGCGTCCCAATGATCTTGTAATATTTAATAGAGCCAAAATGGATTTTACAACTGAAGTAGTAGATCCAAATAAATATTTGTCATGGACTGAAGGGATGCTCGTGTTCAGGAATGATCCGTTAGATGTAATTGCCAGAAGGCTGGAAAGATGGTATAATATTGATGTTGAAATTGATGCCGCATTAACAGAAGATTTAAGGTTACGGGCAACGTTCAAAGATGAAAGCCTTGAGGAGGTTTTAGAATTATTAAAGCGTAGTTTGCCGATAGATTATAGGATTGAAAAACCGGATTTAAAACCAAATGAAATTTACGCAAAAAAGAAAGTGATTATAATAAATAGAAAACACTAATTAAATTAAAAAATGGAAAAGGATGTATGCCTATGGAAAATGATCTACTAAAGAAACAGGAAAGTGTTAGAGGCACTTTCCTGTCGGTAAACTTAAGTTACTAATAAATAATAACCGAATTAAAATCTTTTCAAAGTTATGAAAAAAAAATTTAATTTATGGGTACATTCACACCCTGAAATAAAAGGATTAATTATGAGACTCAACATTTTATTCCTAATTATCATCGCTGGTTTTTCAAATGTTTTTGCTACATCAGGCTATTCTCAAATAGCAAAGGTGACACTGAACATGAAGCATAGTAGCCTGGAAAAAGTGTTGGATGAAATAGAAAAGCAGAGTGAATATTATTTTATCTTTAACCAGAAGCAGATAGATGTAAATAGAGTTGTTGATATACAGGCAAATAATGAATTGATTGTCAACATACTACCTTTATTGTTCAAGGGAACAGATGTTAATT
>JBBRWS010000017.1:0-3352 GCA_038249055.1 Minisyncoccia bacterium
CACAGAACAGCAACAGCAAATATTACAGTTAAAAACTGCCCGAGAAAACGACCAAGCGATCGCTAAAGCGATCAAATGCACCCCTAAACAGATGCAAAAGCGCTGGACTCAACTTTTAGAAATAGCATGGGCTATCCGCAATGGTCATACTGAAGCCCAAACAGGTTGAAGTCAAGGCGAAATAACTAAAATTAATCCAAGCTGAATTTCCAGTCATTAGAAATTTTGTTATAGATATGGCGGTTCAGGGGTGTAATAATGAAAGTGAATAAAATTAGAGAAAAACATGAACCCAGTATTTCCCGAACTCTCTAGTCTTTCGAGAGCGGAAAAACTTCAACTGGTAGAAGATCTATGGGATGAGATTGCCGCTACACCAGCAGCACTCCCAGTTTTAGATTGGCAGAAACAAGAGCTAGCCCACCGCAAAGCCGAATATCTACAAAACCCAGCCATTGGCAACAGTTGGGAAAATGTAAAAGCCAGAATCTCTCAACGGCATGGCTAGAAAATTACAGCAATTTTTTATTTAATTAAATCACATACCTTGTAAGGGTACAGCATTGCTGTACCCTTACCGCGTAGTCTATTTAACTGAAAATTGCTGTAAGACAAAAGGTAAATTCTCTTCCTTTCATTCTTGCTTAGATTAGTAACTCATTCCTAATCCAAATTAGAGCCCATTTATAAGGTAAATCTTAAGTAGGGTGCGTTAGACGCTAATATTATATTTTTCGTGACAAATCATATCGAAATACCCGCCTAACACACCCTATAGTAATTTTATTTTTACTTTATAAATAACCTCTAACCTCTTGATGGTGGAACTTCCGTACATGAGTGGCTTCTCAACCTATGCTAATTTTTATTCTTAGCCCTAACTCAACCGTATTGAGTTATATTTAAAAATCTCTTCAACAATATCAATTTATAGTACTATTGTACTAATAACGTACTTAATGATTTTTAGGTCAAAATATGGTCTCAGTAAATAAACTAGTAAAACCGTTTCTGAAGTGGGCAGGAGGGAAAAGGCAAATTGTTCCATTAATAGAAAATAATCTCCCTAAAAATTATAATTACCAAACCTACTATGAACCTTTTATTGGCGGAGGAGCGCTCTTATTTACTTTGCAACCTAAAAAGGCTGTAATTAATGATAGTAATGCTGAATTAATCAATTGTTATACAGTTGTTAGAAACTCTGTTGATGAATTAATTGATAATTTAAAAATTCATAAAAATAATGAGGATTACTATTATGGTATTAGAGATTGGGACAGGGAAGAAAGTTTTCAAGATAGAACACCAGTAGAACGAGCATCAAGAATTATTTTTCTGAATAAGACTTGTTATAATGGCTTATTTAGAGTCAATTCTCAAGGACAGTTTAATGTGCCTTTTGGTAAATACAAAAATCCAAATATTTTAGATTTAGCTGTTTTAAAAGCTGTAAGTAAATATTTAAATGATAACCAAATTACAATATTTAATTTAGATTTTCAAGACGTTCTTAAAGATGCAAAAAAAGGAGACTTTGTATATCTTGATCCTCCTTATGATCCAGTTTCTGATACTGCTTCTTTTACTGGTTATGATGTAAATGGATTTAATAAAGATGAGCAAATCAGGTTAAAAGAAACATTTGATAATTTAGACAAGAGAGGTTGTAAACTTCTATTAAGCAATGCTTATACAAACTTCATCATAGACTTGTATAAAGATTATAAACAGATAAAAATATCAGCAATTAGAGCTATTAATTCAAATGCTAAAAAAAGAGGTAAGGTGGACGAAATTTTAGTAAAAAACTATGATTAAATTATCGAATAAAAGACAAAAATCTAAGAATGAGATTGCCTGGGAAAAGTTATTTCAAAAATATCATATTCTAGAAAATATATCTAAGATAGGGTTTTTTGAAATAGGATCTGCGAATATTAATGAATTCAGAGAAAGCAGATTAATGGCAAAGTTTGACCATCATGCTAATTTACCTGAAGTTTTTAAAAACCACAGACTTTCTATATTACCTGTCTCTAGAAATAAATACATTATTGGCAAGTTTGATTGTTATTTAAATGTTACATATGATAATACTTTAGAAGCAATCGCTTTAGAGTTCCCAAAAGGAATAGAAACTATAGACTATACAAATTTATATTCAGAAAGTTCAGCATTAAGTTGTGCTTTTAATATAGGTATGATAAGTAATTTGATTGACGGTGAAGAGACGTATCACACAGTTTATGGACGAATGTCTACAGGTACATTTAAATTTAATATAAATACAATAGTAGATGATACTCAACATAATATTGGAGTTAATAATGCTCAATGTGAAATAGATGCAGGTTTTGAAAGCGATCAGTACTTTCTATTATTAGAAGCTAAATTATATGATGTAGATGATTTTTTAGTTAGACAATTATATTATCCATATAGGCTTTGGTCTACTAAGATTCCAAATAAAGAAGTAATTCCCATCTTAATGACTTATTCTAACTCGAGCAATATATTTAGCTTTTTTATCTATAAATTCGATGAAATTTTAAATTACAATTCAATAAGATTGGTAGAACAAAGAAATTATGTGATATCTCCTGAATCAATAACACATGAAGATCTATCTGAAGTTTTTAAATCTATTACTATAATTCCTGAGCCAAGTGTTCCATTTCCACAAGCAAATAAATTTGAAAGAATCATAGATTTACTTACACTTTTACTAGATAAAGAATTAACAAAGGAGGAAATAACAAAGGAGGAAATAACAGCAAATTATCAATTCGATGAAAGACAAACTAATTATTATACTGATGCTGCTAGATATCTTGGCTTAATGGATAAGTATATAGACCCAAATACTAGAGAAACAACATTTCGTTTAAGCGATCAAGGAAGCCATTTACTAAAAAAAAGGTACAAAATAAAGATTTTATCTTTAATTGAAAAAATTTTGCAACATCAGGTTTTTTATAAGACTTTTGAATTTACTCTTTCAAATGGTTTTATTCCAGATATTAGTGTAATAGGTAAAATTATGCAGTCTTGTAATTTAAAGATAAATATTACAACTATTCAAAGGCGATCAAGCACAGTCCGTGGATGGATAGCATGGATTGTAAATATGTTATCAGAGGAATAAAGAATTAAAATATCTAACCAAACTTAAGAGATAGAAAAAAACAGCACCACCTAAGAATAGCTTATAGTAATTTTTATAACTCTCAGGAAAATAAGGAATATATTGTTGTATCAACCTACTTTTACCCCCTACCCACTTCAAAAAGGGACGCGGGTTAGTTTCTTTAGAAATTTGAATTACCATTTACTTCCGATTTAACTGAAA
>JBBRWS010000018.1:0-2551 GCA_038249055.1 Minisyncoccia bacterium
GATGTATTAATACCCACTCTTATAATACGTAGACCATCGTGTCCATTCTCATTTTTTTCAAACATAAAATAAACACCATTTGCTGGAAAATTTGGAGTATCAGCTAAATAATTCTTAAATTTTTTTTTATATTCAATTAATAGCTTATCCTCTCAAAGGGTAAATAGCAAGTATTTACGGTTTAATAGTCAAAAATGGTTGGTAAATTAGTCATTATATTTGAACCAATTATACCAAAGCAAGAAAGATCTTCTATGTTGATTAGACAACCCTCGATGAAATCGAAGGTTGTTTTTTAAATAAGAAAAACGACATTCTAGTCCATTATTTGATTTCGGTATTTTAGGATCATCAAGATAATAAAATAAATTGGGAAGCGAGTTATTAATTAATGTTCTCACCCGTCTGATATCGTAATGTTTAAATAGTTTTAGATCAGATAGGAGACTATTTCTTTCGTTTAAAAAATCGTAGTATCCCGCTTCCCAATCTCTATATCTCTTAACCCATTCAGCCCGATCTTCGTGGCTATATATTTTGTGTAAATCATTAACAATTAATCTCAATTCTTTGCCCGCTTTATACTTTGGAAATCTAGTTAAATAGGCTAGCCCCATTCTTTGCACGTGAGTAATACAGCGTTGATGTCTTGTCCCTGGAAAAACCTCTCTAACTGCCATAATTAGACCCTTATCGCCATCTGAGGTGATACTGACGATGTTTAATTCAGTTGCTTTAAGTAGTTCTAGAGTCAATTTAAAATCTAGATAGTTTTCATCTTTTACTATTTCAAAATATTGTAAATGTTTTAAATCGTTATCAAAATAATAGATTACACAAAAATCACTGGCATAGGTTCCATCAATCATTAGATGACATTCTTTGTTGTTCTTAATTTGAGGTGTTGGTGGCTTGTCTAAACATTCTTTAAATAATCTTTGGACAGTACTGACTGAGCATTTTTTCTCTTTTGCTATCTCACTAATCATTCGTCGCCCCATTATCCATTTTCTGAACCAATCTTTTTGATTGTCTTTTGACTTGCCTTTATTCTTCCAGACAAATAATTTATGGCATCTTTGGCATTTATATCTTTGTCTTCCGCTCCTAATACCCCACTTAATTACACTCTTACTTCCGCACAAAATACAGTGTTTTTTTTGTCATATTATTAACTGGTTTATACTTGTTTCTAATTCTACTTTAATATTACAACAGATTTGGCACTTTTACCAACCATTTTTGACTATTAAACCGGATTATTTGGTAAATTGATATAAAAAAAGACCTTTGATGTTATCGCGGGTCTAATATTTTTAACTATTAATCTTAAAACTTTACCAAGCCAGTAACTTTTACATGTCCGCCACCATAACCAACTTTGTAACTAGCGAAGCCGACTAATAAAATTTCATTATCATTAACAGAGGCTTCTATAGAATCAACAAATAATTCTATAGTTTTACTGCCATCCGTTAAGAACAGCTTAGTTTTATCGCAAATGGCACTGAAAAGTAACATTTTACAAACATCACCATTGATAATTGCGTTAATACTAATAGAATAAAACTTTTTGTTTTCTGCAAATTTTAAAAAAGCAGAACTTCCTTTTCCCTTTGGTTTTAAACAAATTTCCATAATCTATACTTTTTTGATGTTAATATTTAAATGAACTGTAATAAATTATTATACTATAAAAACTTAAATATGTCAACTGGTTCGACCTTTTGATAGGGGTCAACTCCTTAAAAATAAAAATAACCCTAATATAAGAGTTATTTTTATACATTCCCTTTTGGGGTCCACTATGTGATGCGTTTAGAACTTTTGACTGGGAAAATATAGCAATAGAGCTAGATATTTTTCAGAAGAGTTTTGATTTGATAAATTGATATAAAAAAAGACCCTTGATGTTATCGTGGGTCTAAACTTAATTTCTTGTTTTTACTTTAATAGATAGGCGTCTGAAACAACAATTTTTTTTATTTCACTTGATCCTTCCTCTAAATAAAATAGGGTTGGCCTCTCACATCCAATGGTTGGGTAAAGCCTTAATTGAGCATAAACAATATTGTTAAGTGTCTGCTCTTCGCAAATAAATTTTCCATTATTTTGGTATTTATTTGTTACTTTAATTTGAAGGTCGCCCGACTGAGGATAAAACAAGCTACTATTTTGTTCAACCACTGGTCCGTCAAAAAGATGAATTAACCCTTGCCTAAAAACGGACACAAAAAAAACGAAAACAATAACAACACCTAAAAAACCAAGGTAATCTTTAAAATCCTTCATAACGTGTATTTTTTGGTAAATATTTAAATGAACTGCAATAAATAATTATAGTATAAATAATTAAATATGTCAATGGCTTGATAAAAACCACTTATGAACCACTTTCTCCCCTTATATAACAGAAAAAACGAGTTTTAAAGCTCGTCTTTTCCAAATGGGGTGCCTATCGGGAATCGGACCCGAAATAACAGGACCACAACCTGCTGTGTTACCACTACACCATAGGCACCATGAAATTGTTTTTTGAAAAACGTACGCC